>JAUXIK010000008.1 GCA_030620995.1 Candidatus Aegiribacteria sp.
ATGTGATATCTGTGGTAAAGGACCTACTGTTGGGAATCGTGTCAGTCATTCAAACAGGCATACAAAGCACGTCTGGAAACCAAATCTTCAGAGTGCAAGAATTCTTGTGAATGGCAAAATAACAAAGGTAAAGATTTGTACTACCTGTCTGAAATCCGGCAAGGTTCAAAAGGTCTGATTAGTACACTAATCTTATTGAGGCGGGAATCGCATGATTCCCGCTTTTCTATTTAGCAGTCTCAGTTTTTTCAGTATCTTTTTCAAGAGATTTAATACGATTCTGATGACCTGTGAATGACGATTGATACTCCCGGGCCAGTCTTGTGTGACCAAATCCCATGTTAAGAAAATCCCACTCGAATGAAGTCTCGGTATCAAGTTCTTCAAGTACCCATCTGATACTGATACCTGCTCGTTTGAAAGCGGTGTTCCAGCCTATTCCTGAGAGTTTCTCTTCCAGTGCGTAACTGGTTCTGTGATCTCCCCTTGCGAGCAATGCCCTGATATGAGCATTTCTGGGTTCTTCACATTCAATAAATACCTTTTTGAGACGTTTTATCCCTGCTACAAGCTCCTTGATCCACTCTCTGAGATCTGTAGAACCTGCCATTGCAGACCATTGGAATGCGGTCCAGGGTTTGGGAATAAATGGATTTACGCTGACATATATTGGCAGAGACGTCCTGTTTCTGACTTCTGACACAAAGTCGAGAATACCCTTTCTGTCACTATCCGTCTCAAACGGAAGTCCCAGCATGAAATGGATTATGATACCTGTCACATTATTTTTAGAATGCTTCTCTACAGACTCGAACATCATACTGTTGCTAAGTTTCTTGCCAATAATCTTTCTCAGCGAATCTGTTCCAGTCTCAGGCGCGAGAACAAGTGCCCTTTCAGAAAAGCGATGAGTTATTTCTTCAGTTCTATTTGAATCAATTAACACATCTGAATAATACGTCTCCGCTGTTTTTATCATCTTTCGCAGATCAGGATGAGATCTGGGCGAACTTCCGAGAATGGTTAAACTGTCAATATCCGGAAGGTTTCTGATTGAATCCTCGATATCTTCCAGCTTACATTCCCTGTATGGCAGACTGACATAGCCTAGCTGACAAAATTTGCAGTTATAAGGACATCCTCGCGATATTTCCAGCATAATCGTCTCACCGCGTGCGCATTCAGAAGATGTTATACAGGATTTTGAACCCATTCCTTCAGATCCAGCCCACTGGCGCATGATCGAATTAACTTTACCGGGAATTTCATGAACTGATGGAATATACATTCCGGGTAATATTGCAAGCCTTCTAAGCAATTTCTTCTTTGATGCTCCCTGTGCACCAAGACTTTTAATTGTATCCAGAACCGGACCTAACGAAGGTTCGGTTTCTCCAATAACAAATGCATCCATGAAAAGTGAAAGTGGCATTGGATTCGCAGTAACAGAAATCCCGCTTGCGATTACAAGCGGCCATTTATCAATTCTGTTTTCAGCTCTGAGCTTAATTTCAGAAAGACTCATCATCTGTAGGATTCTGATATAGTCAGCTTCCTCTGAGGGAGTGAAAACCAGCAGATCGCATTCCTTTATTGATTTTCCGGTTTCGAGTGTTATCGCGGGGTGATTGTATCGACTTCTCCAGTGGTATTCATCGAGAATCGGAAAAAATGATCTCTCACAGTAGGTTTCCGGCCAGGAAACAAGTTGCTGATACACACTCTGAAAAACGAGAGAGGACATCGCATAACTGTATTCTCTGGGTGAAGCCAGTATTATTTCAAAAATTCCATGTTCTGAAACAGGCTGATTGCATGTTTCCTTCCCAAGTATCCTGCGTCGATTCTCTTCGTAATGCTCGGCTGCAGGTTTTCGGCTCATATATATTACCCTCCGTTCATGGATGCGGGTAATATACGGAAACAAATAGCATATAGCTAGATAAATGAGTTATATTGTTGCTATCACGCGTATTATCTTTCATCAAACCATTTGCGCTATCGTCTGAGAAATGGTGGGTGCTTCTTCCTGTCCTCTTTTTGACTGGTTCTGGCTGCTCCAAGAGTAAACGGAATTGAGTTGCGTTCACCGGATCCGGAAGATGAATTTACTTGTAATCTATCAGGCAATCTGAAATCCATCTCTTCTATCTCAGTATCTTCCATTTCCCCGAACCCGGTTGCAATTACGGTTACCTTGAGTTTATCCCCCATCTCTTCGATTGTACTTGTTCCAAGAGATACATCCGCCTGAGGTCCAACAGCTTTTGTGACTATCTCCACTGCTTCATGGAATTCTGTAAACTTCATACTTGAAGAGGCTTGTACGCTCACGAGAAGCGACTTGGCTCCTTCAATAGAAACATTCTCAAGCAATGGGTCTGAAATAGCTCGTCTGGCAGCTTCAGATGCCCTGTGCTCTCCGTTGCAACATCCTGTACCCATCATGGCTCCACCGCCAGTTGTTATAACTTTCTTAATATCCTGAAAGTCAAGATTCATCAGACCTGGTGATAAGATAATGTTAGCAATACCCTCAACTGCATCTTTCAGGGTTTTATTACCTCTTTCAAGTGCATCAATCAGTGTTTCGTCTTCACCTGCTTCACGGAGCAGACTATCATTCGGAATCACAATAAGAGTATCAACTTCTTTCTTGAGCGCGGATATTCCCTGTTCAGCTCTTATTTTCTTGACAGAACCCTCGATTTCGAATGGTCTTGTTATCACACCAACAGTTATGGCACCAAGTTCTCTTGCAATCCGGGCTACGACCGGGGCAGCTCCGGTACCTGTTCCTCCACCCATTCCAGCTGCAATGAAAATCATGCTGCTGTCCTGAAGGTTTTCTTCAATTTCATTTCTGCTCTCTTCTGCAGAACTCTCTCCAGTTTCACAATTTCCTCCGGCACCAAGACCACCGGTCAGCTTAAGACCCAGCTGAAGTGTCAGATCAGCCTTGCAATTGTTTAAAGCCTGTAGATCGGTATTCATAGCTATATACTCTACACCGACTATGTTAGCACTCAGCATACGATCAATTGCATTACAGCCGCACCCTCCAATTCCGGCAACTGTTATTTTGGGTTTTCCGCGATACTCTTCGGTCACATCAACGATCTGAAGTCGAGGGCCTTCCTTCTTAGGTATCATCATTCCTCCTTTTGTTTATTATCTCAATCTGTTAAATAACCCTTTTATACGAATAACTATATTTTCAAGAGGATTCAACCATTTCCTATATTCGTATTCACTCTTCTCTTCCCGCGATAGAAGCACCAACCCGACCGCAGTAGCAAATTCGGGTGTTTCTGCAAGGGGTGAAGCCATATTCAGGCCTAATGACGTTCCTACCTCTGCGGGAAGACCCGTAACTCTTGAAGCCGCCCCGGTTATTCCCATAAGGTGTGATGTGCCGCCCGTCAGCACAATTCCAGCGGGGAGATCAGTTTGTTGTATTCCAGCCCTGTTGATTTCATTCATAATATCATTCATCAATTCATGAATTCTTCTGGAAGCAATTCTCGAAATCACCTCAGATGATATGGATATGGAGTTTCTCCCACCGAAAGTACTGGCGGTTATGCTTTTCTCTCCACGTTTTTCAATACCGGATACATCTGAGTATTCCTTCTTCAACCTTTCAGCCTCTGTATGCGGAATGCGTAATTGCTGAAGATCTCTGGTTATCGCTTCACCACCGGTGGGAATGACGGCAAGATGAGCAAGAGTGCCCGAATAAAACACGGCAATATCCGTAGTACTTGCTCCAATGTCAGCAAGAGCTACACCGATTTCCATTTCATCTCTCGTAAGCACTGCTCTCGCTCCGGCGGATGCCGAAGGATAAATGCTGGAGATCTTACGACCTGTATTATGTATGACCTGCTCAAGGTTCAGAATTGCTGATCTGTCTGCGGTGACCATATAAATGTCAGCTGTAAGCCTCTCTGCGCGAAGGCCAACAGGTGGTTTTATCAATCTGTCAAATCCGTCAATGGAGTATCCGCACTTCACTGTTTGAAGTACGGTCGATTCACGTGGAAGTTTAATCAGCTGTGCAGTTTCCAATGCATCTTCAATATCCATCCAGGTTATTTCGCCGGAGCTGAGATCTCCTTCTCTGTCGATATTCACAGTTCCCCTGCCATGAAGTCCTCTTACATGAGTACCACTGATCGACACAGCAGTATCAGATATTTCCCATCCGGAAAGCGACTCAGCTTCTTCCATAGCAATTAAGGCTGCATCAGTTGCACCTTGAAGATCCACTATCATCCCGGAGCGAACGCTATCCCCGGTCCGGGCCTGACCAGCACCGGTGATATGAAGGATTCCCTGATCATCGACTTCAGCAACAATGCATGTTACTCTTTCGCTTCCTATATCCAGACCGGACAGCACTTTTTTACTCATGATTCTTCTCCGGAATCAATACATTCTTCCATTTTTCTTCTGAGAATTGCTTGATTAATGTATCTCATGTCCACCTGTTCCCAGTTACCAAGATCTGACATAGAGGCTTCAAGAAGACAATAATCCCTCCATCTCCCGGACAGATTATCAACTCCCAGGAGGACCTCACACCAGTCGCTCATGAAGACTGACAAACCCTCGTCGGAATAGCGAAATACAAGATTGTCATGTTTAAATTCCATGTTCTTGAACCATTCCGCGAGACTGGCAGAGACTGAGGTGCTTAAATTAGAGTGAGCATCAACAACAGGAATTGTATCTGTCAGGAAAGTAACTGGAAGACGCTCTCCAGATGCTGAAACAGCTACTGTACCAGCGGAATCATTTACAGCGAATACGGGTTCAGCCAGTTCAATCCGCAGAATCATCCCGTTCAACAATTCCCTACTGACTTCAGCATCATCGATTCCGGGAATATCTTCAAGACGATCCTGAACCTCTTCAAGATCAATCTGCCAGATGGATGTGCCAAACAGAGGTTCAACAGCAAGGCATACTGCTGATGAATCAGCTTGTCGTATCCCTCGTATTCGCACTGTAGCAAGGTCGAATGCCCCTCCCCTTTCGAACCATCTGTATGCCATCGCAAGCGCGAATGCGATAATACCGGATAAGAGAAGTATCCAGATTATTTGTATGCGCCGGACGATCATTCCCCACCTCTGACAATTCTTCTAGCATATTGATCCACACTTCCAGCACCCATGAAAACAATCACATCAGCCTGCATATCTGAAAGAAGAGGTCTTAATTCTTCGTGGAAGCATGCATCACAGGTACCACCGGCTCTTCTGACAGCATCAACGATGAGGGAGTTGTCTACACCCTCAATCGGTTTCTCTCGCGCTGGATAAACCGGAAGAATCAGGCTCCAGTCTGCCGATGAGAGAGCACGTCCCATCTCTTCGGCATGAGCAGCAGTCCTTGAATAGAGATGAGGTTGAAACACAACACAGATTTTTCCATTTGAAACCTGAGATACCCCCTGAAGAGCTGCGCTTATCTCATCATGATGATGTGCATAATCAGAAAGCACAATCGCTGATCCGAATTCCCCGATTCTTTCCAGCCGCCTTGATACACCGGGGAAACTCCCGAGAGCCCTGATAGAGTCGGCAAAGTTAACTCCAACAGTGGATGCAAGAGCAATAGCTGTTTCTGCATTGCGGAGATTATGCTCACCTGGAAGTGGAAGTATCCCGGTGAAATCGCCTATTTGATATTCCTGTTCCCATGAATCAGTTCTGACGCGCTTGCAGAGGATATCACCCTGAGTTCCTGTTGTGATTACCCTTCGGCCAATCCGCTCAGCCCATCTGGCAAGATCTCTGTTTTTATAAGGAACAATTACCGTCCCGCCCGGACAGGTCATTTCAAGAAAAACACCAAATGCGACAGACAGAGCTTCGGGAGTGCCATAGCATTCAAGATGTTCTATGGCAAAAGATGTAATTGCAGCGGACATGGGACGAAGATGCAGGAAAGCTCTGTCGTATTCATCCGCTTCAACTACTGTCAGATCGGAACCGGAACGGAAATTGCCATTCCATTTCGAAACCCGTCCTCCAAGCATTACAGTTGGATTAAGATCTGTCTCCTGCAATATCCAGCCGGTCATGGCAGTAGTAGTTGTTTTCCCATGAGCACCCGCTACAGCGAGTAGAGTAGTATCGTTTGCGAGTTCTGCAAGAGCTTCACTCCGCCTGAGAACTTTAATACCTTTTTTCAGTGAATGAACTATCTCCGGATGATCAGTCGGTATGGCAGCACTGAATACAACCTCATCAACGTTATTGATATGGTCAGTATCATGTCCTTCAAATACCTGTATTCCCTTTGCTTCGAGTTCGGAACGGTTCTCGCCGGGCTCCCTGTCACATCCGGTAACGATGCACCCCCTGCTTCTGTACCAGAGAGCCAGAGAACTCATTCCGCTGCCGCAGATACCTATCAGATGTACAGATCGGGCCATCAGAATACGCCTTCATCGGACAACGCAAGAATATCTCTTGCAATAACTGTCGCTGGATTCACCGGCATCATCTCCGCCAGCGCGGTTTTCATTTTATCCATTTCAGAAGTATTCTCCAATAATCCGATTACAATCTTCCATAAAACGTCTGGTTCCAGTCCATCCTGATTGATTTCAATTGCGCCACCCTTTTCTGCGATGGAAGCAGCATTCCATTTCTGGTGGTTATCCGCAGCGAAAGGGTATGGAATATAAATTGAGGGAATTCTGAACCAGGATAGTTCAGCTGTTGTCATTGCACCTGAACGTGCCACAGCAATATCAGCAGCAGAATAGAGCAGAGCCGGATTATCAACAAAATCATAAACTGTAATTCTGTTGTTTTCCCTTGATTCGAGCATTACTCTCTCTATGTCTCTGGAACCACACTGAAGAATGCAGTGAACTCCTTCAGGAACCTGCAACGCGATATCATTAATTGCTTTTGCTCCCTGGCTTCCACCAAGGAACAGGATAACAGTACCCTCAGGAGGAATTCCAAGTTGATTTCGCGCCTCTCTTTTTTCAATTCTTTCGAGTGTTGGTCTTACAGGATTCCCGGTTAGAACCACAGGCTTTTTCTTGAATCGTAATGAAGCTGATTCAAATCCGATAAGAATTTTATTCGCAAATGATGCTGCAAGTCTGTTTGCCCGTCCCGGGATGCTGTTGGACTCATGAATCAGTGAAGGTATCCCGAGGGATCTGGCGGCGACTACAGGAAAGAAAGAAGAGTATCCTCCAGTGGAGAATAAAACAGATGAATCAAGTTCACGCAGAAGCCTGCGGGCTCTGAAAAACGATCTGGTCGCCCTGATTGGAAAAAGAAACTTATCTGAGAATCCTCTGTCTATTCTTGGTGGATCAAGTGTATGAACCATGCTTTCAAATTGCTTGTACATCCTTCTGTCAACCGGCCTTGGAGTCGCAATGAAATCCACAACAGCCCCTGGAAACTCTTCAAGGATAATTTCAGCAACAGCAATGGCCGGACTTATATGTCCCCCTGTTCCTCCCCCGGCTATGGCGATTTTCATTTTTTCCCTCTTTCCACGGCTACTCTGGATACGATTCCGAGAGTACCAATGGTTATCAGCAGATTTGAACCACCCCATGAGACAAGCGGAAGAGGCATACCTGTGGAGGGAATCATCCTGGTCACAACGGCAATATGAACGAACATCCCAACCGCAATTGACGCTATCAACCCGCCGACAACAAGATAGCCGAAAAGGTAATCTGCGCTATCAGCAATTATCCATCCTGACATCAGGAGCAGAAACAACAGGATCAGTATAAGTATGACACCGGCAAATCCTGTTTCCTCCCCAATAACCGCCAGTATGTAGTCAGAAAATGCTTCAGGAAGAAATCCTCTCTGCTGACGTCCCCTTCCAATTCCCCTGCCCATTATCCCGCCGCTCCCCAGAGCGATGCAGGCCTGTTCAGGCTGGTAAATAGAAGCCTCTGTAGCATCTCCGGGTGAAAACCAGCTTTGAAGTCTCTCTCTCCGGTATTCCGATGAGAAAGCAACTACTGAGGCGAGAGTAATCATCAGGAGAAAAAGTATCAGCATATCTCTGAATCGTGCTTCAGCCAGGAAGAGTACTACAACCATCATGATAAAAATGTACATCGCACCGGCGAAATCAGGTTGCAGAGAAACCAGAACAGCGGGAAGGATTGCGAGGAATGCGAGCTTTATAACACCTATGCCACACCGTGCACGGATGACACCATCGGAAACAAGTGATGCAGCAAGCAGTATATAGGAAATTCTTGCGATTTCGGACGGCATTATGCGGAATCCCCAGAAAACAAACCACCTGGCAGATCCGTTGATAAAGGGAGCCCAGTGTGAGCCCTTGAGTATGAGCAGAGCCAGAAGCAGTACAACAGATCCCGCATACAGGATTGGAGATAGTTTCTTCAATTTATCCGAAGGTATTGACCAGGCGATAAGACCGGCTAAAACTCCAACAAACACTTTCCTGATATGTGGAAACAGGAAGATTGTACCGGAGTCTGAATCTGTAATCATCAGAGATTTGAATGAGCTTGCTGTAAACACAGCGAGAGTTCCCAGAAGAAGGAGCAAGCCGGCGGATATCAGCATAACATTTTTCGCTCTTACGGCTTTAATGTTCTTCAATTCACTCAAGCCCCTCCACAAGATTTCTGAAATGCTCTCCACGCTCTTCGAAATTCCTGTACTGATCGAAGCTGGCGCAGCCTGGTGAAAGAAGTACAACATCACCTTCGTCTGCAAGAATTGTCGCTCTGGCAATTGCTTTTTCCATAACTTCCTCAACGAATATTTCCGCAGTACCAGCCCACGCTTCCTCAAGTTCAGCAGCTGCTTCTCCTATGAGTATCACAGCTTTGACACGGTCACTGATAAGCTGTCCAGGTACGCTGTAATCAGCCTTCTTTGCCTTACCACCTGCTATGAGAATTATTGGCCTTTCAAAGCTCTCTAATGCGACCAGGAGTGAATCAGGATTTGTAGATTTGGAGTCATTCACAAATTCAACTCCATTGATTTTCCTTATACGCTCAATTCTGTGAGGTACTCCTGAAAAAGTGGTCAGGCCCTCAATCATCTCCCCTGCTTCCAATCCTGCTTTCCTGGCCAGGCACGCAACAGCAAGCGCATTAGCAAGATTATGGGTGCCAGGCAGAGATATCTTTCTGATATCCAATACAAACCGTTCTACGTCAGAGCTTGCAAGAAAGAGTGAATTGCCTTCAACGAACGCGCCGTCTCGAACACTTTTTCCAATTCCGAAAAACCATTCCAGACCCATTGTCCTGCCGGCAAGCGGTACCGAACCAGCATCATCTCTGTTAAGCACAAGTACGTCAGTATCATGCTGATTCATGAAAATCCCCGCCTTGGCGTTCCTGTAGCTTTCAATATCGCCATGACGCTGAAGATGATCAGGAGTAACATTAAGTATGGCTGCGGCAAACGGGCGGAATGTCTTGATAGTCTGTAGCTGGTAACTGCTGACTTCAAGTACGAAGAATTCAGCATCGCTGTTTTCCAGCACAGCGGTACTGAATGGAAATCCCGTATTCCCCGCAACGCAGGCATTCACTCCTGCCTTGCGAAGAGTGTATCCAAGCCATTCGGCAGTAGTCGTTTTTCCATTTGAACCTGTTACTGCAATTACAGGGATTTCAGTATGACGAAAAGCGAGTTCGATCTCTCCGATTACTGGCAGCCCCATCCCGCTTGCCTTTGTGGGAACTTCTGACTCAGGATGTATACCGGGACTGATAACAAGCCCATCAAGAAATTCAAGGCTGCTGATAATCCTGTCACCGGTAATTATCCTGTCACAGGCTGCACAGGGTTCAATATCAGAACGATCATCAAGTCCGGTGACGGAAAAACCTCTGCTTTTCAGGAGTGCTGCGGCGGCCCTGCCGCTCAGTCCGAGACCGAGTACTCCCGCATTTCGACCACCGTCAGTCCAGTATCCCATGTATCACCTTATCTTCAATGTAGTTAGACCCAGAAGTCCAAGTATCACAGCAATTATCCAGAATCGGACGACAACTTTACTTTCCATCCATCCGAGCAGTTCGAAATGGTGATGAACAGGTGCCATTTTAAAAACACGTTTACCCGTCCGTTTGAACCAGCTGACCTGTATTACCACGCTCAACACTTCCGCAACAAAGACTCCGCCAACCAGGAAAAGAAGCAATTCGTTTTTCGTGATAACGGCCATTGACCCTATGGCTCCACCGAGAGCCAGAGAGCCGGTATCTCCCATAAAAACAGATGCTGGAGGAGCATTGAACCACAGAAAACCAAGGCATGCGCCGGCCATTGCCCCTGCGAATACTGAAACTTCACCAACACCGGGCAGGTAGGAAAACTGCAGGTAATCAGCGAATCTGATATGCCCCAGCAGATAAGCCATCACACCGAAAGCAATGATGGAAACCAGACTCACTCCGGTAGCCAGACCATCAAGCCCGTCTGTCAGATTGACGGCATTAGCGCTTCCTGCCAGAACCAGAGCAACAAACAGGATGTACCAGATTCCAAGATCTATCCTTGTTTCCTTCAGAAATGGAACAGTTGTCTCGGTAGGGGTTATGTCTATTTCATCTTTCGATTCAAGATCAATTGTGCGAATAGAAGGGACTATCGATGGATGAGAAGGCTGATCTCCCGGAACTGCCGGGCTGAAACAGAGCCATGCGCCCAGTGCAAAACCAAGAATGAACTGACCTATGAGTTTGTACTTCCCGATCAAGCCTTTTGAACAGTGCCTGATTACTTTCAGGTAATCATCCAGCAGGCCGATCAGCCCCATCCATATTGTTGAGATCAGAACAACCATGAGTGCTCTGTTTCCAAGCCTGCCCCAGAGGAGAACCGGTATCAGTACTGACGCAAGTATGAGAAGTCCTCCCATTGTGGGAGTACCCCGCTTTTTGAAGTGGCTTTCCGGACCATCATCGCGAACAGTCTGACCGATCTGATGTCTTTTCAGAAACTTAATAACAAAAGGTCCTGCCGCAAACGCAATTATCAATGCGGTTACAGTGGCTCCTGCAGCCCGGAATGTAATGTACCCGAAGAGGTTGAAAAGCGAAATGGAATCTCTCAGGGGGTACAGAATCCAGTACAACATCAGTTATCCTCCTCCATTAGCCGTACAAGCTCACTGAGCCTGATCGCGTTGGATCCTTTTACAAGTACCGTGCATCCGGGCGTAACAGTCTCCCGCAATATTGAAAGAGCATCAAGCCAGTCTTCAGCGGAAAACACATCTGTGTGAACAACTGTACTTTTAACGGAATTGTACAGATCACCTGTAAGGATCAAGAATTTCAATCCAAGGGAATCGGCTGTTTCAAGCACCTGGCGATGGAACTCCTGAGCCCTTTCTCCAAGCTCAAGCATATCTCCGAGAACAGCAGCGCGGTCTCCTGCGATGTTTCCCAATACATTCAGACATGCTCTGGTGGAATCAGGATTTGCATTGTAACTCTCGTCCAGAATCGTTACATCTCCAGCTTCGACAATCCTTCCTCTTCCGGCATCCGGAGAAACATTCTCCATCGCTCTTATGGCCGCCTTCGGAGAAACTCCAAAAACCTCCGCCATCAGTACTGCAGAAACAGCGTTTGAAGCATTGTGATCACCCGCAAGCTGAAGATTCAGTTTGATGTCCCACGGATACAGTCTGCAGGAATCGCCATCATTTGTGAACCATGCATTCCCATTTTCTCCGAAGTATCTGATTGAAAGATTACGGTCCAGCGCGGCCTCTCTCAGAATGGGCTCACCAGCCGGTATTACACATGTTCCTCCCGGCTCTGTTGTCTGAATTACTTCAGCCTTTGCCTTTGCAATGCATTCGCGAGAGGGGAAAAATTCCAGGTGAGCAAGGCCTACGTTTGTAATCAGGCAGTCAGTGGGTGATGCAATACTTCCGAGCAGAGTCAGCTCACCGGCATGATTCATGCCCATTTCGAGGATAATTATTGAAGGAGGAGGATCAGGAATGTTGAGAATTGTCATTGGGAGACCAAGCTGGTTATTAAGATTCCCGCTGGTGCTGAATACATCATGAGACGTCCTGAGAGCAGCGGAAAGCAGCTGCCTGGTAGTTGTCTTGCCGCTTGAGCCGGTTATGGCAATTACTCTCGAATCGAGTTGCTGGCGACGCCATTTCGCTGCATCCAGCAATGCCTGCTCAACATTGTCTACAAGGATTATTCCGTCACGTTTCAAACCCCGGGAAACTACTGCATATCCGCCATTATCGATGACTTCATCGACATAAAGATGCCCGTCGGTTTTCTCTCCTTCGAGGGCGAAGAAGATACTGTTGTTTCCGGACAGGCGGGAATCGATCACCACGTTCTCAATAAATTTGCAGGATGTCTCCGGAGAAACCCAGCCTCCGGCTGCACGGGCAATGTCTTCAGCCTTCAGCATTTGAGAACCTTTCTCAGAGCTGCGACAGCTTCTTCACGATCATTGAAGTGTATCTTCGTCTTCCCCAGTATCTGGTAATCCTCGTGCCCCTTGCCGGCGATAATCACAACGTCTCCGGCAACAGCGGTCTGAAGCGCTGTTTCGATGGCGGTTCTTCTGTCCGGTTCAACAATAAGCCCGTCTCTCGACGAGATACCTCCGAGGATATCCTGAATAATCAGATCAGGATCCTCAGTACGCGGGTTGTCACTTGTGATCACTATGATATCTGCCAGGCTGTCAGCTATCTGTCCCATTAAGGGCCGCTTCGAAACGTCTCTATCTCCGCCGGCACCAAAGACGACTATCACCCTGTTTTCAGTGAGTTCTGATGCCTGCTGAAGAATGCGTTTCAACGCATCAGGTGTGTGAGCGTAGTCAACCGCAACCAGGAAATCCTGCCCCAGTTCAACGGACTCAAATCTTCCGGGCACACCACTGAAATCTTTCATTGATTCTGCAGTAGTGTAAGGATCCAGTCCCAGCGTTACCGCAACGGAAAGAGCTCCGGCTGCGTTAAAGATATTGAAACGTCCGGGTACATTCATTCGCACCGGAATCTGTTCTCCATCCAACGATAAGCAAAAAGACACCCGTCCGAGTCCAACAGAAATGTCTGAAATCCGGAAAGTATCGTTTTCACTGATTCCGAAGGTTTCAGCTCCCTCCAGTAATGGAAATCCTGAAGAATAGGTCCCGATAATTGCGCTGCCACCCTTTTTAAGCAGGTCAAACAGATGCATCTTGCAATGGAGGTATTCATCCATGGACTCATGGAAATCCAGATGATCCTGACTGATGTTGGTGAAAAGCCCCACATCGAATCTTACAGAATCGACTCTGGCCAGAGCGAGTGCATGACTGGATACTTCCATAACGCAGCACCTGTCACCTGCAGTCACCATCTGATTCATCATCTTAGTGGTTTCGAGTGCTCCAGGTGTAGTCATCGAAGCAGTGATATTCCTGCCTCCGATCAGGTGGCCAACGGTACCCATAACACCTGTCTGAAAGCCATGTTTCTCCAGTATCCAGGCAAGCATCCTTGAAGTGGATGTCTTCCCGTTAGTACCCGTAATACCGATTGAAATGAGGTGATCCCAGGGATAATCGAAGAACTTCGCTGAAATAGCCGCAAGCAGTTTTCTGTTGTCTCCGGCAGGATTCACAATCACTCGGGAATCTTCTGAAACATCATGCTCTGTAATCACCGCAACAGCACCTCGTTCAAGTGCCTGTCCAACATACTGATGGCCATCAGTGTCAAAACCGGTTACTGCCACGAAAAGAGATCCCGGGGTAACTTCTCTTGAATCCTCTTCAATGGAAGACACTTCGAGTTCCCTCATCTCATCGGAAACAATGATATCAGCAGCTTCAAGAAGACATTGCAGTTTCACTCAAACACTCCCGCCATCAGGTCACTTACGGAAAATTGTCTTCCCAGAGCAAGTTCAGGTTCCACCGCGAGTATCCTCGTTACGATTTCAGAGAATACCGGCGCAGCCGAAGCACTTCCCCACCTGTATTCGAAATCAGGATCATCTATGAGTACGGAAACCACCAGACTGGGGTTCTCAGCCGGAACCATTCCAACGAAAGCACTCAGATAATCACTTTCTCCACTCATTCTCTCAGCAGTTCCGGTTTTGCCGGCGACACTCACTCCGGCAACTGACGCGGAAGCTCCGGTTCCTTCCTCTACTACATATCTAAAAGCACGCCTTACGGTTGCAGCAGTCTCGATAGAGACAGGATGTGATCTGACAATTGATTCTTCAGTTACCCACTGATTCTCACTCCACCTGGCGTCAAGAAGTCTCGGGTAAAAGAGCGTTCCTCCATTCGCAATCACGCAGTAAGCCAGGGTCAGTTGAAGCGGTGTTACAGTAACTTCCTGTCCGATCGCTATCTGTGCTGCGGAAACTCCGGACCATCCTGAAGATCCTGGAAAGGGCACGATCCCTCGAGACTCTCCCGGATACTCGACCATTGTCAACGATCCGAATCCAAATCGCCTGCAGTAGCTGCTTAAAGTTGTATCCGCAAGCAGACGTGATAACAGGATTGTCCCGACATTACTGGAATTGATGATTACCTGTTCACCGGTAAGTATTCCAAATGTATGCGCATCGGAAATATCCTCACCTGCGACAGTGATTCGCCCCTCGCTGCAATCAAAGGTATCATCGAAAGTAATAACACCTTCTTCAATACATGCTGCATAAACCACAAGTTTAAAGGTTGAACCAGGCTCATGATAACCCTGAAAGCAGTGATTCATGGCGAGAGACCCGTTGTCTGCCCTTACAGGTACGCTTCCCGCCGCAAGGATTTCACCGGATAACGGATCAATAACCACGGCGGCTGCCCAGTCGCTGTTATATATTTCCATGGCACTTTCAAGTTCCTCCATTACGATGGACTGAAATCTTGAGTCAAGGGTGAGCATGATATCCTGCCCATCCACAACGGGGATATTATCCGCTTCCGGATCCGTAAGATTGAATCTGCCGGCAGCACTTTTCTCAATGAAGAGTTTTCCATCCGTACCCTGGAGAGTCGAATTGAACCAGCTCTCAACCCCCTCTGCGCCTTCCCGCGAAAATCTCCCCACAATACCGGAAGCCATATCACCCATCGGATAGGTTCTCTCCTGCTCGACATTTGCACTTACTCCTATCGGCAAACCGGCGTTCATAAGGCTGAACGCCTCCTGAAAAGGAACATTTCCCGCAATAATCTGATTACCGGATTGTCTTTCAAGAGGTTGTCTTAAGCCATCGCGTGCGTGCTCTCCAAGAATGGAAATAAGGCTGTCGATGCTTGATTCCGCCCCGGCCGGCACTTCAGGCCAATAAACCTGAAAAGTAACCACAGTTCTATTCCCGGCAAGAAGGTAGCCGTTCCTGTCAAGGATTCTTCCTCTCCTTGCCTCTACATTTATTCGGGTAGTGTGCTGAAAGCATGCTTCATTCAAGTAAAATTCATGATGAACTATCTGGATGTTGATAAGTCTGCCCGTTATTACAAGAAAACCAATCAGAACAAAAATCATCAGCATCTGCAATCGCGCAGAACGTCTATCAGGAGATATTTCACTGTTCCATACAGACAAACAGCTCACCTCCTTCTGTATCAGGCCCCAGTTCAACAATCGAAAAATGTTCAAGGGAAATTGGAACCATACCCAGATCAGCGCCAATACTCTCAAGTCTTTCAGGATTCAGAAGCGATGCCCTTTCAACAAGCAGTTCATCTCTTCTCCATCGCAGCTGGCGTCTGATCTCAGTAAGGTTCTTATGCCTCATTGAAAGAAGAAGTCTCCAGTTGTAAATTCCTGCTTCAAGAACAACCAGAAGAATAAAACCGCCTGCAATAACGAACAGAATTCTGCGAAAATTCTTTCTCATAATCGAATTCCCATACGCAATCTTGCAGATCTCGCGCGTGGGTTCTCCCGGCGCTCATTTTCATCGGGAACAATCCACACCGGGGAGAATTGACTGTAGTATCCGGAATCTCTAAAAAGCAGTTTAATTTTCCGGTCCTCTAATGAATGAAAAGTAATAAAGGCGATACGCGCTCCGGATTCAGTCCAGGTGTGAAGATTTTCCAGAAGATTATCCAGCTGATCGAGTTCCCTGTTAACAGCTATTCTCAGAGCCTGAAAAACCCTTGAAAGAACCTTGACAGGATTTCCGCGTACGCATTCGCGAATGATCAAAGCCAGTTCCTGAGTCGAGTGAAGAGGTCTCTCTCTTACAATAGCTTTCGCGATTCGTCTGCTCCTTCCTTCCTCACCGTAATTGTAGATGATATCAGCGATTTCACGCTCAGAGCATTTGTTCAGAAGTTCATCTACAGTAGCACCGGACGAGCCGTCGAATCGCATATCCAGCGGTCCATCTGATCTGTATGAAAACCCTCTTGATGAGTCGTCCAGCTGAATGGAGGAAAGCCCAAGGTCGAATAGAGCACCGGACGCGTATGTAAAACCCATTTCACTCATAATAACCGGTATCTCCGTATAGCTGGCCTGCCTGATCGTTATAGCTGAATCCTGACTGAATCTGCCTCTGAGTATTGATATCGCCACGGGATCACGATCCACCCCAAGCAGACTCATTTCCGGAAATGCTTCAGCCATAGCAGCCAGGTGACCGCCTGCTCCAGCCGTTCCGTCTACAAGTAATCCTTCTGTTCTCCCGCCAGAGAGAAAACTGATCACACTACCGAGCAAAACCGGAACATGCGTTCTTATTTCATCCCCGCGGATATGATCGGAACTGTGCAGGTTGCTTCTGGCAGGACTTTCTGCGCACATTGAAACCGACCTCCTGGTTCAAGGGAGTGATTCCAACTCAGTAAATATCTATCTCAATTTCCTCAACTGCTTCTTCCAGAGAGGATACCTGCTCCTTTTCCCGTCCAGCGTAGCGTTGGGCAGACCAGAGTTCAATTGAATCGAGCAGACCCAGGAAAACAACTTCGTGAGTTATGGAGGCTATATCAATAAGATCGGATGGGATTGTTATTCTTCCCTGGCCATCGATATAAACCGGTCGGATATACTGAGAAAATTCGCGAATTATATCTCTGTGCTTTTTGATGTTTCTTGGAAGGGACGCAAGACCTTCCCTGACCTTCTGCCATTTTTCAGGTGGGTAAAGGATCAGGCTTCCTTCCATACCCTTCCCGAGGTAAAGACCTTCCTTGGGCAACTGCCTGCGGAACTGCGCCGGAACGCTTACCCTGCCCTTGTCATCAAGAGTATGTATATGTTTCCCTGTGTATTCGCTCATCCTTTATCCTCCAGCTCAATTCTATCCCACAATATTCCACTGTCAACCCATTCTATGGGATAGTATCCCACTCACATAATAGGACATTTCCGCATGAATGTTATTAGTTATTGATTGATATGATGTTACGCTGTCAAACAGTTAAACTGAGATGGTTGGAAGTGCGACTCCAGATAAAGAGAAGATTCGGTATTTTTATATTGGCGGACTCTGAAAAGCATGATTTGTGGGATAACCATCAGAAAATCTTTTACAGATTATTCAGTTTTTTTGTGAATTTTCCTGGAAAGGCTTCGAATGCGGCTCTTAACTCTTTTTCTGTCTTCATAGTCATAGTAGTAGTGGTATCTGTAGGTATAGTAGGTATACGAAGTGTACATCTTCACAGGATCGAATCCGTTCAGCACCGCACCGGCAAGGTATGCTGATGTGCGTTTCAGTTTCATCCAGGACGAATCAAGAACCTTACGGTCGACTTTCTTCGCACCTACAACCATGAGTGTACCGTCAACTTCTGTACTCAGCAGTATGGCATCCGTAACGACCGCAACAGGAGGGCTGTCCAGAATAATCATATCGAAGGATTTCTTAAGTTCTGAAAGCAGTCTTCTGCATTTCCTGCTTCCGAGAAGTTCGGACGGATTGTGCGGAATGTGACCGCATGAGAGAATGGAGAGGTTATCAATTGCTGTTTCCCGTATCGCATCCTCAACTGACATGATTCCGGCGATTACTTCGGAAACTCCAGGTTTCTTTGGAAGATTAAAGATTTTATGAATCACCGGACGCCTGAGATCGGTATCGATCAGCAGAATCTTTGAACCGGTCTGCGCTATGGCAATTGCCAGATTCCCCGCAGTCGTGGATTTTCCCTCTCTCGGACCTGCGCTGGTTATAAGAAGAGAACGGATTTCCCTGTCTGCTCCGCTGAAACGGAGGCTCGTCCTTAGATCTCTGTAGGATTCACTTCCGGCCTGCCTTGGAGATGTCATCATTATCAGCCCCTGTTTTCCACTCCGGGTTACAGTTTCAGACCGGGATATTTTCGGTATCACACCAACGACCGGAATATCAAGATTCTCAATGTCCTCCGGACTTTTTACCGTTGAATCAAGCTGCTCCTTCAGGAAAATGAAACCAATGCCTGCCGCGAGCCCCGCAAAAATACCCAGCATCAGGTTACGTCTCCTGTTCGGTTTGATCATACCTCCCGGCAGAGCAGTATCAACAATGGTCACGTTACCCATCTGACCGGCTTCAGCTATTCTCACTTCCTCATACTTCGTGCGGAGAAGAAGGTAGATCTGTTCACTTACCGTTCTGTTTCGCTCAAGCCGAATAAGAGTAAGCTCCAGCTCAGGAAGCACTGAGATGCTGTCCTCCAGATCGTGGATCACACCTCGCAGAACGGATTCCCTGATTCTCTCTGCTCTTAAATGCGATTCGATTGAAATCAGATCCGATACGAGTCTCTGCACAGATCCGGCCGGATCATCCGGGAATTGACTGTACGCGGCTTCTCCCAGAGCCTGAGTCAGGGCAGTTCTCCTTGCAATTATTTCATTATCAAGATTTTGTACTACCGCATCATCCTCGTCACCGCCCCTGGCCATCAGAGAAGCACGGGAAGCCTCAAGCGAAGCCAGATCACTTTCCAGCTGAGCGATGAAAGCACTGTTCACTCTTGCAAGATCATCCGCAAGTTCGAGTCTTCCTGTCTCGAGTTGGTCTACAAAGTAATCTCTCTGTGCCTGAAGAGCTCCCTGCTCGGTTCGAGACGTGGCGGATGCAGTCTCAAACGAGGACAGGCTGCTGACTATATGAGCAGTCTCCGAACTCAGGCTGACTATACCATGTTCTTCCTTGAAACTGGTTAACGAATCTTCATCTCTTGCCAGTTCAATATCCATAATCGCCAGCTGTTCAGCAAGGAATTCCATGACCATAGTGTTCTCTCCGCGGGCTTCTTGCAGGTTTCTTCTGTAGTACGTATGCACTATAAGATTAGCCATCGTTGCAGCAGCTGCAGGGGAATAGCCTGTAGCGGACAGCACGAAGAAATCGGTATCCTTCATGACACTGACGGAACTGCTTCCTCGAACCATTCCAATGAGTGCTGATCTAAGGTTGCTCTGAGGGGGATCAATCTCCCCGAAAAGAAGTGATACAAGGCTGTCAGAATAGGAAGAGCGCATGATTGAATCAGCAACTAACTCCGCCATGCTTCGACTCCGAATGATCTGAATCTGATTATTGCGCATTGGATCCATTTCATACCAGAAAACGCTTGACATATTCAGAGTCTGAGACATCGTGTTGCGTGTATTGAAAATGAAAGTAGCGCTTGATCTGTAAACAGGCCTTGTTCTTTGCGTAACCCATATACTTGCCAGTACAGAAACAAGCAGGAAAGCCAGTACAACCCATTTATGACGGTAGAGCAGCCAGAGGTATTCACCGATTCTTATAGATTCCTGTTCGTCAGTTATTTCTGTATTCATCTGTCAATTATTATCCATATAAGGTTAACAGCAACAACAATTTTGTAAGTGAAATCGATAGCTTCTTTCCACCATTCGTAGCTCCTCGTACGAATGTAGATTGTAGCTCCGGGATGAAGTTCGGGTACCGGATCTCCTTCAGCATCAAGAAAATTGTGCAGATCGTACTCTATCTCGAAGTCTTCATAGACTATGCTCACGTCACCCAGACTGGCCTGCTGCGTCGGTCCGCCTGCGGCGGATATGCCGGCAATTAAGTCAGCTTCAACCGGAACGAGATAGGTGCCTGGACTTCTAACCTCACCCCAGACATGAATACTCATAAGAATCTCATCGGTTTCAACTCCGGGGACGGTGTATCCTTCCAGACCGGAAGCAGATGCTATGAATACAGCAAGAATCAGCAGTACGGAAGCAATTCTCATGCTTTGACCACTTTTTCCATTCCTTTCGTTATTCCAGCACAGGCATTCCTGGTATCAATAACCAGGGAAGAACAATCAACTATCCACTGGTAATCGTAACATGAATGATTGGTAATGACAACAGTGCAATCGTATTTACGAAGATTCTCTTCTGTCAGTTCAATCGAGACAGGTCTTCTATGGGTCTGTCTGGTAGCTCCGATGCGTGTGACAAAAGGATCGTTGTAATCCACACTCGCACCAAGTTCAAGGAGTCCATCCATGACCTTGAGCGCGGGAGTTTCTCTAATATCATCGATATCCGGTTTATAAGCCATTCCAAGAATAAGGATTCTGCTTCCGTTTACGCTTTTCTGTCTAGAGTTCAATGACCGCATTATTATTGATACTACAAAATCAGGCATGGCGGTATTGATCTCTCCTGCCAGTTCTATGAATCTGGTAGGCATTCCGAACTGACGGGCTTTCCATGTAAGATAGAACGGATCGATGGGAATACAGTGGCCGCCAAGCCCCGGCCCGGGAAAGAACGGTGTATAACCAAAGGGTTTTGTAGATGCGGCTTCTATTACTTCCCAGATATCCACATTCATTCTGGAAGCCAGTATCTTGAGTTCATTCACAAGAGCGATATTGACTGCTCTATAGGTGTTTTCCGTGATTTTTGCCATCTCAGCCACCTCGGGTGAACTTAAGGTGACCACTTTATCAATGGCATATGAATAAACCTTTTCTGCTGCTTCAGCTCCATCAGCAGTCAGTGCGCCAACAAGCTTCGGAATAGTTCTGGTTGTGTATATCTTGTTGCCTGGGTCTTCTCTTTCAGGTGAAAAGGCTACGAAGAAATCCTCTCCAGCTTTCAGACCGCTCTCCTCAAGAATTGGTACGAGTTTCTCACGCGTTGTGCCCGGATATGTTGTGGATTCAAGAACTACCAGCTGACCGGGTTGAAGATATCCGGCAACTTCTTTTCCGGTCATGGTTACGTAACTCAGATCAGGTTCTCTGGATTCACCAAGCGGAGTCGGGACACAGATTATTATGGCGTCGGCATCCTTCATGGTCGAATAATCAGTAGTACAATTCAGTCTCCCCGTTTCAACTGCTTCAGCTATCCGCTCAGAAGGAATTGTCTTAAGGTAGCTTTTTCCTTCTTTGATGAATCGGGGTTTTTCAGGATCTATATCGATACCGGTGACCCTGCATCCGCCTTTTACGAATTCAAGCGCAAGCGGAAGCCCTACATATCCCAAACCGATGATTGCAACTGAAGGGTACTCATGATCTTTCATCCTGTCAGCAAATTTCATACACTTCTCCCGATTCCATAGTAGGAAAATCCCAGATCAATTAATTTGACCGGATTGAAAACATTTCTGCCGTCAAATATAACCGGCTGGTTCATTATCTCAATCATTCGCCTGAAATCAGGTTCCCTGAATTCAGTCCATTCTGTTACAAGAACCAATGCGTCAGCTCCTGTTACAGCATCATATGTGGAAGATGCGAATCTAACAGAATCACCGAGAACTCTTGCCGCGTTTTCCATTGCCTGAGGATCGTATGCGATAACGTTCGCTCCCTTATCAAGCAGACCTTGAATTACAGTAAGAGCAGGGGCATCGCGGATATCATCAGTATTTGGTTTAAAGGAGATTCCCCATATCCCTATAGTCAATCCGGAAAGATCCTCTCCGAAATGATCGACTACTTTTCGAACAAGGAGCTTTTTCTGAGCCAGATTAACTTCTGTTACAGCTTTGAGTACCTGTAATTCATGACCATGCTTAATTGCTGTTTTCTGCAGAGCGCGAATGTCTTTCGGAAAGCAGGATCCGCCGAATCCGGCGCCCGGAAAAAGAAAACTGTAACCAATTCGAGTATCTGATCCGATACCGATCCTGATATCGTGAACATCAGCTCCTACTGTTTCGCACATGTTGGCAATCTCGTTCATGAAGGAAATCCTTGTTGCCAGAAGACTGTTTGCCACGTATTTGGTCATCTCCGCACTCCTGTTGCTCATAACAAGAATGGGATTGTTCGTTCTGACAAAGGGAGAGTACAGCTCACACATTGTCTCAGCCACGGAATCTGAATCCGTACCTATAACCACGCGGTCAGGTTTCATGAAATCATCAATCGCAGAACCCTCCTTAAGGAATTCAGGATTGCTTACAATGCTGACTTCGTGGGAGGTATTTTTCTGAATCTGTTCCTTCACAATATCTCCGGTACCGACCGGAACCGTACTCTTGTTTACTACAATTTTAGGCCCATCCATATGTTCTGCGATATCCGAGGCAACAGCCAGTACATGCTGAAGGTCTGCGGATCCATCTTCTCCGGGAGGTGTACCCACCGCAATGAAGATTATTGAACTTTCTTTTATCGCGGGTCCTATATCAGTCGTGAAGGTAAGTCGATTCTCAGTTGTGTTGCGCTTTATCATCTCTTCAAGACCGGGCTCGTAAATAGGGATTATGCTGTTATTAAGATTGTTGATCTTTTTCTCGTCCTTATCGACGCAGATCACATCGTTTCCCATCTCGGAAAGACAGGTGGCTGCAACCAGTCCGACGTAACCGCTTCCTACTACCGCAATGTGCATACTACCTCCAGATCGTTATATGTGAGAGAATGAGAAGCATAAGAAAAACATTGATTACTGTAAACTACTGTAAAAGAACCTTCGGTCGCTCTTTCGAACCGTCCAGCCTCTTCTATCGAAGAATTCTCCCCACTGCAGTGCGAGCTTCCTGGAAACACCAAGAAAATCCCTGAGTTCAGCAAGAGTGAATCCGGTTTCACCGAATGCTTCAATTACTTTTTCCTGAACAGATTCTGCCTGTTCCACAGAGATAAGGATTCCCTTTGTCAGTTCAAAGAGTATCTCGCGTTCAATCAATGAGTTGACCAGGCCATCATCACCGGAATCAGTGATCGATGAACCCTGAATTCCTCCGGAATCCACTTTTCGGATAATCTGCTCCACTGAAGCGACATATTCCGGGGGAATTTCCTCCGGATGCATTGGCAGAGCAAGCCATTCTTTTCGACGTTCGATTCTTCTACTTTCGGTCAGGTTCTCAATAATTGACCTGACAAACCATTGAGGATATCCGGACAGTATTCTGCCCGGAGTTGATAAATGCACACCGGAACTTACGGGACAGGTTTCATGATGCTCCTGAATACTGGAAACAACCTTTTTTCCTGCCTCATCAACCAGTTGCGAATTAACTGCTCTGTGAGCAGTTCCATCCATCATCAATTCAATAATTCCCTGTTCCTGCAGTTCAGCAGAAGCTGCCTGGATCTCTCCCGGAGCATAACCTGTCGCACTGGCAGCCTCACTTACGGAAACGCCATCGACTCCGGCGTGCTGCACCATCTCAAAAAGCATAGCGGAAATATCCCCGGATGCAAGTAATTCAAGGTGCGATATCCTTTCCCGGATATACTTTTTCCTTACTTTTCCTGTTCCTGCTTCGAGAATGATTCCTCCACCAATCGTAATTACCGGAGAATAATTCCTGATGACAAATCTGTCACCTGGAAGAGCTACAACCTGAGATTCGAGCTGGAAATGCACAAATCCTGTTGATCCCGGATGTATCACATCAATTTCCACAGGAACAGCACGTGCCATAATCTCGGCAGTACCGGTATGCAGCCTTATCCTCTGATACCTCTTAAGAGGCTTTGCCGATTTCAGCAATGTCAGTCTTGTATCAAGGCTGTTCCTGACCTGAAGAAAACCCGGTTCAGCAACACAGGAACCATGTGACACATCTTCCCGCTGAAGACCAACCAGGTTCAGAGCGATCCTGTCACCAGCTGTTCCGGACCGTACGTTTTTGTTTGCGTTTACTCGCATCTCACGCACGCGATAGGATTTACCTCCGGGTTGAAGCTCAAGCTTATCTCCGACTTTAACACTGCCCGAAATTGCTGTGCCGCCTATGATCGTGCCAAATCCTTCAAGTATGAAAACCCTGTCAATGTCCAGTCTGAATTTTGTTCCAATCTGTCGCTGACCGATCTCCTCTTTCATCTGGATAAGTGCTTCCCTGATCTCCTCCATCCCCTGACCGGTTTTTGAGGATACTCTAATAACACCTGTTCCCTCGAAAGGAGTATTCTTAAGAAAATCAACAATATCAGCTTCAGCCAGATCCTGCATCTCCTCGCTCGCAAGATCGCATTTGGTCAGTGCGACAATTCCTTTATTAACTTCCAGAAGTCTGAGAATATCCAGATGTTCTCCTGTCTGAGGCATTACACCCTCATCCGCTGCTACAACCAGCAGGAAACAATCGACTGTCGCAACACCCGCTACCATTTGCCGAATAAATTTTTCATGTCCTGGAACATCAATAAAGGACAGCACTTCACCATCAGGCATTGGCATGAAAACATATCCAAGCTCAATCGTTATTCCCCGTTCCTTTTCTTCTTTTAATCTGTCAGGATCTGTTCCGGTGAGATACTTGACCAATGAACTCTTGCCATGATCGATATGACCGGCAGTACCGACGATTACGCCCATAGTTCTCCTGTCAGCTTATTTACCAGAACCGCGAGTTCTTCCGCTTCACCAGGCTGTATTGTGCGCATATCGAGTTTCAGAAGACCATCCTCGATCCTCGAAGCAACGGCAGGTGATCCAAGGCGCAATCCACGGGCAAGAAGCTCCGTATCAGGACATGAGACAGCAGCTCCCCATGAAGGAATGGCATGATCCGGAAGGGCGCCACTGCCTACATAACTGTCTGTTTCAATAACAGTCGCGGAACAGGAGTCCGGAAGTTCAAGCATTGAGACGAATTCATCTGCATTCTTTTTCAATTCAATTCTCTTCATAGCAAACATCCGGTAAAGGGGATGATTGGCGATAAGGTATTCAGGATCCTCTCTGAAAAGGACAAGAGCAGCCTCCAGCGCGGCTATTGTAAGTTTCCCTACTCTCAGCGCTCTTGCCAGAGGATGCTTTTTTATCAGATCAATATACTTTCTCTGCCCCGATATAATACCGGACTGCGGGCCTCCGATCAGTTTATCACCGGAGCTTGTAACAACCGCTGCACCGGCTTCGATACTGCTTCGCACCGTAGGTTCCGACGGAAGTCCGAAATGCTTCAAATCAACATATGAACCAGCTCCGAGATCATCCACTACAGGGATCTCATACTCTCTTCCGAGTTCGACAAGTTCCTCCAGTGGAACCTCACCGGTGAATCCCCTGATCCTGTAATTTGAAGGATGAACACGAAGTATCACCGCTGTATTCTCATTGACAGCTTCGCGATAATCTCTGAGATGCGTTCTGTTTGTGCAGCCAACCTCTCGCATATGGGCGCCACTCTGTTTCATGACTTCAGGTATCCGGAAAGATCCCCCGATCTCAACAAGCTGACCCCTGGAAACGATGACCTCCCTGCCCCGCGCCAGAGCGGATAGAACCAGAAGTGTAGCGCCGGCATTATTGTTGGCAATTGTAGCAGCTTCTGATCCGGTCAATTCACAGATCAGTTTCTCTGTATGGATATCGCGATGTCCTCTTCTGCCGGTTTCTTCGTCCCACTGAAGCACGCTGTAACCTCTTGCCACTCTGTATACTTCCTCAATCGACCGCTCGGGGAGACATGCTCTTCCAATGGCGGTATGCAGAATTACACCTGTAGCATTGATTACATTTTTCATGCTGGAATCGTTAAGGTTTCCATACTCAATCACAGTATGTTTCTTCAACTCGTCTGTTGGGGTGGGGTCATCTCCATCGAGAATCCTCTTTCGCTCAGTCTCCAGTGTCTTTCGACAGGCTTCACGGACAGCAGCAGGGGCAGCGTCAGGGATTTCACTCCGAAGCTCTTCTGCAAGTTCATGAACAGCGGGTAACTCTCTTAATCTCCTGTTGATTTCATTATCCTTCATACTCTGAACTCCTGTCCCAGCTGGTATGATTTCGCTCCTATCATGCGAATGGAGTTTTTGGGACATTTGGAAACGCAGAGACCACAGCCGACACACTTCTCACTGTCGACTTCATGCTTTTCCTTCAGTTCTCCATGAATCGCGTCTACAGGACATGCCTTTACGCACAATGTACATCCGATACAGCTCCCGTCGATATATGCTTTCGGCCTGGCGGGAGCGGTATCAAGAATCGCGCCGGTGGGACATTCCGCAGCACACAACCCGCAGTTGATACACTTGAAGGGATCGATCTCCGCCAGGAAATCCTCAACGGTAATAGCTTCAACCGGACAGGCCTTTATGCATTTCCTGCATCCGATACAGGCCATTGTACATGCTTTCCTCGCAAAAGCTCCCTTATCACGACTTGCGCAGGCAACAACAACTTCCCTGTTCACAGGCCATAGTTCAATAATATCCTTCGGACAGATCTCTACACATTTACCGCACCCGGTACACGCATTCCTGTCCACGATCGGGATACCATTCTCACCAATCACGATAGCATCAAAAAGGCAGACTTCAACGCAGTCGCCAAATCCAAGGCATCCGTAAGAACAGGTTTTCTGACCACTCATGATCAGGGTAGCTGATACGCAGTCAGAGGGACCGTGATATTCGAATTCATCTCTGGCTGAGTGTCCCCCGTTGCAGTGAACCAGAGCCACCAGCTTCGTACTGTCAGATAGTTCCACTCCAACAACTTCAGCTATTTTAGCATTGATGGATTCACTCGCTGCAACACATCCTCCGGGTGGTGCAACACCTCTTGCTACCGCTTCCGCGAACTGATTACAACCAGGGTAACCACATCCACCGCAGTTGACCCCTGGCAGCAGAGCACTGATCTTTTCTACCAGTGGATCCTTCGGGACAGCAAGTTTAAATGCTGCGAATGCAAGACCGAGCCCCAGAAGAAGCCCCATTGCGCCAAGAACAATTACGGGATTCACGACTGCATCTCCAAACGATTCCTGACTTACCAATACTCTAAGGAGAACCAAACCTGCATTCATGTCAGCCCCCCAGTCCGGCGAAACCAAGAAAGGCTATAGACATCACTCCCGCAATCAGAAAAGCCATCGGTTTTCCTCGCAATGCGGGGGGCACATCCGCCAGCTCAAGTCGTTGCCTTAAACCAGCCATGAGAATCAAGGCAAGCGTGAAACCTATTCCCGCAGCTATAGCATTCACCAGAGAATAGCCCAGGCTGTACTTCTCATCGATATTCAGTACAGCCACTCCGAGGATAGCGCAATTCGTAGTTATCAGTGGAAGGAAGATCCCCAGCGCCCGGTATAGAGAGGGGCTGAATTTCTGGAGAATCATCTCAACAAGCTGAACGAGTGAGGCTATTATCAGGATGAATACAATGGTCTTGAGATACCCAAGGTTCATAGGAACGAGAAGCAGATTATAAACGGACCAGGAGCCAAGTGTCGCCAGAGTCATGACGAAAATAACCGCGGCTCCCATTCCAATAGCTGAATCAAGTTGTTTTGATACTCCGATGAACGGGCATATCCCCAGGAACCTTGAAAGAACGAAGTTGTTTACGAATATGGCAGCAATGATAATCGCCATCATCCTGCCTAAATCAAATCCCTGATTACCAGAGGAAGGTGCCGCAAGCAGCATTGACATGATCGCTGATGCATTCATTATTGACAACCTCCTTTTCTGGTTTCAAGTATCTTGAAGAACCCCATAATGAAACTGAGAAGAATGAAAGCTCCGGGAGCCAGTATCGCTATCAGTAATGGCTGGTTCTGGAACGCAGAACCAAGAACATCCATATTCAGCCATGTTCCGTTACCAAGGAGTTCTCTGAAAGTCGCGAGAACAACCATTGCCATCGTAAAACCGATACCCATCCCGATTCCATCGGCAACCGAGTTGAGCACAGGATGCCTGTTGGCAAAACCCTCCGCTCTGCCGAGAATAATACAGTTCACAACGATCAGCGGTATGAAAATCCCGAGGCTTTTGTGCAGGGCAGGCAGATATGCGTGCATAACCATATCAACCAGTGTTACAAAAGTCGCGATAATCACGATATAGCATGGAATCCTGACCTTTGACGGAATCAGATTACGGAAAAGCGAGACCAGAAAATTCGACGCAATCAACACGAAAGTGGCAGCAGCACCCATACCGAGAGCATTCTCAACAGAAGTGGTCACGGCAAGGAAGGGACACATTCCCAGAGCAAGTTTGAATACAGGGTTCTCCTTGTAGATTCCATTAGTGAGATCCTTCATCAGGCTCATTCCGAACCCCCTTCCGTATGTTCTTCATCTACGGCAATTTCATCGGAGAACAATCCGGCTTCATTCATATCCTCAAGCCCTTGCCGGACTGAATTAACGACAGTTCTGGAAGTGATCGTGCATCCGGTCATGGCATCAATTGTCCCGCCATCCTTCTTCAGAAGACACTCCTGACCGTTCATTCCGATCAGATGATCAATAAGCCTGGAGGGTTTGACGATATTTGCTCCGAGACCCGGGGTTTCCTGCTGGTTGAGAATTATCGTGCCGGAAACTCTCCCATCCATTCGAGTTGCCACCATTGTCTGTATTGTGCTTGAATAACCCTTCCCGTAGGCTATGAAGACGTAACCGATTCTTGATGTATCAGGCGGCAGGAATACTTTTACAACCTGCAGCAGTTCATCACATGACGCATATGGATTCTCGAGATTGTCTATTGAAAGGGAATCAAATGCCAGACTGTCATCTGGCATAAGGCTGGCAGCTGCTTCTGACATGGCGTTCTGTTTCTCGAGTTCCTGCTGTATTTCGATAAGCGGGGCAGTACGGCTGTTCACAAGGCTGAGAGCCACCGCGGCAATCAGCGCTACAAGCATCAGCACAAGACCCAGTTTAAGCATTTCAATCATTCTCTTTCACCTCCCCGAAAACCTTTGGCCGGATGAATCGATCAATCAGAGGAGTCACAAGGTTCATAAGGAGTATGGAGTATGAACATCCTTCCGGATATCCGCCCCATCTCCTGATAATCATTGTTAACAATCCCGCTCCAATTCCGAATATGATCCTTCCTTTTGGTGTCACAGGAGTCGTCACCATATCCGAAACCATGAAGAATCCCCCCAGGATCACTCCACCTGCGAGAACATGGAAAATCGGATCACCGTTGAACCATCCGCTGCCTCCGAATACCCAGGCAAAAATAGCCACTGTTCCCAGATAGCTTATAGGAAGCCTGATTTCAAGAACACCTCTGATAATAAGGAACAGCGCTCCGGCAAGAAGAAGAAGAACAGAGGTTTCACCAATGCATCCCCCTCTCCTTCCGACAAGGAGATTAAGATAAGTGGATTTCTGCGACAATGCGTGACGTATGCCGGATGCTCTTGCTTCAAGATCCAGAGCTTCCGCATGATTGCCTTCTTTATTTGCAAGATCAGCGCTTTTATCCAGATCAAAACTCTGTTTCAGAACATTGAGAGGAGTAGCTCCGGAAATCGCATCAGCATTCGGCATTTCCAGCAGTTCCTCCTGCACAATTCCGTTTGTCTCCCAGGGATTATTCTGTCCGTTCCTCCATTCTTCAGGTGCTGTCCATCCGGCGGTCATCAGAATCGGAAAACTTGCCATCAGGAAAGCACGACCAAGGAGAGCGGGGTTCACGATATTGTGTCCGAGACCTCCGAATGCCTGCTTGCCGACAGCAATCGCAAAGGCGGATCCCAGAATCGGCAGCCACCATGGAACACCGGGTGGTACATTGTACGCCAGGAGAATACCGGTTACAATGGCACTGCCATCGAACGCAAAACTGACAGGTCTTTTCATGAACTTCAGGCACAGATACTCCGCCAGCACAGCTGCTCCCACACTCAGAGCAACAATCAGAAGCGCTCCCGGTCCGAAGAACCAGGTCGCGGCCGCGAGCGCAGGAAGCAGAGCTATAACCACATCGAACATTATCTTCCTTGTACTCTGGTGCGTGCCGACATGGGGTGACATTGCAAGTTCAAATCGTTTGTGTTCCATTTATACCCCCTCCCCCTGGCCGGATCGTATAGCGTCTTGAGCATTCTTGATATAATGAACGAGATATCTCCCTGCAGGACATACGTAACTGCACGTTCCGCATGCCATGCAGTTCAATGCGCCGTATTCCTTTGCCATTTGCCATCTTCTGTTCTCGGCAGCTGTGGCAATCATGCTGGGAACAAGTTTAAGAGGGCAGACATCCACGCATTTGCCGCATCTGATACATGGTCCCTCAGCTATATCCCTGACCTCCTGTGGAGACAGAGCAAGAACACCACTTGTGCCCTTGGTCACCGGAACACCGTCGGTGTAAAGGGCAATACCCATCATCGGTCCACCGCTGATTAATCTCTCAACATCACCGGTATATCCGCCCGATTCCTCAATGAGATCAGCAAACAGTGTTCCGACACAGGCATCGTAGTTGCATGGGGAAGAGACTCCTTGACCTGTTACTGTAATTATCCTTCTGATTGAAGGTTCACCGTCTCGCACTGCATTGGCGACCGCAGCAGCAGTCGCGACATTCTGAACAACAACTCCAATATCCAGAGGAAGCCCTCCGGCGGGAACTTCCCTGCCGGTAGCGGCGTCAATGAGCTGCTTCTCCGCGCCCTGCGGATATTTGACCTTCAATGGCAGAACAGTGACACCTTTTTTCTCCATGACATCAATTGCATCCGGCTTATTAATCTCAATTCCGATCACGCATCGCTGAACACCCAGAGTATATGCGAGTATCTCCATACCCAGAATGATGTCATCAGGTCTTTCCAGCATAAGCCGTTCATCAGCCGTCAGGTATGGCTCACATTCGACTCCGTTTATCAGCAGAGTGTCGATCTTCTTATCGGGAGGAGGGGAAAGCTTCACATATGTGGGGAAACATGCGCCGCCCATTCCTGAAATACCAGCCTGTTTAACTCTCTCGATAATTTCAGCTGGAGAATGATCGTGAAAATCGTCCCACTTCTCGAATATCTGACCACCTTCTTCGGATTCAGTCTCGATTACCACAACGGAACCGCTCCGCCTGTGAGGCATCGGAAAATCCTCAATACCTGTTACGGTTCCGTTAACAGGAGAATGGGTCGGCAGACTGATAAAACCGTTCTGAGCACCGATCTCCTGCCCCCTGATTACGGTATCACCCTTACTGACAACAGGTTTTGATGGAGCTCCGAGATGCTGACATAAAGGTATCCTGACAATATCGGGAGCAGGAATTTTCCTGATCGATTTGCCGGATGACAGTCCTTTGTTCCCTGGAGGATGAGTACCTCCTCTGAATGTTCTTGCTCTGGTCATACGCCTCCCCTGTGTGCTGCGTATCGCTGTGAAATAATCCTTAAATAAAACTAATCCTTCAGCAGTCTGTCCAGTTCTTCCTTGAACTGAGACACATCCTTGAACTGTCTATAAACACTCGCGAATCTGACATAAGCTACCTGATCAACTTCCTGCAGGAACTTCATAACACATTTACCAATAAATTTACCTGTAACTTCATCCGGGAATTCCTCGGTTATCTTTGCGATGATCCTGTCTACCAGATCCCTTAAATCCTCGGCAGCTACAGGTCTCTTTTCGCATGCTCTGTCAATACCTTTCTCAAGCTTATGACGATCAAAAGGCTCTCTCCGGCCATCGTTCTTGACAACAACAGGAAATGATCTTTCAATGCACTCATAGGTGGTAAACCTGTATCCGCACTCAGAACACTCGCGCCTTCTGCGTGTGGCTTTTCCATCCCTCACAGCACGGGAATCAATGACTCTGTCATCAATGCTTGAACAACGGGGGCATTTCATCTTTCAGCTCCATACAGGATCACATTAAAGCCAAGGTTATTGGTATTTTCAAATTGCACAAGTCAGCAGAATCATAGTAAATATCCTTGACGAAGAACACCGTTTACAATAGAATCAGCGGGCTTCGATGGTGGGAGTAGTTCAGTTGGTAGAGCCCCTGATTGTGGATCAGGTGGTCGCCGGTTCAAGTCCGGTCTCCCACCCCATAATGCGCCTCTAGCTCAATTGGCAGAGCAACGGACTCTTAATCCGTAGGTTCCGGGTTCGATTCCCGGGGGGCGTACCAAATGTTACGGTGCGCCCGTAGCTCAGCTGGATAGAGCAGCGGACTTCTAATCCGCAGGTCACAGGTTCGAATCCTGTCGGGCGTACCACGACTACCACGCCGGGCATAACTTACTTAACTAATTTATTCGCATTAATATTATATTGCTAGTATAAGTACTCATATGCTTAAATTGTCCATGTATAGACTGTACAATTCATGTATGCCAAAGACGATTTTTATTCAATAGACTGAACTTGTGAGTTTATCCTGAGCGAATGAAGTGAGTCGAAGGAAAGCGAAGTTTCCCCGAAGGGAAATCCCGTCGGGGGTACCATTTGGGAAAATGGAATAGGGCTCAATCTTGGCAAAGAACCATGTGTATAGTATTCTACAATTATGGGTAAGAACGAGGAACTTTACGAACATATTATGCTACGTCGGTCAGATGCTAATGTTGCTTTTGACAGACTTTGTACTCTTCTTGATAGATTGGGATTTACAGAGCGAATCAAAGGAGATCATCACATATTTACAATGGAGGGTGTGAAGGAAATTATAAATCTTCAGCCCAGAGATGGGAAGGCAAAATCTTATCAGGTTAAGCAGGTGAGGGATGTGATCCTGAAGTATGACCTTCGAATTGGAGTATAGATATGGATACTAGATACGAAATCATCATTTTCTGGAGTAAGGAAGATCAGGCATATCTGGCTGAAGTTCCTGAACTACCAGGTTGTATGGCAGATGGTGAAACCTATCAGGAGGCTTTGGCCAATGCTGAGCAAATCATCCGGGAGTGGATTGAAACTGCTCAGGAACTCGGACGTTCTATTCCTGAGCCCAAAGGCCGTTTAGCTTACGCATAATCCTGTTGCTATTCCCTATTATGTGAACTTCCTTTCTAAATTTGCAAAGGTTCTGAAAGCGTTCAATATGGGATACCAACGGTCAGTAAGGGCTCGAACCTTCCTGCTGACAGTAGACAGATCATAATTAGTATCTGAATTCTTCCGAATCTCTGTAATTCTGAGAGATCCATGCGTGGCAAGAGTGAGAATAATCTCTCTCTCTGTCATTAAGCCTGTCAAACCTGTCCCGACCGATCTCCCTGATTGTTACGGAGTTCTGATCCCGACTCTGTTGCAGTGCTGCGCTCGTGATTCGAATAACATATCTCGGATTTCCATCGGAAAGTTGCAATAGTCTATCTATGCATTCAATTTCGAATGGCTCGATTCCACGACCTCGCTTACGTACAAGCTCCAAACTCTTTTTGAGTAACTCCCTAACATGTTGATACTCAAGAGGAGTTAATTGGAAGCGGTTCTGTTCAGGGAAGAGGTTGTTGAAGGATGGTTCAACCTGAGCAAAACGATTGAACAGATCAGGCGACCCGCCGACTACGAGCATATAGGGTTTTTTCTGAAATAAGAGGCGCATCTGCTGAAGAAGGTCTATGGAATGCGATCTAGCCACATACTGTCCTTCATCGAGCAGGATTATTATGGCTTTGGGCTTGTGTCCCATAAGTTCCAACACATCCCTCAGCATTTCCAGGATCTCGTAGAAATCCTCAGGGGAAGCTTTTGTCTCGGTTACAGCCCTTGAATAGCTGAATATATTTAACAGGCTCTCCTTAAGTTGTTTATGCTTGGTAAGTTCTATTCCTTTTAGCCTCTTGCGTATTTCGTCACTGGAAACCTTCTTCCCCAGTTTCAGATAGTACAGAACTTGCGCAGTAATCTCCTGATATCGCAAGAAGTCCAGAGGAAGTTTGAGTGGCATTATCGGTAGCATTCTTAATTACGGCAATCCCACGAAGGAATTATTATCGTGAGTCTGCTCCTGCTAATTCGGAACTATGATCAAGGATCGGAGCAGTGCCGAACGTGCCACCCACCATTAAAACGACAAACGAATACCTCTTTTCAATGTGATATTTGCGCTTCAGTAATGGTATCTGATTTGATTATTATTTGACAAATTTTCATAGAAACATATTATGTGTTTAAAAGTGAAACAGGAAAGGAACGGTTATGATGAGAACTCATTCATCCGGATTTTATGGTTCAGGCTTCAATACAGGAATATCTCTGCTTCTTCTGCTGGTAATATCATCACTTGTCTTTGGTGATTCTTCAGATGCAGAATCGGCAGCTTACTTCTCCAGCATCCATCCTGATGGTGAAATATTTGATTCCAGCTACCCTCAGGAAGTCGAGTTTCCTGTTATAACCGGCCTGGAAGCAATTGTATTTGCCGATAGTTTTCTTTCTCATATGGGTGCAAGAAATGTTGTTTTCTGCCGCACAACATGGATCGTGGCTCCTCTTGGCGGTTATCTGGTAGATGGACTCTGTGAGATCGATATTGAAGGAACACACTACACATCATTCAGAATCGGAATCGGAGACGGATCGGAAGGTAATCCAGAAGAAGATAAATTCACCTTCATTGCTCATGGAACGGCAGACGGAAACGGAAATATACATTGGCATCCTGAACCCGGACCGGATTTTCAGCCGGATGAAGACGAAATCATCCCGGAGAGTTGCCTCAACTACGAATTCCTTCTGAACAGGGAGGATTTTGAAAATCTTGAGATTGATTTTCCGAGATAGGAAATTGTTTTTCACAAGTGAATTGCAGAAAGGATCAGGAATGAAAAGGACAGGTATTATTATCATTCTATCCATTATCCTTGCAGCATTGATCGTAGCTGCTTCTGCCGGATGCAGAGATGAAGCGGAATCTATCGAAACCTCCCTTCAGGAACCGGTCGATACACTTGTTCTTACGGTTACCGATACAATCGGACTGGAAATGGGAGACAGCTCATATGTTTTCGGCATGATCCTGCAGGCCGCTCATGGAGCTGATGGTAACATCATCGCTCTCGATATGCAGAAGGCCTGTCTCAGTGTCTACTCACATGACGGTGAGTTTATCGGAAACATTGGGGCTCCGGGGCCAGCTCCTGGAGAATTCCAGATTCCTGTTGATTTCGCTGTATTCCCTGACGGTGGTATTGCTGTTACAGACGCCATTTCGCGAGTAATCTCCTACTTCGATGCTGATGGCAGTTACACCGGTATGATGAGTGGATTTTTTCCAACACCTCCAATGAGTATCGAAGGATGCCCGGATGGAACTCTCGTTGGCCAGCATATGCCTATGACCATGACCGGAGAGAATCTGGAGATGTCGCTCGAACTCTCGAAGTGGATTGATGACGCTGAACCTTGTTTTACATACCTCTCGAAACCCATGGAGCTTGAATACTCCGGAGAGGGTCAGGCTTCTTCGACTGGTGGACCGGATTTCGATTTTGCTGTAGGACCGGATGGCAGCGTACTGGTAGCCGAGATATCAGATACTCTGTTCTCCGTGACAGGTTTCTCCCCGGATGGTGAGAAATTCCTGAGTATTCTTGAAGTACGCGACAGGACACCAATGACACAGGAGGAGATAGACGCCGGAGACCTGGGAATGTCGATAATGATCATGAATGGCGAGGCGTCCGCTGATATGAACAGGATGGAGACAACCTATCCATGGAGAAATGTGATAGGCTCTATAGGTGTCGATTCCCGGAGCAGAATATGGGTCGAACTCGTATGTGAAGACCTGCCGGTCTTCCAGGTTTACGATTACTCGGGTGAGTTGCTGTTTATAGCAGTTACAAATGTTGAATTCACACCGGTCACGAGACCAACCTTTAAAGTCAATTCTGGCGGCATACTCGCATACGATCGCGACCCGATGGATTACCCCAAATTATACCTGTTCGAACTGGTTGAACCGGAATTTGAACAGTAAGCCGTATTCAAATCCTGGAATGGTCCTCACAGAATTACCAGAAGCACGCTGCTCGAAGCTCAGGAGTGGATGGAATCACTGAGATAGCTGTATAAGGCAGATATTGCACTAATATTATCGCTATTTATATTTAATATGTGGCAAATGTTAAGATTCGAGGCCCGACCCCTTTTGTTAAGTTGGGACGATGCAGAGGAAGTCCAGGGGTTCATCTCCGGTGTTAACAAAGTTATGCTCTTCATTCGGAATAATGAGAATTATAGATCCCCGAGACAGTTCCTTCGCTGTATTCCCCTGCCGTACTTCTCCCCTGCCGTTAAGAGTATAAACCTCATGTTCCCATGAATGTGTGTGATAGGGTGTCTTCCCGCCGGGGGCAATCGTAAAACGGCGCATTATGAAATTGGGAGCTCCGTCATCCTCGCTGATGATGACACGAATTTTCACTCCCACCGCTCCCTCAATCTCAACGTCAACTGCTTCGATATCAGTATCTTTCCGTACGATCATAAGTATCTCCTTCTATGTCTTCCAGTATCAATCATTCAAAGATATTTCCCTGTTATAACAGGCTTGTCGGTGCCTCCATCAGTGATTCACAGAGGTACTCAAACTCTGCATCAGAGTTATATATCTGGGCAGAAAGCCTGAGGAATCTGCCGTGTGGAATACTTGTGAACGTTACGTGAATTTCGATCTGTTTTTCACGAAAAAGCCAGTTCTGAAGCGGGTCACTCCCCTCCGGAGGGGGTAGATCCGACGGTGGCTTCCATGAAAGCGGAATTGCCGCCATAGAACCGATCATGCTCTCAGGACAGGATGGTTCAATTCCCAATCGTCCGCAGATAAGTCTTTCCGCCCTTATAGCTTTCTCATGATTCTCGTTCATTATCCCGGTCCATCCTCCCGGATGAAGACTCTCCATAAAATCGATGGTGAATGGAATAGACATTCTGGGTGTCGGATCGATTGTGCCGTTCCAGAAAAACTCAATCTGGAAATCGGACATCTCAACATCAAAATCAGAAGCAATATGGCTCATCAAAGCTGGCCGGAAATTCCTCTGTTTGTCCGGTCTGACATAGAGTAATGCCGCTGTTTTCGGAGCACACATCCATTTATGACAGTTACCTGTGTAGTAAGCAGCACCGAGTTCATCAAGATTCAAAGGAACCATGCCGGGGCCATGAGCGCCATCCACAAGAACATCTATTCCGAGCAGATCAAGCCTGCTAACAAGCTCCTTTACCGGAAAAATCATTCCTGTGGGGCTGGATATATGATCTATCAGAACAAGAACGGTTCGTGGTGTTACTCCTGACAGGATGGAATCGATAACCTGATCTGGGCCTGAAACGGGGCTTTCTATTTGCACCTCAACACATTTTGCATCGTACTTCGCTGCACTCGTTCTAAGAATATTGGCTGACGAGAAGTATTCCTGTCCTGTGGTTACCAGCTCATCTCCGGGGTTGATCGATAGATTGGAGAGTACTGTATTTATTCCGGTAGTCGTATTGGTAACAAGTACAATGGAACCGGGAGAAGCACCTGTGAAATTCTCGAGTTTCTCAATAATTCCAGTGATTCGCGGCATGTATTCTCTCTGGATGAAATTAACAGGCTGCTTTTCCAGCCTGTCCAGAAGCCCCGCTCGATAATTGTTCACTTCTGTTGGACAGGCTCCAAAAGATCCATGATTCAGAAATACTGTTTCCGGATCGAAATTCCAGAAGGACGCAAATTCACTTCTCAGTCCCTTTGGTTTCAATCGTTCCTCCTGATCGGGGATTTCTAATAATGGGAAATGCTGTTTCCGACAGTGTTAATACAGTCCTATAAGTTCAATCTGTTCCAGAATATGCCCGTTCATTTCAACCTCAACATCATCCCGGGAAGCCGCTGGAGGCAGATTCAGCCTGATATCAAGAGCAAAAAGCTTGAAATTCATGACCTGATCCGAATCACCTTTGTCCGGACCATCCCATCCAAGGCTTCCAAAGCTGTTTACTCCCTGCAGCGCTCCATCAAGTACCACATCGTTATGAGGTTGCTTTCCTTGAACAGTTCCTTCTCTGGGAGGGATATTGTACATTACCCAGTGACAGTATTCTTTACTGTTAATCGGATCCCGGCACGATACGATCAGCGCAAGGCTGAGGGTTCCTTCAGGAGGTTCTGTCCAGCCGATTGGCGGGGATGAATTTCCTCCCGGTTTTGAGTACCAGAATGGAATGTAGTCATTATTCTTGAAAGCACTGCTGATGATACGAAAACTCATTTCCACTCCTATTTCAGAATGAACCGCTTGTATAAGTATATACTTCTCCGAAGCGGGAGCAAGTACTGTCTATTAGGGATTAGGGTTCTGAAACAGGATATTTCGTTTCCTGAGGTTCCAGCCTTACCAGAACATCTGTAACACCAGGGCCGAGTTGATAGAGCGCCTTTTCAACTGATTTCAGGATTGAAAATGCCTTTTTCATTGGAAGATCAGGATCAACAACAATATGCATATCAGTCTGAATCCCATCTCCATGAAACCGAGTTCTGAGATTATGAACATCGAGTACACCGTTCACCGAGAGAGCTATTCTTTTTAGTTCATCCCTGATCTCAGGCGGCGCGGCTGAATCGCTGAGCTGCCAGAGAACCGGACGGAGGATATCAATACCAAGTTTGAGGATGAATAGGGAAACGATGGCTCCTCCAATTCCATCAAGGAAAATCAGCGCTGGTTCAATTCTTGCTGCAAGAACAACTACCGCAACCGGTATGGAACTGAGGACATCAGAGCGTTGATGCCAGGCATTCGCGGCAAGAGCCGGTGATTTGAGTTTCTTGCTCATTCCAAGGGTCCACCTGGCAAGAATTTCCTTTGAAGCAATGGAGATTATCGCGATTGCGAAAGCAATCCAGCCGGGGGGATTGGCAGCCGGCTTCATGATCGACCCGAAAGATTTCCAGGCAATCAGCAGACCTGTCAGTATCATTACCAATCCTACAAACCCTGAAACCATCGTTTCAATCCTGGCATGACCGTGGGGATGATTTTCATCAGAAGGTTTTGTCCAGAAATGCGCTCCGACAAGAATTGCTACATCCGTAAAACAGTCTGCCAGACTATGCACACCATCAGCGACCAGTGCGTGACTGTAACCGATTATCCCCCCCGCGATTTTTCCGCCGGATAGAATAACATTCAGCAGAAGACCCGCAGAAGTTGTACGTATTGTTTTCTGCAGTCGATCCTGATTATCCGAAAACATTTATTTTCCTCCACACATCTTTTTGATGTATAAGGTATAAAACTCAACTGCATTCAGGTAGTCTTCAACAGAAACTGATTCCCCTTCGGAGTGGAGAACACTGAGTCCGCTCTCTCCAAGGTGCGCAGGAACAAACCTGTAGACATTATCCGCGATCTGCCCATAATGCCTGGAGTCCGTAGCAGCCGGAAAGATGCCCGGCGCAACTGCTAATCCCGGCCAGATTTCCTCAACGGCTTCGCGGATTGACCGATAATCATCAGTTTCAGTTGAAGCTTCAGAGGAAGGCTCGAATACTTTCCTGACGTCCTCGAATTCAACCTCAACGCTGAACGGGAAAGCTATTTCCTTCACATGCTTCACGATATCCTTTGAATGATCCCCGGGAACCGGTCTGAAATTGACAAGAGCAGTAACCTCTGCAGGAAGAATATTCTCTCTGCTGCTTCCATGAAGCATTGTTGTTGCCGTTGTTGTCCTGATAAAAGCATTACCTATAGGCCACTTCTCGATGATATTCGTCATTTCCGAGAGGGAAAGCGATACAAATTCTTCTCGAAGCGAATCGTTAAGCAAATGCTTTGTCGCCTTGAACATTCTCTTAACCGGTTCACTTAATCTTACCGACATCTGGTTTTTCTCAAGACTCGAAAGGCATTCGCCAAGAGCTCCGGCAGCAGTCCGAATGCCCGGTACAGATGCATGCCCCTGTTCACCCCCGGCAGTCAATCTCAGAGTTAGATAACCCTTCTCGGCAAGACCGATAACTGCCACATCCTCCCTGAGCCATGGCAGGCTGTATATGTATCCTCCTTCATCAAGAACAGAGCTGAGCTGAATATTTCTTTCACGGAGCAGCCTGACTATTTCAGCCGCACCGTTCATCCCGCCGGTTTCCTCATCATGACCGAAAGCCAGAAGTATAGACCGGTCAGGCTGGAATCCCTCATTCAGAATATCTTCGCATGCCTGAAGCATTCCTGAAACACCTATTTTGTAATCCACAGAGCCTCTGCCCCATACCCGTCCATTCTCGATTATCCCCCTGAAAGGATGATGAGGCCATTTTTCTCCTTCCTCCGCTGGAACAACATCGAGATGGGCTGTGAGCATGATCGGTTTAAGTGAGGGATTGGATCCGGGCATAATGTAGAGCAGGCTTCCTTTGTTGACTGCCTCTCTCTGAAAATTCTTATGAACTGCCGGGAAGGCCTCCTGCAAGTAATCATGAAGCTGCAGGAAAGGTGCCATCTCGAAGGAAGAGCCAGGTTGTGCGGATACAGTTCTGAATTCAAGTATTTTCGAGAATACGCTCAGTTTTTCACAGTCTGTCACTTATCATGCCTTTCTGCATATCGAACTTCAAGACTGCATTATTTTATCCGGGCAGTCAAGCAGACTGACGATTGACTCAAACAGTATTATGAGATATTTGTAAGATCAGTCAAACAACACCGGAGGATATCATGTGGCATATTGCAGCATTATCACTTCTGATATCGGGGCCGGGGTCGGGTAAACTGCCCGGAATCGAACTTCCGTCACAGCATCAGATGGATCACAACGAACACCGGGGATCAATTTCACTCAATGTTTCAGGTGAAGACGGAGGAAGAACACTTAACAGAACCGTTTATGGTTTTCTTCCATACTGGGGGGATGACACATGGCTCAGATACGACCTGATAAGTATTCTTGCCTGTTTCTGTGTGGATATGGGAAGCTCCGGTATGATTACATGCTGGAACGGATTTCCCGCAATATTCACCGAAGCGATTGAAGGCACGAACGCCGCCGGGGGAACAGCAATCGTTACAGTAGTTAGTTTTTCCTCATCTGGAATCCATTCAATTCTTACAACAAACAGAGATGCAGCCATCAATACAATTGTTGACCTTGTCAACAACTATCCCGTTGAGGGTGTATCAATCGATTTTGAGAATGTCAGCTCCACTGATAAAGATAACCTCACTTCGTTCATGTACGATCTCAGAGCTGAACTTGATACATACGCCCCCGGGAGCCACCTCTCGATCTGTACACCTCCGGTAGACTGGGGAAATGCGTTTGATTATTCGGAACTTGCAGATATCTGTGATGCCCTTTTCATGATGTGTTACCCGTTTCATGGCTCATGGTCATCCGTTGCCGGCCCATGCTGCCCTTTAACCGGATGGGGAGCTACATCCGAATCATCCAGCAACATGATCTGGTGCATGGGGGATTATGCGAAGTATGCTCCTTCCCATCATGATAAAATCGTCGTAGGTCTTCCCTACTACGGACACCAGTGGGAAACAGAAGGGAGTGCACCTCATTCATCGGTCATCGGCACTTGCGCCACGCTCTTCTACACTACACTTGTGAACCGGGCTGAAACGTACGGAAGGCTCTGGGATAACGAGTCACTCACTCCCTGGTACGCTTTCTACAGCGGTGTCTGGAATCAGGGATGGTATGATGATGAGGAAAGCCTTTCACTGAAATACGATATGATCAGGGAAGCCGATCTTCAGGGAGCTGGAATATGGGCTCTCGGATACGACGGATCCCGCACTGAGCTATGGGACTGCCTTGAAGAATCCTTCTGCGGCGATATCTGGACGGACAATATCACTGATAATCTGGAGAGCCGATTCACCGTACATGGTCTGGAACAGTATTGGGTCAATGTTACGGAAGGCGGACAGTTCTACGGATATTTCTATACTTATTCCATCTCATCAGGCCCGGACATCAACTGGGCTGAGTGGACTTTTGAACTTCCGGACAGCAATCTCTCATATACGCTTGAGACCTGGCTGCCGGAAGGCGGAACAGCTGAAGCAAGTTATAGAATCCTTCATGATGGAATAGAGGATACACTGACCATACATCAGCCCTCATACACAAACGAATGGGTTCCTCTGGGTGGTCCCTGGAACGCCTCAGAGGGTTTATCAGTGATAATCGGTGATTACACAGGCACCGCAGGGGAGAAAATCGTAGTAGACGCTATCCGTTTCTCATCAGATTTCGGAATTGAAGATAATGCTGGAAATTCTGAGTCAAACCTGTTATCCCTGCTGACCGGGAATCCCTCATCTATGTTCGCTTTGGATTTGCCGTCATCTGATATGGAAGGTACGGTTTTAATTTTCGACACATCAGGAAGACTGATCTTCAGCCGGGCTGTCTCCGCAGGGAGTTCAGACAGAATATGTTACTGGCCGGCTGATGGAAGTATTCCATCGGGTATATACACTGCCGTATACCTGTCGGGTCAATCGGTTTCTTCCGTCAGACTTGTGTTGATCAGATAAGCTTAATCGGTAAGTGAAAATACGCTTATCGAAAATCCCTCGTATCCAAGACTGTCAATCACAAATGGTGCTAACCGGTTCATGAGCTGTACCGCTTCACCAAGATTGTAGGCGTCGTAATCAAACATGGTGGCAACCTGAATCTGTCTTTCACTGTAATCTTTCCTCTGCAGCCTCCTGGAAACAGTGAAAACCACATCGCTCAGCTGATTGTCAGTGAATTCATCTGTTGTGATAGCCTTGTCATATCGGATGCTGAATTCCTCCACGCTCCCTCTGATCATCTCCGGTGTAAAGTAGAATTTGATAATTACAGCTCCGGGAATGGTGTCAACAATGGTTTGATCCAGTCTGATGAGGGGTGCTGAAAAGAAATCAGTCTCGGTGCTGTCAGTCCAGACACAGAGTCTGTCAATCGTAAGGGGCTTAATTTCCCTCAGACTGATTTTCTGCAAAACGTAACTTGCTGCCGGACGTAAAGGTACGATTCCGCTTCCAAGAAATGACACAGTCGATCCTTCCGGAATCATTGTCATATCAACATTTGCTCTTGGTAATGCTCTGGATGCGCTGTCATTCAAAACGTAAACTATATCAGAGCCTATGAGTGCAGCAATGGAATCAACCGGATTTTCTTCTGCTATTTCCTCGTATTGAATTCTTTGAATAAGTTCGGGTGTAAATTCAGATCGGTCGAAAACATGAGTAATCACGAATGCCGCAGCCAGCCCTATAAACGCAATCAGACAAGCAATTGTTGGAATATGCCCTCTTGGAGGAGGAATTGTGAATTTAGTCCGTTCTTTGAAGCTGACAGGTTTATCAAGTTTCTTCTGAAGTTCAATTCTCTTATCCTTGATGGGATCATTCTGTGATGAAAGCTCAAAACCACAGTTTTCGCACTTGCCGGTATCCCGTCCGTTGTTGTCGTATCCACAGCATCGGCAGTTCATTTATACACCTCCCGAAACAATCTATTCAAATTATCTGCATACATATTAAATTATCTCCTGACTGTCAGAAGATACCGGTTCAGATTGAATTATATCAATTAGAGAATCGGCATAGATAAATCCATCAATAAAATCTCTGTCCAGTTGAATATGATACACCGATCGAAGACTGTCTACAAGTCCTGACACAACTATTTCTTCATTCAAAGCCCTGACAGGTTCAAGAAGGCTTTCCCTGGATTCATCAAATGATGCCTGATGCTCCGGAATGATCTCTTCAATTTTAAAGACAAGAACTCGCTCGGCTGAAAGAGAACAAAAAACGGTTTCGTATAATTCAGCTTCGAAAAGTATTTCATTCCATGGGGCTGGAATGTCATTAAATGTCATGGGATCGGTGAGAACGGTCTCGTCCGGGGCAAGAAGGTCAATAAGCGGTGTCAGATCATCCAAGCGGTTAAATGGTTCTTCAGCCTCTGAGACAATCTGATGAAGTGTTTCCAGCTGATCCTCTCCTATTGCCCCAATTGTCTTGAATGTTCTCTTTTCATAAACAATCAGATTTGGAAGGCTGTCCTCATACATTTCGAGTAACTGCGTGGAAGTTGGTTCGATACCAGGTTCAATAACCAGTCTATAATAAACATCAAGCAGCTCATCTGAGACCTGTTGATCGACTATGGACAGTATTTCAGGCAAAGTATCCATTTGAAGCTTTCTGGCTTCAATTGCCATAATATCGTATAAACCTTGTGTTCTGCAGTAATTCTCGACCCATTCATGATCTGCAGGTGTGCGAAATGCGAAAGCGGGCATGTTCCTTATATCCTCGACTAAATTCAGAAGTGATCGTTCTCCCCCTGTAAATGTATATGCAGACATTCCTTCCTGCTCGCTGGAGTAGGGCTCATAGTTACCTCTATTATCGATTGCATGCTCCGCGACGAGTTCCGGTACTCCGGATGTTATCCGGAGATCATATACAGTTACAAGGCTGTCTTCCAGTCTCGGTCTGTACTCATCTTTCAGATTACCAAGAATATGTCTGGATATGGATTCACCTATGTCTTCAAAAGGAGGAACAGAATCACTGAAAACGCTTTCCACCCGTAGAAATTTCCAGTTTGAATCAAAAGTAAGTATAAGAGATACATCCCCTGCTTCAAGCCCCTGTAAAAGCCTGAAATCTTCCGAAGATGATCTCATCAGATCCACAGGTCCGAAGAAACCCCTGAAAGCTGTCTCATATGAATCTATCGAGAACTGTTCAACCAGATCTCCCATATCATGTCCATTCAGAACAAGCTGTCTGAGGCTGTCACAAAGAATACTGTCGTCAAGAGTTATCGATGTATAACTCACCATTGTGCCAAGCTGAGAATAGTATTCCTCCACCGTATCCGCGGAAAGCTCCACTTTCTCATCCAGTATCCATTCAAGCCAGCGTTGACGTAATTGCTTATTCTCTATCGCGTATCTGTTGCGTTGAAATTCAGGCCGGGAGTCAAATCCTCTTGCCTGAGCATCCTGAAGTATGAGCAGTCTGTTAATTGTGCTTTCGACCCTGAGGTTTACCAGTTGCGAATCACCATGAAGCGGCTCCAGAGCTGATGCAAGTCTGTCTTTTTCGATAGTTTCAGATCCCACCATAATAGCAGCATTCCGGGGGAGCTGCTGACCACAACCCGCGAAAATACAAATAATTCCGAATAACAAGAACAGACGTTTCATTCTTTCCTCCGTATACGCTTCCTTTAATGGTCGATTATATTCAGGATTCAAATGTAGCTTCATATTATTCCATGTCAACAGGAGGTTTTCTTGAATCCAGTTTTTCATTTACTACTGCTTCTCTCGGTGTCATTACAGATGCCGGAGATTCCCACATCCTGGCGCGCGGGGATTTACGCCCAGGATACTGAATCAGGAGAGATTCTGCTGAGCATAAACGAGGATCAGTGTTTCAGACCAGCATCAACTGTAAAATTGGTAACATCTTACATTGCTCTAGTGAAACTTGGACCTTCATATGTTTACGAAACAGAAGTACTCGCTGATATACCTGGCGGTAACCTGTACATCATAGGTTCCGGCGCTCCTCTGTTGAGCGCGGAGCATATTGAAATAATGGCCCTGGAGACAGCTGCGTCTCTTCCACCGGGCTCATCCTGGAAACTGTTCTGGGATACCTCGAAATTCAATGAGGAATCCCACTGTCCGGGATGGGATGTAAATGACTGGAGTAAAGTGTACTGTCCTCCAATCGAAGGGCTTTCAATTGGAGACAATATCCTTCAGATTATTATTTCAACAGTCGGCGATTCCATGAGAACATTCGTCTATCCTCCCCTGCCTGATCTTTTGATCACTAATAATCTTATTATCGGAAGCAGAATTCAGATAAGAACCACTGTTGATGGGTGGGAGGACAATGCGCCCAGGCTTACACTTCAGGGTACTATGCCTCCGGATACTCACTTAGTGCTGTACAAACCTTTTGCCGGTCCATCAATGGAATTCTCGGAAATGTTTTCCCTCGCGCTTGAGAGTACCGGACTGAATATTGACAGCGTCCTGCAGGGGGAAGCGCCGGATGATACGACACTTATCCGAACATCGGTAATCCATTCAGACCCTCTATTCGTTCTACTGACATCAATGAACAAATGGAGCAGAAACATGATTGCTGAAATGGTTTTAAGAACTGTAAGTCTGGAAACGGGATCCGTTCCCGCTTCTACCGGCGCGGGTTGTGATATTGCAGGACAGATTCTCAGAGATCTTGTACCTGGTATTCCGGGAGTACAGCTTGCTGATGGATCAGGACTTTCAAGATTAAATCTTCTGGCTCCAAGTCACCTCGCTGCTATTCTGTCAAACGGAATCAATTCACCTGAATGGGGTGTGGAATTCCTGGCGACACTGCCTGTTAACGGTGTGGATGGAACACTTCAATCCAGAATGAGCAATCTCCCTAGAGGGGCCTTCAGGGGTAAGACCGGATCATTGAATGATACTTCAACGATTGCCGGAATACTTACAGCTTCATCCGGCAGGAGAATTATTCTTGTGATCATGCTTGAAATTCCAGGTGGATATACCTGGACAGCAAGAGCATGGCAGGATACCTTCATAACCTGGTGCTGGGAGAATTACTGAAATATGCAATCGTCGTAAAAAGCAAATGATCTCAAATATCCTGTTCGAATACATTCGGTTCATGTAAGGTGATGGGAAGATGCCTGGCAAAAAGTCGGAAATCGTTATCTGTAGTATAAATGGCACATTGACAACGCACGGAAACAGCGCAGATCAGGAAGTCTGTATTAGAGCCTTGAACGCCTTTAGCTCGACACAGATTGAAATAACTCGCAGCCATGACATAATCTTCTGTTGTGACTGGTATATCAGGAAATGCAGCAAGATGCTTCTCAAGCTTCTTGAATTGCGTATCCTCGCGCAAACCGGAAAGGATTTCCTGACGAATTGGTCCGATGATATCAACACGATGATCCATAATAAGATTGTGTAACTCCCGAACAGGGGATGATTCTCGCACTTTACTTCGTCTTAGAGCGATTGACCAAATGCTGGTATCAACGAGAATTCTCATATTCTTGTTCTCTGTTTTTTGTAATTGTACTTCGGATCGAATTCTACCGATCCGAATAAAGATACGATCTTCTCCTGCTCGAGATGATTGATATATTCTATTAATGCTTTTGTGACCGCGGCCTTTTTCGTTCGATGCCCACCAAGCTTCACTGCTCTTGTAATGAGCCTGTCATCAATCTGTAAGTTTGTTGCCATCTTCATCACCTCCACACAGATTATTACACATAGCGTTGTGTGGAGTCAATGGTGTTTACAGCCAGGCCTGGCGCGGTCATGAGCATTGCCAGGGAATCTTACCGAACAGAGCCTCTGTCATCAGGCTCGTGGGGATGGTGCTTCTGGAGCAACATGAAGATTGGATGATTGGAAAGAGGTACATGAACATTGAATCGCTTAGGTCATTGGATGATCAGCCTGAGCTGGAGACGATTGAACTAATAAAGTCTGAGTGCGTTGCGCTTAATACACCACGTTGACGGATGGAGCCAGGTGAATGATCCACAATTGAAGGAAATATTTGATAAACAAAGTGATAAGTTGATTCAAATGTCAAGAGGAAAGATTTGACCCCAATCCTCGGAATACTGATTTCAGGAGCAGCCGAATCGGTGTGAAAAGTGATTCAAAGAAAATACCTGATGAGACTTTAGAAGCACCCATTTTTCTTTCAACAAATACAATCGGCACTTCACCTATCTCAATACCCTCTTTCCAGACACCATAAAGAGTCTCCACCAGAAAGGCATAACCGGACGCTTTAATCCCTGATGATAAAAGTACCGGTATCACATCTGCATGGAAACCACGAAATCCGCTGGTGCAATCCGTATACGGCAGCCTTGTAATGAACCTGATATACTTATTGGCGGCATAACTCATATTCAACCGCAGTATTGACCAGTTGAGAACGCTGACACCTTTCAGATATCTTGAACCTATCACAAAATGATATTGATCCAGAGCTTTATCAATTCTCCTGATATGCGAAGGCTGATGGGAAAGATCGGCATCCATCATGAATACCCGCTTCCACTTCCCAATTTCCTGCACATGCCGGAAAGCGGCTCTATATGCCTGACCAAGCCCCTTCTTCTCACCCCTGCGGAGAAGAGCAACACCTCTGTCGGATTCAACCAGCTGCTGTATTAAATCAGCCGTACCGTCCGGAGAGCTGTCATCAATGAACAATAGATCATAGTCGCATTCAGTTCGAATCTGCTCATATAGCGGAAGAATATTCTGTGCTTCGTTGTATGTCGGGATCAGGATTATATGGTCAGAGTTCAGGATGATATCCTTTCCAGATAACTGTCATTTCGAGTATCAATTTTTATTACATCACCTTCCTGGATAAACAATGGAACCTGAACCTGCAAACCTGTCTGAAGAGTAGCCGGTTTGGATCCTCCACTGGCCGTATCTCCCCTGAGACCGGGATCTGTTTTCCTTACCCTGAGTTCAACAGCATCAGGAGGTTCAACAATAATCGGGATATCATCCACAAAAGCGATTTTCACTTCACTGTTTTCAATCAAATACTTCGCAGCATCACCCACCAGATCGAAATCAAGATTTTCCTGCTCATAAGTGTCAGGATTCATTACAACATAAGCCATATCAGTAATGTAGAGCAATTCCCATATCCGGTGTTCCACGCGAACCTCTGTTACCTTTTCACCGGCTCTCCATGTTCTGTCAAGAACTTTTCCGGAGAGAACTCCTTTGAGTTTTGATCTTACAAAAGCCGGACCCTTCCCCGGTTTTACATGCTGAAAGTATACAATCTGATACAGTATACCATCTATATCTATTACCATACCCCGCCTGAAATCGTTACTTGTTGCCATCGTGCGTAAACTCCATCTTCATTTTTCAAATTGTGTTGATTGTTTTAACGGATATCAGGAGCTGTTTTCGCCTGCCATATCACAGACGATATCAATGGCATCAAGATAGCCGGTGATACCAGCCCCGGCAATAAATGCATCAGCAGCCCTGGCTGTAATCAGATCGCTTCTGAAAAATTCACGAGATAGAACCTGACTGATGTGAACCTCGACCACAGGACCGTTAAAAGCGCTCAAAGCATCCAGAATTGCAATCGAATAGTGTGAATATGCTGCGGGGTTGATAACGATTCCAATTGAACTCCCGGAAGCCCTGCTTATTGCCTGTACCAATTCACCCTCAATGTCAGATTGGAAGAAATCGATGGAAACTCCTGTGGCGGAAGCCTTCTGTTCTATCTTTTTAATGAGTTCGCTCTGTGTTGTATTTCCGTAGTGAGCGGGTTCTCTCTGACCAAGCAGTGAGAGATTGGGACCATTAATGACAGTTATCATTCGGGAAGAATTCATTCAGCCTCTTTGTCATACGGTTTCAACTGAAGTTCATCCTTCTCCTCTGCAGAGAAAAAACCCATAAGGCTGCCGGATGTTGATATCTGAGCATCAGGTTCATCCCCGATAGGAGGCTCGGGGACCTCCTCTTCGGACACATCGTCGGGATCTGACTCGATTTCCTGTGATTTAAGAACTTTTGTCATTCTTTCAGTCTGTGGAAACACATCCGAATCCAGGTCGGATTCATCTGTACTCTCATCATCGTCATAAAAGTTTTTTGCCGAATTCTGCTTTGTTTTCGCATCCTCCAGTAAATCCCGAGCTTCTTCATCGCCTGGATGCTCAAACAAATACTCCTCGAGATAATCCACAGCCTTGTTCCATTGTTTCTTCTGAAAATGAATCTGCGCCAGATTGAGAAGAGCAACAAGATTCTGAGGCTGAGCATCATGCACATTGCGGAATATATCAAGTGCCTTTTCAAGAAGACCTGAATCACGATAGCACTTCCCCTGGACGATACTGATGGATATGTTGCCGTTCCATCTTCTCAATCCAATTTCAGCCATTTCCAGAGATTCGTCCAGCCTTCCTCCCTGCCTTAAAAGGTCAGCCAACCGTGCGCATACTGTAGGTGCAGGGTGTTTAACCCATTCATTATCAAGTTTTCCTATCTCTCTGGAATAGTCACCGCCCGCCATTTTATCCTCCTGCAAAAAAAGTATTCATTATTATCCAGCCTTCACGAATATACGGTTCCTTTTCTCTGTGTTCATGGAAAATTTCCATATCCAGCAGATACCGTCTTCCATCGGCATGCAGAATATAACTTGTAAATGCTCCAGCGTTCAGATGATCAGGATTCCGCCACATTCCAAGAAGCTTCCACCCTCTAAGATCATGCAGCTCAAACTGATCTACCACAACCCTTGATCTATCAACCGAATCTGCAGCCGCATTGTAGAAATAGTGTCTGGCAACAGTTTCACGCCACAATACAGCTTCACCCGGATTCAGTACAATGTCATCATCAATCCATCTTATACTCAGAAGAAGCAGGCAGTCATCGGATACGAAACGTTGATACTGAAGAAATCCGGCATCCGGATCCCAGTCGGAAAGATGGTAGGATTTGGGGATATCCATACTGAAACCAAGGGTTCGAAGACTGTCTATTCTCTCCGGGCTGCTCATCTGTGTGGAAACGAAACTACCGTAGATATATGCCGACAGATGTTCATTATACGATCGCTCGAGCAGTCTGGATAATTCCGCCAACTGCGTGAATTCAGGCAGAATGATACCATATACATCCTGTCCGGTTGCCCATACATTGTTTGCCTGGTAGATACCATCTATCTGCTGAAGCATATCGGGAAGCTGTTCCTCCTGCTCAGCAACGAAGAGGATGGTCCTCCTGCTTTTGAGATCTCCTCTGAACGTTTCTTCGGTGCATGAGGAGAAATTGAATACGTTTTCAATGTCTACTGTTGTAACATGAAGCTGAATATCTTCCAGCAATTCATCAACCAAACCAAAGTCAACACCTGATCCGTAAACAACAAGGATTCCCTTTACAGGACCGGTCGCAGGACTCCTGCATGAAACCAGAAGAATCAGAATGAAAAGTACCGACAGGTATTTCATTTGTTTTTCTTTCTAGAAAGAATCGGTGTGGCAAACCGAACCAGAGATACAACTGCGGGAAGGAATCGCGCTGCGGAGTCAAGTATCGGTGAGGTTCCTTTTATACCGTTTATCCTGTTCAGGAGTTCTGTAGACGCATTCGCTGTTCTACCGATATCTTCCCCTGTCTTTTCGATCTCCAGCAGCGCTGATGAAATACGGGGCATCAGCTCCTTTATCTCCTGACCAAATGATTTCAGGGTGACATCCATTTCACTGAGAGTCTTGTGCATCTTTAAAACGATTGAAATGAAGAAACCCAGGCCAATGAACAGACCGGCAACACCAACCAGCTGTATTATGAAAAGCCCATTCATTCTATACTCCTAACTCTTTCTCTATATTGAAGCCATCAGTCGTGGCTTCGGAGAATTACTATTTCAACTCTTCTGTTCAGCTCCCTCCCCGCCTCGGTATCATTCGCGGCAGCGGGTCGCCTTTCACCAAACCATGTCGGCTCAATTTCAACATCAACACCTTCGAGCTTCAAAGAGAGATACTCGGCAACATTGATTGCCCTTTGTTTCGATAACCCGTCGTTATATGAGAATGTACCGTCGCTGTCAGCATGTCCTTCGACCGACACAAAAACGCCCGGATTGGCTCTAAGTGTCTGAATGACCTGATCAAGCGAAGGTATCTGATCGTTTCTTATCTGTTCAATATTGTAATCGAAATAGATAGTGGATACAGGTAATCCCTGTCGTTCGGTCGCGACAATTACGAACTGGAACAGGTCAATCGGATCAGTTTCATAATAGCAGTACTCGAGGTCTTCATTGATTTGCCTGACCTCAACGTCAAGCGGGACACCTCCCTGCACCCTCGAAAGACCTATACTCAGAGGATCAATGCGATTCTCATCCAGCCAGAGCTTATTCACTCGGAAACTCAGAGATGCTTCGAGAATGTCTACACTGTCAATCTCTCCGTAAACTGTTCTCGGTTCAAGCATTACCAGTTCTGCCGGACGGCAGGTAATAATGCAATCTTCGAAACGATCCAGATTTGTCTCGTAGTAATGGTAGGCTTCATCTTCATCGAATAACGCCGTCGGAATTCTTTCAAGAGATCCATCCTCAAGAACCTGATATAAACGAAGAAGTCTCAACTCCAGTCCATACTGTTCTATCCAGAATCTTGGTACCCTGAAAAGGGCTGTCAGATTACGGATATCCGATTGTTCAAGTGAGCTGTTAATGGGAAAATAGCTGTAGAGATATTGATCTGAATCAAGCTGAACAGGGCTGTTAAGAGGAATCTCATCGTACTGTGCAACCAGTAATGAATCCTGCTGAATATCTCTGATAGCCCACAGATCAAATTCGTACATGTCAGTATCGGGGAACCATGTTCTCTTATCAACCATAGGTGGCAGAGGAACTCTTGATCGATTCTCATCCCAGGTGTCACCACCGAGCCTGAAAGTCAGTCCGATTCTGTGTCTGCCCCAGGTGCTGTAAAGCTGGTTCAGCGGCAGACTGAAGGCATAATCGAGTTCCATTGGAATCGATCCTTCCGTTCTTGCTGAAAAACCAGCTGAGATTTCGTGGGAAAGACCTGAAGCTTTGTAAGAATACCCGGTTCTGATTCCCCATGTGGAATTTGAACCGATCCACTTTTCAAAACCGGCTGTGAAGTTGAGATCGAGTTTCCCTCCAATTCTTTCAACACCGTAATCAATCTGAAGAACAGGAGTGACAAGACGAGGATAGAACGCAGCGCCAAGAGAAAACTGCATACATTGTTTATCAGTGGTTTCAAGACCAAGATCAGGTTGAATAATATTCCTGACAACACCTGCTAAAGTAGCAATTCTCCCCAGTTCAGCCTGAAAGCCGGCATTCAGACCTATTCCCTGCCCTTTTCGTCCGTATATGGCAAACAGAGGGTCATAAGATGTGAATTCATTATCCGCAAACTGCCTGAAAAGATATCTTCCTGTTAATCCGATCGATACAGGGAATATCCCTGGTCGGAACGCAAAAGAAAGATTTGCCTCTCCTTCAGAATAGAGATCGGCAGATGTGAGATAGTCAGCTCCCGCTGAAAAAGCAGCAAATTCCGACAGAGGATGCAGGTAACTCAGAGCTGCGTAATGAAGTGACCCGTTATCCATATTCGGATACAGGCTCGAATACTCGGTACCGATGAGAATTCTTCCCGCCCGCAGGATTGAAGCGGGATTCCACCAGGCACCCCAGGCATCATCGCCAAGTGAGATGAAAGCTCCTGAAAGTCCCATAGCTCTGGAGCCCGGGATCAGTTCCGAGGAAGCTGTAGACACGCACAGAAGAGGCAGAAGAAGCAGAAGTGTTATCTTGCAACGCATACTACACCACTCATTCTTGTGTTTCCAGCCCACGCCATATAGACGTAGATCCCCCCGGAAACAATTCCCCCTCCATCATCCCGTCCGTCCCATGATGGTTCTTCACCTTCAATTGTTACAATTGGGATACCTTCCATACTGTAGATTATCACAGTTAACCAATCTCCATCGGCTGCCGGCCAGATGAAATTCGCAACATCGTTGATTCCATCTCCATTGGGAGTGAAAGGATTTGGAATTACACTCATTCCCTGTCCAAAGTCCCGCTCCATGGGAAAATCGTGTACGGTCATCTCATCCTCATAGATAAAAACTGTATCCGTTACTGTGATGTATCCGTACTTCTCCGCACTAATGGGAACAGGTCCAACAGGAACATTCTCGAAACTGTACATGCCGTCTGAATCAGTGAGCTGCTCGAGTCCCATCTCTACCACGCTTACAGATACATCCCGAAGCCTCTGACCGGTGTAAATATCCCAGACTTCACCGGAAAGTGAACCGCTGGGACCCTGTGGTGTCGCGCTTGCCATGTTGCTGTAATCACTTTCTCCGTATGGATTCTCATAGAGTGTGGTTGCCCAGTAGTAATAGGTAACTCCATTGCTGACGAGCGAATCTACATATGAAGTATCGTTGGAGGACAGGCTCACGATCGGATCAGTATCCGGTCCGAGAGGGCTGAGACTCCGGTATATCTGATAGCCGAATAAACCTTTAGAACCGGTTCCGGAACTTTCCGGGGATGGAGCGCTCCAGCTCAGAGGGATGAATCCATTGTAACCGCTTTCAGCAGAAAGATTCTCAGGTGGCGCAAGGATACCTTCAACGGAAAAAGGACCGTAAACTGATCTGTTATTCGATTCGGAAGATTCTTTAATCTGGTTTTCATCGTCAACAACAGCAATCATGTATCGTATACCCATATCGAAATACGAGAATGTAACAGGAGCACTGAAAGCAGAAGTCTCACCTCCCTGAAGGGGAGGAACCATAAATGAAATCAATGGATTTGAGGTACTGTCAGGATCCTCTTCAAGATAGAGCACAAGCTCACATTCTCCTGCTGGTCCCTGTCCCTGATTGGTAACGACAACTGAGAACAGAACTGTCTGCCCGACGAAGAATGGAGGTGAGAGGTCCGGACTGGGAGATGACACAATGAGATCAGGATACGCCAGAACAACCTGGAATAGCGATGAATCGGGCTGCAATCCGAGATTTGCCGCAGCAACCCGTGCAAGCAGATCATATGTTCCAGGCTGATCAGGAGTCTCTATTGAAAAGGTATCGACACTTACAGCATCTCTGTAAACAAGGTTACCCATATATCGAGGAACCGATACTTCTCCTCCGAAGCCAGAGGGCGCTTCAATACTGCCCCATGTTCCAACCGCAATATATCCTCCGTCATTTATTACACTGAGAGGAAGTTCCAGATCGGCTCCGGGGGCCGCGTAAATGGTTGTATCCACTGGTGACAGAACCCTCACACTCGGAATTCTGGAATAGGTGTACACTACAAGTGAATAATCTTCCTCTTCAAATGGGTTTCCAGGATCCGACCAGCTTTCAGCCACTATTCTTGCTCTCCAGGCGCCGGATAGTGGATTCTCAATGCATATTTTCTCCAGTGGACTCTCGCCTGTTACACCAGCTGGCAGCGTATAGTTATAAGTGACTTCGTCAGGTGATATCAGTGAGAAATCAAGGTCGTTACGTATTCCGGTCCCGGGTACATCGCTGTATGCCATTGCCCCGGATAATGAAAGGGTTGTTGATGGGATGTAGAATGTCCATTCTCTGTAAAGCTGACCTTCAATATATGTTTCATAAACCCAGAGAACTCGGTCAACTTCTTCGGAGAAGTAAACGCCGGGAAGATGGAAAGCGTCAAGAAGTCCATATCCGTATCCTGTAGTCGCGTATCCGCTGAGAGGAGAACCGGTATTACCGGCAAGAGGAATGGAACTTGCTGCGAGAAGAGCTGAGATATCCTCAGGATGTACAAGATCCCCATATTTCTCAAAACAAAGCGCAATCGCGCCAGAAACGTGCGCGGCGGCCATACTTGTGCCCGCTCTTCGCGTATAGGATGATACGCCCGGCCATCTGTTTTCCGGATCATCCAGCCACAGACCATTATACATCGCGTTTGTCGATACGACTCCGTTCAACATTGTGGAACCGGAAAATTCGCCGCCGGGAGCCAGTATGTCAGGTTTTAGCCGCTGATCATCCTGTGTGGGCCCCTGGCTGCTGTAAGTGGCGAGGTAACAGTTACCGTCCTCATCCGGTATGTAGGTGACCGCTCCGACTGTAATGCAGTTCTTCGCGTTGCCGGGTGATGTAATTGTTCCCGTTCCGCCCTGATTCCCGGCTGAGAACACGAGCACCATATCCTCGTTATCGACCCATGTATCAACTATTTCACAGAATTCATCATATCCTGAAGAAGTGAATCCCCAGGAATTATTGACTATTTCACATCCTGCCGTCTGGAATTGACTGAAAAATCCGTCAAGCTGTGAGGGAGTCATTCCGGAAGGGCGCTCGAGTACAAAAAGAGATCCGTTGTAAGCGACACCGCTTCCATTGAATTCACACCCCAGCGAAACCTGCCCGCGGGATGAAATAACGCCGCAGACAGCGGTTCCGTGTCCGTCCTGATCGGGAGGTCCGGAAATCACCGCTGGAGAAAGATCAGGGTGTTCGCTCCAGACTCCGGTATCAAGCACACCTACTATGATCCCCTCACCCTGATAGTATTCCCATACGCTGGGGCAGCCGACAAGACGTCTGCTGTCATCAGCTCTGAACTGCGCACTTTCAGGATTAGAAAGAATTTCCCATGAAACCTCGATTACTCCGGGAAACTCACAGAGGTTCAAGAAATCGGCTGAAGCCCCTGGAACACGAGCCAGATCCCGTCGGATCCATTCCCCTCCTGCAGGCAGTTTTTCTCCAAGGATTCTCAGGAGGAAGTGACCCGACCAGTTGGACGGTTCATGATTATTACTGTAATGAGCAGTATTCCAAGGTTTTACTGACCGAATAAATTCTGATGACCGCAGCAGATCAATATCCGGTTCACCTGTTACGACAGCAGCAAAAATATCATTTTCCGGAGACCAGCCTGCAGGCCAGAAACCGCTTCGATCAAGAATCGACAGATTCGCCGGTGTCAGCGGCTGCCATACCCGAATCTCGACAATTGAAAAAGGATTAAGCTTTGATATCCCTGATGCACCCTCAAAAGCTCCGGAGCCCGACAACAGCTGTTCATAACCAGAATCAAACAGAAGCAATTCCTGCTGTCTTTTATCGGTATCCAGCTCTGAAAGATATTGGAGTATTCCGGCCGGTGAAGCACCCTGTTGAGGTGCACTGCCAAAAAACGCCATAAGCGTCATTAAAACAATAATCGGATGAATGACTTCGTCTCCCTTCACACCCCTCACCATAGGCATACGACATTACTGTAACCAATGTCAAGGTATTAGCCTTATTTTATTATTGTAAAAGTCTTCTACCCAATATGATGTGATATTCAGAATATTCAGCGCAAATACATATTATCTGTTGCGGTTCCAGGCCTTCACCGTATTTGAAAGAAGAAACGCGATTGTCAGGGGACCGACACCGCCCGGAACAGGTGTTATGGCGCCGCAGATATCCTTCACCTGTTCAAAATCTGCATCTCCCCGGAGTCCTTCAGACGTACGGGTGATACCCACATCGATCAGAGTGGATCCCGGTTTGACAAACTCAGAGTTTATGAAGTGTGGTTTTCCAACGGCGGCGATCAGAATGTCGGCCTGCCTGCACAGACCGGGCAGGTCGGGAGTATGCGAATGCGCGATAGTGACGGTTGCGTGCTCGCGGAGTAGAAGAGCCGCCATGGGCTTTCCTACGATATTGCTTCTGCCAACGATAACGGCATTGACTCCGTCAATCTGTATTTCACTGTATTTCAGAAGAGCAATTATCCCTGTAGGTGTGCACGGGAAAAGCCCTTCTTCCCCGCGCCAGAGTTTTCCAACGTTAACCGGATGAAATCCGTCAACATCTTTAGATGGAAGAATTGACGAAGCAATTGTTTCGTCAGAAATGTGTTCCGGAAGCGGAAGCTGACAGAGAATGCCATCAATTGATGAATCCTGATTAAGATTTTCTATTTCCCGCAAAAGCTCATCCTCGGATACTGATTCCTCCAGATGGACAGTCCTGCTGATGAGTCCGGTTTTCTCGCATGCTTTTTTCTTCATGGAGACATAAACCTGGCTTGCCGGATTATCGCCAACGATAATGACGGCCAGCCCGGGAGGCCGACCGCCTATCTGTGAGATCTCTTCAGCCAGATCTTTCCGAACTGTTTTTGCGAATTTCCTGCCGGAAAGAATCATGAATATTCCTCTATCCTTTATTAATCGTCTTGATCTCGATTCTCGTGTAATCCTGGCGGTGTCCCTGGGTTCTCTCATAACCCTTTCGTCTCTTTCTCTTGTAGACGATTATCTTCCCGCCTCTGCCGTGTTCAAGAATATTTGCTTCAACCAATGCGTCTTTCACTACCGGGGTTCCGATTTCAATGTCTTCGCCCTCCGCAAGGAGAAGTACTTTATCCAGTTTGACAGCGCTTCCCTCTTCTGAATCAATCCTGGGGACATTCAGCTTCATTCCAGGTTCAACCCTGAATTGCAGTCCTCCTGTCTCTATTATCGCGTACAACTAGTCACCTCCGTTATTAATTACCAGCGTTACCAGCGGGAAATCAGGATTTCCCGGTATGGTCATATAGTTCAGTTATTTCTTCATGCATATCAATTGAGTAAACTCTGAATTCATCTACCCGTAATTGATTATCTTCTCGAAACTCAATGCTCAAATGAGAAATGGACGCTATATGATCAATTCTTTTTCCATCATTCTCATGAAGATAGGCTGCAAGATCAGGATGAACTGAGATTACCAGATTCCTGTGCTTCTTTTTCATTGATGCCCGCTCGATAAAACGTTCAAGTCGGGTTGCAGTGGACACGGTCGACAACACTCTTCCGGTGCCGCCACAACTTATGCATGGTTCGGACAATGACTGGAAGACACTGGGCCTCACCCTTTTTCTCGTCATTTCAACGAGTCCGAGAGAACTGACCTGACATGTTTTTGTAGGAGAACGATCCCTTCCGAGTTCGCTTCTGAGGGTGTTCAGTACTTTATCCCTGTGTTCCGCTATATCCATATCAATGAAATCAATTACGATTATTCCGCCCAGATCCCGCAGACGAAGCTGCCGCGCGACTTCCCGAGCAGCTTCAAGGTTGGTTTTGAGAATAGTATTTTCCTGCTTTTTTCTTCCGACATATCTTTTTGTATTTACATCAATTGCCACGAGGGCTTCAGTGTGTTCGATAACAATTGATCCTCCGCTTTTCAACAGAACTTCTCGAGCCATGATTCCAGTTATTTCCTGCTCAATATTGAAGTGATCAAATATGGGATTCTTCCCCCGGTAATATTTGACTTTACCCATCATACTGTTGGCAAACGTCTTTAAATATTTTCGGGCATCTCTGGCCACCTGTTTGGAATCGGTTACAATAGAATTCGTATCCGAAGTAACAAGATCCCGCATGGTCATTGTTATAACATCGTGTTCCTGGTGAAGGAGCGCCGGAGCCTTGCTCTTAAGAGCCAGCTGGCCGACTTCACGCCATCGATCAATTATCCTGCTCATATCCGACCGGAATGCTTTTTCATCATGTGAAATCCCGGCGGTTCTTGCGATAATTCCATATCCGGGCATTATGACACTGGATACGATTTTTCTCAGCCGCCCTCTTTCACGCCTGTCAGTGATTTTCCTGGATACTCCGGTGACAGATTCACCGGGCATGCTTACTATGTATCTTCCTGCTATGGAAATTCTGGTGCTGACCCTGGCTCCCTTTGTTCCGATAGGTTCTTTGGTTACCTGAACAAGAATATCCTGTCCTTTCCTCAGAACCTTCTCAATGGATTCATTTACTTCTTTTGTAACCAGAGGGGTACCGCTTGCCAGGGATCTGGCAAATTTCCCGGTGTCATTTGCGCTTGTCCGGATATCACTGACATGAAGGAAAGCGCTGCGTTCCATTCCTATATCGACGAAAGCCGCCTGCATGCCGGGAAGTACAGCGTTAACCTTTCCAAGGTAAACATTCCCTACCTGCCTGCGTTCGCTACCGCCTTCAACTATAAGCTCCATGAGTTTCTCATCCTCAAGAACTGCAATTCTTGTAACTTCGGGATGAGAGTTAATTATGAAATCAATTTTCAAAAAATATCTTCTCCAGATCTTTACTGTGACTTCTCAGTGATGTTCTTTCATCAAAAGTCACGTATGCATTTGTTCGTCGAATTCGGGCGGGGTAATCAAGAATCCGGTTTAATAATAAGTCCGGACGTGATTCCTTACTGCCTGTTTCTGTTACCAGTTCAACGAAACAACCATCTTTTACTTCTGCGCTCAGAACAGGATCCATATCCCGCAGAGAGGCAGCTATTCTATTAGCGGCGTCAGGAGTCCATTCAACATCTCCCGACCATACAACATATCCAGCCGCAACTGTATTCGCATCCGGATCAGAATCACTTACCCGGATAAGCCATGTTTCTTCTATCCTGAATCCATCAGGGAGTACTCTGTCAAGAAGCTTACGCGGATCTTCCAGAGGTTCCTCTTCAAGCTGCATATCAACATATTCAGCAACGCTCTCCATACCAAGAGGAAGAGCTGGTCCAAAATGCATTCTCGGTCTACTAACATAACCATCTGAATAGGAAACAGGCAAATCAGCCCGCCTGACAACTCTGCCCCACATCCTGACCAGATCAAGATGGGATGAAAATCGTGCAAGCCCGGTTTTAGAGTAACGTATCCTGAGTACGGCAAAAGGTTCCTTCGATTGTTCAGTGATTCCAGGTTCAGTCGCGGTGGGCTCATCCTGCTCCGGTGGATCTCCAGGGCATGCTCCGCATCCTGTGCAGCCTTGCTCTCTGCAGTCAGGTGTGGGTATCTCCTGAAAGTATCTCTCAAATTCAGAAGCAAGATATTCCCGTGAAACACCGGTTGAAATAAAATCCCATGGCAGTCGATCTCCAGGCTTTGAGCCTTTGTGTACTCCTTCGAGAAGCCCGTTATACTCATCCAGCAGTTCTTTCCAGATATCCCATCTGAAATTGTCTGTCCATGCATCAAATCTGGCTCCTCTGAGTACGGCCTTCTCGAGCATGTCCGCTGATTCTCCGTCATCCCCGAGCGAAAGCAACGCTTCCACAACAGCAACCTTCGGGCTGTTCCAGCTTATAGATACCTTTTTTCCGCAGATTTTTCGAACCAGTCCAATTCTTTTAGATAACTCCTCGTCAGACATTTGAGCAGCCCACTGCAGCGGAGTATGCGCCTTGGGCACAAATGGAGACAGCGCCACCGTCACACTCTTCCGTGGATTGCGCCCGTATCTCCTGGCTATTCTGCCGATTTCGGTAGCGATCCTGCCAATAGCCCTGACGTCCTCCAGAGTCTCCCCGGGAAGACCAACCATGAAGTAGAGCTTTATCCCTTTGGCTCCTATTCTGAAGACCGTATCGGCAGCCTTCAGAATAACTTCATCCGTAAGCGGTTTGTTCATTTTTCTTCTGAGCGATTCACTGCCGGCCTCCGGAGCCATTGTTATTCTTCCGGTAATATCGGCGCAATCCTCAAGTCTGCTGAGAGTATCCGGCCTCAGAGACGGCCTGCCAAGTGAAGCATGGTGCATCGCGCAGATGGTATCCATTCCCGCAAGCAACTCGGGAAGACGGGAATAATCTGAAAATGACAGTGTCAGCAGTCCTGCCTTTTCCCATCCGGTACATTTTTGAATCGAATCCATCAATTCGAGAATCTCCGAAACAGGTCTTTCCCTCACCGGTCTGTTCAGCTGAGAGGCCTGGCAGAATCTGCATCCCCTGGTACAGCCCCTGGCGATTTCCACAACCGCGCGGTCCTGAGACACTCGCGAAAGCGGAACCAGCTGCTTTACGGGAGCCCATTCCCTGCGAAGATCGCTGACTCTCTGCAGCTCAACAGGCTTTTTCCCGATACCCGGAATGAATACACCGGGAATTTTTCTGACCCTTTCAAGACGGAAGGAACGGGATCCGCTGCCTGAAAGAATCTCAAATAGCTCGACCGCTTTTTCTTCAACCTCTCCAAGAAAAACAGCATCGGCAAAAGGCGCCAGCGGCAGAGGATTGGCAATACCTCCGCCACCAAACAATATGATCGGTGAATTCTCATCTCTTTCGCTGCTTCTGAGAGATAGGCCCATCCTGCTGACCAGATGCAGAACGTTTGTGTAAAGTGCTTCAGAAGGAATACCAAAACCGACCACTCTGCTATTCCGAACCGGATCCCCGTTTTCAAGATCGACCCAGTCAAGACCTTCTCTGTCAAGAACCTCGTCCATATCAGGAGCGGGACTGAATGCACGTCTTACATCGAACTTCTCACTCGAAACAAGCACATGACGAAGTATCGCAAGACCGAAATTAGACATCCCAAGTTCGTAAATATCAGGATAGACGAGCGTAACCCTTGGTTTATCCTTCAGGGAATACTCAAGATTCCATTCCCCGCCGGTATATTGCTGGGGTCTTCTTATTTCATGAAGATATTTCTCGTATGGATGAACGTATGAACTCAAGCCTGGTCCAGCAGATTAATATTCTGAGAAATGGGATTCGCAAGCAAACCGTGATCCCGATAGGAAGTAACGGTCAGGGCAAGTGTTCTTTCCCTGGCCTCAGCCATGGAGGTACCTGAAGCGTATCCGAGCCGCCATAGAACTGAGTACATCACTTTCTCGACTTCATATTTGTTGCGAATAAGGATATCAGTCCAGTTCTCGGAGATGCTGTCTACTTTGTCGGTAACAAGCACTTCCGTCCAGACAAGTTCTTCATCCCCGGAATGAATAGAACCGCTTCCGCCCGAAAAGTTCCAGGACTGCTTGTTGGGATTCACGATATCATGAAAATGCGACACGATTCTTTCGACAGTTCTCTTTCCATCCAGGGGTCTGATGAACCGCCAATGTTCGAATCTTTCGAGTCTTTCAGGACATGTGTCAGGATTGATCCGCTTTAATGTCGACAGAGCGGTCATAGCCGCGGGATCAGGCGCCTTCAGTCTGACCGCTATCGATACATCTGTCATTAATCCTCCATTGTCGGCGCATTTCCCGTGGAAAGCTCTATGGTATCTTATTTCCAAAACTCATCACTATGATATTTGTGTTGTTTGAGTGATGTCAATAAATATACGTAATTCCCGGCTACTTCGCCCGGATAGGAGTATAATCCTCATCCCTCAGATCGCGCATTGCGACCTTGAGTTTCCCTGAAATATCAGAAGCTGCAGGTATTGCTTTCTTCAGGCAGTAACTGTCGTACCATTTTTGTAAACTCATTTTCATCACTTGCCCATCAGCTGATATACCTCGAAATGTTATAATGTTAGGCCCGGCCCCATGATTATTTGCTTGACATGAGAAATTACCCCATATATCTTCATTTCAGGCAGAGTATTACCGACTAATACGATGAGTTATAAATCATTCTGGACGGTGTCGATAGTAGAGAAAATCGAATTTTCTATTGATACAACGGATCTCAGTTATGAAGAAGGGATGGTGCTATAGTGCGATACTCAAAACTTGCATCGTATATCTGTCTTGGTAGTCTGGTCTTTTTTGCAGGAGCTTCGCACGCTCAGGAAGACGGCTCGATAGTGGCCTGGGGGGACAACGATTACGGTCAATGCGATGTGCCCGAGCCCAATACCGGTTTCGTGGATGTGGCAGCTGGAGGTAGCCACAGCCTGGGGCTGAAGGAAAACGGCTCGATAGTGGCGATAGTGGCATGGGGGGCGAACGGTTGCGGCCAGTGCGATGTGCCCGAGCCCAATACCGGTTTCGTGGATGTGGCAGGTGGATATGGCCACAGCCTGGGGCTGAAAGAAGACGGCTCGATAGTGGCCTGGGGAAACAACGACTCCGGCCAGTGCAATGTGCCCGCGCCCAATACTGACTTCGTGGATGTGGCAGGTGGAGGATACCACAGCCTGGGGCTGAAGGAAGACGGCTCGATAGTGGCCTGGGGGTACAACGGCGTGGGCCAGTGCGATGTGCCCGAGCCCAACACCGGTTTCGTGGATGTGGCAGGTGGATATGGCC
>JAUXIK010000134.1 GCA_030620995.1 Candidatus Aegiribacteria sp.
GTTGCACCTATCTGTGCCCTGTTAAAAAGACCTATTTCAAGGTGACCGCCAATCGCAAAATCACTTTCCGATGTGCTGTCAGCGAGTTCATAACTGTAGGCGGTGTGTGAACCACCAATTGCTATCTGTGTATGCTGCAGCACAGTTGCAGTTGGTGTGTCACTAAGACCTGAACGGGAAAATAGAAGAGAACCGGCGTTACTGACGGATACCACAATACCTGCAATAAGAACGAGGATTAATATTAATTTCATTTAAGCCCTCCTAACATCTTATTAAGATATGAATCTATGATTTATTGTGCAATGGGCGGTATTAGACCAGGGTAGCCGAAATTATCAGCTCTCCGGGCCAGGATGTGCCAAAAGGGGAACCGTCAAAAGCACCCTGAACTTCCATTATCCTGAAACCGCTTATCTCCAGGAGGAGTTCAGCCTCATATCTGAAAATGTACCTCATCTTGAATGAATGAACTGTCCTTTCCGTCCTCCCATCGGGATACTCTGCAAGATAGATCATTTCGCAATTTATCAGCTGCCTGGCCAGATCAACAGATGGATTCCTGAATCTCCTGGTGACTTTCCGTCCATCCGGAAGGTCGAATGGCAGCTCATCACCGAATTCCTCTTTTCGAGATTCATCAAGAATGTATTTCATTGAGGGGTTGAAAAGGTCAAGTATGAAAACGCCGTTATCCTCCAGATGACGATGAACGTTCTCAAGGGTCTTCAGTTGATCCTCGACAGTTTCCAGGTGCTGGAACGATCTGAAAGGAGTCGTTATAAGACTGAATTTGCGTCCGAGGTTGAAGTCCCGCATATCCCCTTCAATAATAGTTACCCGTCTTCTCAGGTCTGTGTCTTCCTCTTTCAATCTTTTCCTGCAGATATTTAGCATTGCTGATGACGGATCCAGCCCCGTTATCTCGCATCCGGTTTGAGCAACCGGCACAAGCACTCTTCCTGTGCCGCAGCCGAGTTCCAGAACGGGACCACCGATCTTTTCAGCCAGATCAACATAGTAATCGATATCGTCCCTGCCTTCGTAGACGGGGATATAATCGTAGAACTGAGCACTCGATCTGTAGTCATCATTTCCTGCTGTACTGATTGAATTCATTGGAGAATAGCGCTTTCTCTGCTAAATGTCTTACTGCAAAGGAATAGAGCAGCACCCGCATAAACCGCGAGTGAGAGATAGACAATTATCATAATACTGACATCTGCCTGACCTGCCATGATCGTCCTCGTTGCCAGAGACACAGTGAGGATAGGGATCAGAGCCGTAGAAGCGTTCAGATTCATCCCCGGCATCATTCCAATAAAAGCAGGAATGATTATTACAGGGAATAGAGGACCGATCTTGCTCTGAGCTTCCTTATATGTTTTTGCAGTGAAGGAGATGGAAAGCAGAAGACCAGCAAAGAAAACGGAGAGCGGGAGCAGGAGTGACAGGAGAATCAGGATGGACCCCGGTTCCAGAATAGACATTGCCATATCAACGAATTCTGCTGGAATCGAGCTGATATATCGTATTCCGAGATAGAGACCAAACAGAGAAACCGCAGCCGAACTGATTCCGGTGAGAACTACAACTCCAAATTTGCCTATCAGGATCTGAAACCTGTTCACCGGAGAGGTCAGCAGGGTTTCAAGTGTACCGCGCTCCTTTTCTCCTGCAGCCAGATCAATAGAGGGATACATGCTGCCCATGAAACAGAAAAGGATGAACATGTAGGGCAGAATGCCGCCAACCATATCGGCCAGCTGTTCCTTTGGAGTAGCCAGATTCACCTTGGAGACAGCGAGGGTTTCAATAATACTGATGTCCAGATTCAGCGCCTCAAATCTATCAATACGCAATAATTCCTCATATTCACCAAGCAGCTCCAATATCCGGTCTATTTCAATCTCTCGTTCTTCTGTTTCCTTCAAATAGAAGGTTATCTCACCCTGACCGAGTTCGCTGATCTGCCGGTTGAACTCCTCGTGAAATACGATAAAGGCGTTGAGACTGTCTGATGCGACGAGTGCCTGTCCCTCCTCAAGCTGAATCTGTTCAAAAATGAGGATGTTTTCCTGCTCATTCAACATCTCTACGAATTTACCGGCATTATTTCCCGCAAGCACGCCAACCTTGAGCTCTCTGACCTGAGCCTTTGCCTCGTGAGACATAATAAATCTGGATGTCAGTCCGATCATCACTGGAAACATCAGCAATGGCACAATAATCATGGTTATGACGGTGCGGCGGTCCCGAAGGGAATCCTTCAATTCTTTCCGAAAGACCGTCAGAATCGTTTTCATGATTTTTCCTCCTGCAGAACGCGAATGAATTCTTCCTCCAGCGATCTGGCCTGCATCCTGTCCTCGAAAGTCTGGTAAGTATCGTTGTACAGAAGTTTACCTTCGTGAAGAATGGCGAGATCATCGCTGAGAAAACTGACTTCACTCATGATATGCGTGGAAAATATAACTGTTTTGTTTTTACTCTTGCAGCGGCGGATAAGATCAATAATGCTTCGGGAAGTGATAACATCCAGACCAACTGTCGGTTCATCAAAGATTACCACATCAGGGTCATGTATAATGGTTCGTACGATGGAGACCTTCTGCTTCATTCCCGATGAAAGCTTACCGATACGCCTGTCAGCAAAGTCATTCATGTCCAGCAGATCGAAAAGCTCTTCTTTGCGCCGATTGAAATCAGTATTATTCATACCGTGAAGATCGGCATAGTATTTGACAAGTTCCTTTGTTGTCAAACGGTCGTAGAGCTTGGTAGTTCCGGTCAGAAAGCCAAGATGAGCACGAACTTTCTGAGCTGATTCTACAGCATCATATCCAGCCACTTCAATACTTCCTGAGTCAGGTTTCATAAGTGTTGCAATCATGCGCAGAATTGTGGTCTTGCCGGCACCATTGGGACCGAGCAGACAGAATATCCGTCCGGGTCTGCATTCAAAACTGACCCCGGATACAGCATGTACTTTACCGTCAGCACAAAAGCTGCCCTTTTCTTTTTTCTGTTTCTTTGCAATCTTGAAGGTTTTATACAGATTTTTAACGACGATCATTATTCAACTGTCCTCCCGGACTTTTACCCGTTACTTTTCATCATTATCTGCATGAATATATAAACCCTGTGCAATACCGGTTCTGAAATCCGATCAAAACCTTATTCTACTACTCACCGGTTAACCAGGAAGAATATAGCAGCGAGTGTACTGAGACCGGCAGCCATGTGTGAGACGACAGGTATCGCCAGCCCCCGGTACCTCATAGCGAGTTTCCTCCATAACCAGGCTGTCAAAGTCAGAGCCAGGAAAGAGACAAGCACCCAGCGCAGCCGAAGGAAGAGCAGGAGAACAAGTACGTGGTACGCGGCAAAAGCGCAATCGGTCAGAGTTGGCCACCTGCTGCTGGAGAGAAGATA
>JAUXIK010000004.1 GCA_030620995.1 Candidatus Aegiribacteria sp.
CTCTATCAATCCCTGTAACCGAAAGACCTCAGAGTTTCAGCCATCTGTCTGAGCCTGCGATCTACCTTGCCGTAAATAGTATCTGCAGGATACGTGCCGTCAGGCATTAATTTCCCTGCTTCCTTTCCGGTCTGGTGTTCAATTCCCTCTTCTATGGTCTTGATAGGATAGATATGGAACACACCTTTTCTGACCGCTTCTATAATATTATCCCGAAGCTGGAGATCCTCAATGTTCGAAACGGGGATCATTACTCCCTGTGTTCCGGTAAGCCCCTTTTTGCTGCAGACACGGAAGAAACCTTCTATCTTTTCGTTTACCCCGCCTATCGCCTGAATCTCTCCGAACTGGTTTACAGAACCGGTTACCGCAATATCCTGTCTTATAGGAACATCTGACAGAGCGCTTAGAAGAACGTACAGTTCAGTGGAAGACGCGCTATCCCCGTCGACTCCACCGTAACTCTGTTCGAAAACGATGCTCGCGGAAAGCGAAAGAGGGTATTCTCTGGCGAATTTACCCTGAATGAATCCGGATATTATCAGCACTCCCTTTGTATGAGTAGTGCCTGAAAGTTCAGACTCCCGCTCAACGTTGATGAGCCCCTTCCTTCCGGCTGAAACCCTGGTGGTAATCCTGGCAGGAAGTCCGAACGCGTAATCAACCCCCTGATAGACCGCAAGACCATTCACCTGTCCGATTCTTCTTCCTTCGGTATCAATCATGATTACATTATCCAATATCCGTCTGGTCGCGTATGTCTGACCAAGATTGAGACGGTAGATCTTCTCTTGAATGGTCTTCTTTACATGTTCAGAGTTCACGATATCCGCGCCTTCCTGCTTCGCGAAGTAGCAGGCCTGACGGAGATAATCGGTTACTCTGTTGAATTCGATTGAGATCCGGTCATTTCGCCCCGCTATGCGCACGCTTTCCTCTGCAACAGTTGCAACCGCGCTGGCATCCATGGGTGCCAGCTTCTCACTCTGGACTATCTCCGCTATGACATTGGCGAAATCATGGATATTCTCTCTGGTGATCTCCATGGTATAATCAAATACAGCCCTTATTCTGAAGAGAAGGCCGAACTCAGGTTCGTATGACGCGAGAAGACTGTACAGCCTGGAAGTACCCATCAGTATGATTTTAACCTTGGTGTCCATGGGTTCCGGATGAAGATTAACGGGATAAAGCCCGAGCGGATCCGGGTTTCGGATTACAGTGGTTCCATTCCTGAGCGTCTGTATGAGCTGCTGCCACAGTTCCGGCTGCCTGACAAGATCAAGCGCATTCATTATCAGGTAACCTCCATCAGCTTTATGAATGGCACCGGGCCTGATCATCATGTGATCGCTGTAGGGTTTTCCCTCTACAATAATTCTGTCAATGCTTCCGAAGAGGCTGCTGGAATCCGGAAACTGTTCAATTACTACAGGACGTTTTGTTTTCCCTGAATTATCAAGAATGAGATTGGGGGTAAAGAGTACATAGGGATTCTTATCGTCCGTACTGTTCGCGAAATCGTTCAGATTTTCAAGAATAAGTTCTACAACGGATTCACACCACCTGTCAGCTTTGTTATCACCGATTTCAATCAGATTGGAGATAATTCCTGAAATCGTCGGTTTTACAAGCCGCTGATACATTTTTTCCAGTCTCATCTGAATTTCGAGTTCCATATCTCTCGTCTGTCTGAAAGCAGCTGTTAATTTCTTGAAAAGTTTCTCGTGCAGCTTCGTGTATTTAGCGATATCCTCTGCCGTGAGTTTTCCTTCATCCTTCATCTTTTCGAGTGTATCGAAAGTAACAGGTTCTTCGTCGATAACCGGAAGCACATCCGGTCTGAATTCACCCGGAGCCACCGGCACATTGACTATCGTGAAACCGGCCTCTTCAGCCTCCTTCTTTACAAGGGCCATTACTTCCTGTTTCCGCTCCTGATAGGATTCCCTGATCCCCCTGGTTTCCATGTCTGCTTTTTCACTGCTCAGAACCGTGGGAATGTTGCTTTTCAGAAGCTGAACGCATTCTTCAAGAGCATCAACGAACCGGCGGCCGTCTCCTGCCGGGAAGGTGAGAACTATAGGATTTCTGGGTTGCTCCATATTGCGTACGAAGATTATGTCACGGAGTTTATCTGTAGTTCTATCGATACGGTCCAGAATTCTTTTAACCGTGCTTTCACGACCGGTACCGGACACACCTGTTACAAACATATTGTAACCGATGGAGGATATCTCCAGACCCAGTTCGAGAGCTTTTACAGCGCGGTCCTGCCCCACAATATCACCTGTGGGTTTCAGATCATCCGTGGTCTTGAATCCAAGAGCCTTCTTAGGACATTTCCATTTCAGGTCCTCAGGCTTGAGTGAGTAGACAGCCATCTGAATATCCTTCCTGGTTCATTAGAATCTCACTTCCCCGGAGGTTCTGGCTCCAGAGGTTTGATTAAAAGCGGTCCCGAATCTACAGCAAACGCTTTAAGTCTGCCTCCGTGTTCCACTTTTCCCCTTACTATAAGGGTAACTTCCGGTCGAATAAGAATGTCCTCCGCCCGGCGGAAAAGTGGAGAAGAGAGAAATACATCAGCAATTCCCGTGTTATCTTCAAGCATAAGGAAACCAGCGTCAGCGGCAAGTCTCCGTCCGGTGACATGTCTTCCCCATATTCTCGCCATTCCTGACGATGGCATATCTTCCAGCGGTACTGTTCCGCCCGGTCTGGCGGTCAGCTCCAGCGGTGAAGCAGCAAGGGGAAGTCCCATCACACCCAGTTCCATAGAAACTCTTGTTCTTATAGAATAATCGGGAAGGTCCGGAGTGCCCACCGGCATACCGGGAAAAAATCCGCTATCCCCCGCTTCCAGCTGCATCATAGCGGATGGACCGGAAAATCCCAATTCGCGAAAACAGCCTGCTGCCGCCATGTTTCTGCATAGCGCCAATCCGCAACCCGTCTTCAGGAGATCGGACGGGCAACGGTGCGGTCTTCCTTCTCTGAGCTTCTCGTACTCTCTGCTTCCCATATTCTTTATGTGATGAAATCCGGGGATTATTTTTCCACCTCTCTCGAAGGAAAGCCATCTCCCGGTATTCACGCCCGGCGGTTCAAATCCGATTCCAAGCCTTCTGGCTTCCTCGAGATAAACCCTGGTGCGATAGAATCCGCCACCTGCCGCCATGACAGAAGCCATATAGAGAACGGGATGTTCCGTCTTTAAAACAGCCGCAGCGCATGCGACGGCTCCGTATGTAAAAGCATGTGCCTTGCAGAAACCGTAACCGGCGTAACTCGAAAGTACATTCCAGACAGCATCAGCTCTCAAGGGGTTTATGTTCCTGCGCCTGCAGAATGAGATAATCTCCTCTTTCCTCACCTGTTTCTTTTTCAGTCTTCGCCTTAACAGATCAGCGGATGCCTCGTCCAGACCCAGAAGTACTTCAGCGGCTCTTGATACATCCTCCTGATACAGCATGACTCCGAAATTCTCCAGAAGAATCGGACGCAGTTCCGGAAGCACGGGGTTTCCAGCTGCTCCGGCTCTAAGACAATCAAGATAGATTTTTCGCCCGCCTCCGGCAGATGCTCCCGGCCGCACCAGGGCAAGCGCGGAGGCCACATCCTCCATGGTTCTTATCTTCATTTCCTTCATCAGGCCTCTCATAGCCGGTGACTCGACATGAACCACTCCTATAGTCCTGCCGCTGTCGAGCAGCTCCCTGGCCTCTTCGGGAATTTCCCCTCCACTTCGGAAAACGTTCAGAGGATTTTTACCGAGGATTTTACATACGCCGGATATCGTTGTAAGACCTCTCTGGCCGAGCAGATCCATTTTCAGAAGTCCGATATCCTCAATTCCATCTTTGTCGAATTGTGTGATGTGTAACCCGTTCGGACTGGGCTGAACGGGAACCATGAGATCAACAAAACCATCTGCACAGACAACTCCGCAGGGATGGGGAGCGAGGTGTGATGGAATACCCAGGAGCATCTCTCCATCGCGAAGAGCCCTTGCAGCCACCGGTTTCCTCCATGCGGCGTTATCACGATAACGAAGGAGTTTCGAAAGAGTGTCCATTTCTTCATTGCTTACGCCAAGTCCGGAGGCCGCCACACGGAATGCCGATCGTATTCTGTGGGTTACGATCTGAGACACAGCGGCACCTTTTCTTCCCGCTTTTTTCAGAAACCATTCCATTACTTCATCTCTTCTTGCGCTGTCAATATCAAGATCTATGTCAGGGGGGCTGGATCTGAGCCTGTTGAAAAACCTGGCGAATGACAGACCATGGCGAATGGGACAGACAATGGAGAGACCGAGCAGGTAGGACAGAATACTGCCGCCTGCTGAACCCCGGGCACTGATGGCTATTCCCTTTCCCTTTGCATATGAGATAACTTCAAAAAAGCGCAGAAAGTACCCGGCCAGACCATTCTCGCAGATGATTGAAAGTTCCCTTTCCGTTCTTCTCGTGGCTGTGAGGCTTCCTTTGTACATATCTTTCAATCGTATGTGAATCACTTCAGATAGTTCACTTTCCTCTTCTGCATCTCGCGGTCTTTCTTTTCTATCCGTTAACATTTCCGTGCCTGACATCTCAGCCAGCTTCGCGTTTTCGCTCAAGGATCGGGAGGCTCCCCGGAAACTCTCCCTGAACCGGCCGATATCCGGTATGACGTTCAATTCTGTGCCGAATTCAGATGGATCGGGCCTGGTCTTCTCTATGGCCATGTAACCCCTGCGGAGTACGTTATGAGGCCCAAGGCTTTCCCTGCAGGAAAACATCACCGGCCACGAGGCCACGGGATAGAAACCGGTGCCCAGAATTTCCCTTTCTGCTTCAGCAGGATTTCTTCCCGATATGCATTCCGGAAATACCGCTACCAGAATTCTTCCTTTAAATCCTTCCGCCTTTCGCAGTTTTTTCGCGTCAGCAGGATTCTCTGTGATCGCTATAAGCCCATAACTGTCTTCAAACGCTTCCATCGGGGAGATTCTTCCGGGAATGTGGATAGATGTGACAAGCCTGCAGAGATCGGTCCAGCCTCCCGGTAACGTCATAAATGTTAATTTCATCTCATGAATTACAAGTTCCACCCCGTGGATACCCTTTACCCCGGCTTTATCGCAGGCAGCGGCAAACTCCAGCTGGCCGGTGACCACATCTCTGTCGGCCAGAACTCCACCATGAAAACCCTTTTCAGCGAGTGCTGCCGCAAGAGAGGCAGGAGAGTCTACTCCATGGCGAAATGAATACCAGCTCTTCAGTGATATCAGTAAATGTTTCATACATGATATGTAAACAATTGTTCACTATTTAACAAGGAGTAAATATGCATATTTATAGTTACTGTTATAAATACATCAATGAATGGAGATGACTTTATGAAATATGTTGCACTCGCAGCATCAGTTCTGATCGTTATGGTCGGCTGCTCAAGCGAACCATCCTCCCCTTCGGGAACCCTTCCTGTCGTTCAGAACCTGACAGTGGACGAAACGGCATCAAAGGGAGACACGGTTGTTCTTCACTGGAACCCTCTGGATGTGGAAGTGGATGGATATCATGTCTACTGGTCCAGCACCAGTCCGGGAACCTGGCATGAAAACGTTACCGAGGACACGACTCTTACAGAAATAGCTGAAAGTACGCGGTACTATTATGTAAAGGCTTCAAAAGGACTTGATTACTCTTCCGACAATTCCAATGAAGTAGATACTAGAGCAACCCTTATCGCAGGTCCATTCACTATGAGAACAGATAATCTCACTAATGGAATTATTTTCTACGATGATGGAGCAGGAGCGGGTACAGGTATGGCGGACTCGTCCGAATTCCACCAGGATATCTACATTGCTGAAGCGAATAACCAGCTGTACTTCTATTCCGGAGACCATGATCCTGCTCAGTACCCCGGAGGCAGACATACTTCTCTCTGCCCTGTCGGCGTATTCGGTAATGTAGCGCCTGCACCCGGTTCCGCAGACTGGGCTGATTCGGTACTGATTTCAGAAAACAACTTTTACTTCGGACATCTTTCAAACGGATACTACATCCACCTCTTCGTAGATTCCACCTTCACGAACGGCGCTGACATCGGGTCTATAGAATACCAGACCATATCCGCTCTTAGACTGTTCAACGTTCTATAGGATATAACTTTCATCAGAAAGCGGCAGGGATTTTCTCCTTGCCGCTTCTGCTTTATTATGCAAGAATAACACTGTTGTATTTATGAACTGAAAAGGAAGAAATTTCATAATGCCTTCAGCCAGCGCTCATTTCAGGAATCAACCGATTCTCCGCACCGAGTTTGTCGGGCGGGAGGATGAGCTGCAGAGAATCAACCATCTACTTCAAAGTCCTCTATGCCGTGTGCTTACACTGATCGGCCCCGGCGGCATAGGGAAAACCCGCATTGCTCTTGAAGCAGTATCCAGGCTGGCGGAAAAATATTCGGATGGGGCATGTTTCGTCCCCCTGGCGCCGGTATCATCAAGCGAAAACATCATTCAGACAATCACAGATTCCCTTGATCTCTCATTTTTCTCGGAAGAAGACCCCATGGAACAACTTATCGATTATTTGAGGATGAAAGAGATGCTTCTGCTCATGGATAATTTCGAGCAACTTGTTGATGGGGCGGGTCTGCTTCTGAAAATTGTCAATGCGGCACCGGGAGTAACCATGCTGGTAACATCGAGACATAGTCTGAACACTGATTGTGAATTCGAGTTCAGAGTGAGCGGATTGAAGTATCCGAAGGAAGTTGATTCTGATGATCAGGGCACATACAGCGCTCTGGAGCTGTTTACGGCCGATGCTCGAAGGGTGAAGCCTGATTTTGAGCTGTCATGGGATCTGAAACCTCTTGTTACCGAGATATGCCGTATGGTTGAGGGAGCACCGCTGGCAATTGAACTGGCGGCTTCATGGCTTCAATCATTCTCTGTTGACCAGATTTATCATGAAATCTCCAGCAGCTTCAATTTTCTCGGTACCGTCTCCGGAGATATTCCGGAAAGACACCAGAGCCTGGCGGGAGTTATCGAATACTCCATGAGCCTTCTCTCTGTAAAAGAGCGACATGTTCTGGAAGCACTCTCCTGTTTCAGGGGAAAATTCGATGCAAAAGCCGCGCAATTCATAGCCGGATCGTCGCTTCAAATACTTGACTCCCTTCTGAACAAATCCCTCATTCGAAGGAATTTCGAAGATCAATACGACATTCACGAGGTTACAAGACAATACGCGAACTTAAAATTACAGAAGGATCCCGATCGGTATGAACGTGTCAGGAAAAAGCATTCCGAGTATTTTTCCAATCTGCTGCAGTCTCTGGAATCGCGTCTGCGCAATCACAGAAGAAAAGAAACTATAGATGAATTATCAGGAATGCTGGAAAACCTCAGAGCTGCCTGGGAATGGGCTGTGGATAACGGCAGAATCGATATCATCGGAAAATGTCTGAAGTGTTTTAATTCCCTTTATATGAACAGGGGATGGTACAGGAGCTGCGATCAGCTGTTTTCAATGACCCTTGAGAAACTTGAGAAAATACCTGATTCCGAATCCACCGAAGGCAGGGAGTTAACGGCAGGCATGCTGTGCATGCGCCTCGGATGGCTGCGGGTCTGCAGAGGAGACTACTCTTCAGGAGAGGAAAATCTCAGTAAGGGTCTTGCCGTTTTCCGGAAGCATAGGAATGTTTCCTTTGAATCTCAATCACTGTACTGTCTGAGTTCTCTTTCTCTTTTCAGGGGAGATTTCAAGCGGGCAGAAGAAAGAGCCGTGGAAAGCCTTAGTCTTGCACTGGAAGCCGGAGACATTCTCAGACAGGCGAATGCTCTTAACGCTCTCGGCAACATCGCACGGAGAAAAGGCCTTTTTTCTGAAGCGGCTGAATTCTATTCCGACAGTCTCAAGCTGTTCTCCGAAATAGAAGACACGGTTGGAAGGTCGATATGCCTTGGAAATCTCGGCATCGTGGCTTTCCGCACAGGTAACCTGGACAAAGCTCTGGATCTTGCTCTGGAAAGCCAGATTCTCATAGAGGAGATAGATGACCAGAGACTGATTGCGGAAGGCTACTCTGATCTTGCGAATATTCTCAGGAGCATGGGCAGACTGGAGGAATCAGGTGAGTATTATGCAAAGAGCCTCAGGCTCAACCGTGAACTCGGGATAAAAAGCGCGATTGCCATTACACTGGTCAACATCGCAAGGTACGAATCAACGCTGGAAAATTACGTCAGAGCTGACAGGTTACTGATAGAGGCCTGTGAGATAGCGGAACATATCGGCCGTCGGGCCATTGTTTTTCAGACTTTCAACGCAAGAGGCTGCATAAATCTTGAGCAGGATCAGCTCGAACAGGCAGAACTTCTGTTCAGGGAAGCTCTTGAAAAGGAAAAGGGTATGCAGATCATTCCGGAAATACTCGATACTCTTACCGGACTGGCAGATATATATCTTCGTACGGATAAGAGATCAGAAGCCCTCGATCTGCTTGCTTTCGTTCTTGAACACTCAGAGAATGCAGAGGATATTCACAAAAAGGCGAAAGAGCTTCTTGCCGGTTTGAAAGAGAGTGTATCCGCTGAGAAAATCGCCTCAGTCAAAAAGAAAGCCTCTTTGACCACGCTTGATGATCTGATCGAACACAGTCTTTCAGAGTAACAGGAACTGAAAGCTACTTGAAAAAACCCTTGCGAGGTTCTTTCATGGCTTTTTTTATGTCCCGGATCAGATTCTTAAGTTCTCGATCATCAGTGACTTTCCTGTCTCCGGTAATTCCAGCGATCATCCTGTCAATTCTTCTGAGTTTCCCGGAAGTAAGTTTTCCGAGGGATATCAGAAACCTGATAGCCAGTTCAGGTCTGGTAACTGTCAGATCAGCGAAATGCTCCCGTGTCATTCTGAGGAGCTTCGATGAACCGAGCGATCTTACTGTTGCCGATCTTTCATCTTCATCAAAGAAAGCAACCTCCCCGAACACATCGTTTTCGGTAAGCAGCGCCAGCCGAACGGCTGTATCTCCTGAACCTTCTACAACTTCCAGCTTTCCTGATGTGATGATAAAGAGATCTGTCGTTAGTTCTCCCTGAAACATCATCACCTGTCCATCTTTAAGATGAACTTCTTCGTAGTAGGGTATCATTTCTGAATCAAGAAGAAAATCCTCTATGTTGAAGAGCTGTCCCACCTTCATTTTAACCTCCTATAAGAAATATATACTTCGATCAATAACTAAAGATGTATAATAATATTTATCTAAATTGTGTATTCCTGTCAACCTTTCAAAAATGGAATACTTACGTCACAGATATGTACAAGCATTGAAAACATCAAAGGAGGTTGAAATGTTACTGAATGCAATGACGTCACTGATGATTCTCTCTGTCACGGCTACCGGATACTTCTGTCCGGGCAGATCAGCCGGTGAGAATTACCAGGAAGTGGTACAAAGAATATCAGAGATGGTCTGGGATCAGAGTGTCAGAAAAATGGCAGGCGCTCACGGGCTTGATGTGGTCAATGTAACCTGGGAAGATACCGGACGCTACTCCGGCTCATGCTGGGGGCCCAATATTTCCGATATGACCATACAGGTTCACAGCTATCAGAACGGATCGGAACACCCCGTTCTTACCTGCATGCCTGTGATAAGGTATCCAAATTTCCATGACCTTTCAGCGGACCTGGATCCGGACAATTTCTATCTGCTGGTGGGCAACGAGATAGGAGAAGAGCTGGCGCCTGTATCACTTACGGATTTCGTTGACAATATCCGGTACTACCTTCACGATCCGGAATCGTGGGAAGGTGATGAACACAGCCTTCTCGCGGAAAGGGACAGCGTTGTTCTTGTAAGCGCTCAGGCGGTATTCCTTCCGATAAGGAATTCAGGAAGCGCTATATTCAATCCTGTTCTGTACAATTACCAGTCCTACGAGGGCGATCCTGCTGTACTTACAATTCTGGTCACAAGAGAGGGTACGAGCGTTACTGTAATAGATAATGCCAGAGATGCGGTTCCGGGATCCTGGAGTTGGGGCCAGAGGCTTTTCTTCAATGAAGACGGCGAACGTGCCAGCCTGACCGGACAGAGAATTTCGGATTTCAGGATTGATTACGCGAACAGCGGAGGAGATCCCTCGGATATATCCGAGGAGAGTAACCTCAATATGGTTCTATTAATACAGATTCCCCTGAAGCAGAGAAACCCTCAGAGTACATATTTCGATGATGTATGCTGCGAATTTTCGTCCGCGCAGCCCTGTGCGACAGGTGGCTTCAGCAGAGGTGTGTCGGACGTTGAAGCCGCTGTAATAGGACACGGGGAACTGGAAGGCCCCTTCACGGAAATAGATGATCTTGAGATCCGCAGGGATCCGCAGTTCCCAATCAGAGTTACCGTACAGTTCTACAAGGCCACTTCCAACGGGATTGCTTCACAGAATGATATCGATGAAATTGCTGAAGAGATCCAGAAGGTTTACGATCAGGGTTCGTATGTCGGCTCCCTTGTGGTTCCCGACCCGGGGTCATACAGACCTACCGACTGGGACAGGGCATCCGTCCCCAGAAGACTGAACAGATACTGGAACCGGGTAAGAAACAATTACCTCGGATGGATAGGACGAAGAGACTTAATCAACTGAACATTTGGGGTCGGGCCTCGAAACTTAGCATTTAGCACATCGGGTCAGGGCTGAAAAATTAGCATTGGAAACGCTAATTTTTCAGACCCGACCCTAAACGCTAAGTTTTGAGGCCCGGCCCCACTACTTGGAAACCTCATACCTTTCTTCTAGATTACACGAATGATGAAAAGAGCATCGGAGCGGAAGCACTGGGACGATTTCTGGAAGCGTGACCGTGATCTCGACGAGATCTACGACAACGATGGACGTATTCCCATGGAGATCCGCAAACGGATGGATGTTCAGGGACTGGTTGTCATGGAAGTCGGGGCAGCTACCGCACGGGACAGCGTAGCTCTGGCTCTGGATGGAGCTGTAGCGATAGCTCTTGACTACTCCGATGAAGCTCTCAGACTTGCTCATCTGGCAGCTCAAAGGGCCGGAGCACCTCTTCTTCTCGTCTGCGGAGATGCGCTTGCGCTTCCATTTAAAGATTGCTCTCTTGATCTGGTGTTTCATCAGGGTGTACTGGAACACTTCCGCGATCCTTCGCTGCTTCTGAATGAGAACGCAAGAGTGCTGAAAAAGGACGGTACTGTACTGGTTGATGTTCCTCAGACACTCCACATCTATACGGTAATCAAGAAAGTACTGATAGCTTTCAACGCATGGTTCGCCGGGTGGGAAACCCAGTTCACTCCTCGAAGTCTCTCGAAACTGCTGCAGGAAGCAGGACTTGAACCCACAGGTGTCTACGGAAGATTTTTTTCACCATCTCTCGCCTACAGAATGCTCAGAGAGGTTCTCATGAAGGTGGGAATAAGGCTCCCTTTAAGACCGGTTCTAATTCCGCCGGTTCACAAACTTCGGAGCATTATCAGAAAACGTATTGAGAATTCACCAATCGGTCCGAATATGGGTTACATAATCGGAGCCTTCGCAAAAAAGAAAGAAAGCAGCTGACATGCGTCTGCTTGCGCTGAACTGGCGAGACCTGAAAAATCCAGAAACAGGAGGAGCGGAGATACACCTCCACGAGATTCTCAGGAGAGCGGTGAGAGAGGGACATGAAGTTACCCAGATTTCCCAGGCTGTTCAGGGCCTCCCCTCCGAGGAAATCATGGACGGTGTTCGCATACTCCGCCATGGAAGAAGAAACACTTTCAACTTCACTCTAAGAAAATTCGCTCTGTCCCTTGATATCGCTGCTAATTATGACCTTGTGATAGAGGACCTCTGCAAGATCCCGTTCTACAGTCCGAGATGGTCTCCCGTTCCAGTCCTTACGGTTGTACCTCACCTCTTCGGCACTACCGCTTACCGTGAAGTGGCCTTACCCCTTGCTCTCTATGTCAACTTCATGGAATCGTTCATTCCTAAGGTCTATCGCGGAAGCTCTTTCATAGCTATTTCAGATTCCACAAAGAATGATCTTGTCAGAAGAGGGATCGATGCCGGGAGAATATCCGTCATTCCCTGTGGAGTCGATACAGATTTCTACTCACCCGGTGAACCTGCCCCTGAACCGGGAAGCTTCCTCTATGTGGGAAGGCTGAAAAAATACAAAGGAGTGCAGCTCATACTCGCAGCTCTCGCGCTTCTCCGCGAAGAAGGAAAAGACTACACTCTAACCGTGCTGGGCTCAGGGGATTATGAAAGCGAATTAAAGAAACTCACAAAAAGATTGAATCTTGATGATAAGGTGACTTTCGAAGGATTTGTATCACAGGAGCGTAAGCTCTACCGGCTGAGAAAAGCCTGGACTGCGGTCTTCGCGTCGGAAAAGGAAGGCTGGGGACTGACTGTCATTGAAGCAAACGCCTGCGGTACACCGGTAATCGCGAGCGACAGCGACGGTCTTAGAGACTCCGTCCGCAACGGCGAAACGGGGCTGCTGGTTCCCCATGGCGACATAGAGAAACTTGCGGCAGCTATGGCTGAACTCGCCGGAGACAGAACCCTCCGGGAAAAGCTTTCGAAACACGGAATAGAATGGGCAGATGAATTCAACTGGGACACCACAGCCAGCAGAGTAATCAAAATCATGAAACAAATTAAAGAGTGACAGGCACTATTTAAAACGTAACCGGGAAATTGCCTACTCAGATTAAATAGTGCCTGTCACTCTTTAATCAGTATCCTTTGTACAGCCTCTCCCACAGGGTTGCGGGAAGCATTGCTTTTCTTATTTTCTCCGCTGCGGAATCGATGTCATACTCCACTCTGCGGTGTTCCCAGGTTCGTCTTTCAGTATCTATAAGAAGGTAGGCTGCTCTGGTATCTCTATCTCTCGGCTGTCCGACACTGCCCGCATTCACAAGTCGAATCTTAGTGAAATCCCCCTTCGCGGAATCCGTGTAGTTTCCATCTGCTGTCCAGCAGCCGGGAAGGTGAGTATGTCCTATAAGTGAAATAAAATCAGATCTTGCGCTGACAGCACTGATGGCCTGCCCGGACTTGAGAACATATATCCAGCTTCCGGGGTCTGCTGGAAAACCGTGACACAGGAAGAATTCATCGAACTCAGCTGAGTATGGCAGTGAGGAAAGCCATTCCTTCTCCTCATCTGAAAGTACTGTTTTCGTCCATATCAGCGCTGAAGCTCCCGGTCTGTTGAACCTGTCCAGAGGGGTTCTTTCAACCGCTCCGGAATCGTGATTACCGGTTACTATAATATCACAGACATCTCGAACCTTCTCGATGCACCTGGATGGCTCAGCTCCGTATCCGACGATATCTCCAAGGCAGAATGTAGCGGATGCCTTCGATCCCGGAGGATCAGCCAGAACAGCTTCAAGCGCGTCAAAGTTACTGTGTATATCCGATATTATTCTTATGAGCATTTGAGACCTCTTGGAGCCTGAATAAATACATTGTAGCTGTCACTGTTTGAGTTTGTCGAGGATTCCGTTCACAAAGCTGGCAGCTTCATCCGAATCAAATGCCTTTGCCAGTTCAATGGCTTCATCTATCGCTACGGCAGCAGGAGTCGGGGGGGCGAAATAATCCATTTCAGCAAGAGCCTGTTCCAGTATCAACCGCGTTACAATATTCAGCCTTTTCAGTGTCCAGTTTTCCATAACTTCTTCTATTCTGGAATCGATCTCTTCCCTGTTATGCTGAACTATTCTGCCCAGGTCAGTTACCCAGACCCACTCCTCTATCTCAAGCGGAACACCTATTCCCAGTTCGTTATCCTTGAGCAAATCCCTCATGCTCTCCATGTTATCAGGAAGAGGTCTTCTGTTAATTTCAGCCGCAAACCTGGCCTGAAGAAGAGCTTTGCGGCCTCTGCTCCTTACACCCATATTCTGTCAGTCCTGCTCCTCATCTGAAGAAAATTCCTCGTCATCGGACTCCTCAATGTCAATAATCAGATCGTAAAGGCCGACCATTTCAAGAGCCGTCATCGCCGCGTCAAAACCCTTGTTACCTGATTTGGTTCCGGCTCTGTCTACGGCCTGCTCTACTGTATCCGCCGTGATAATACCGTAAATAACGGGTACATCGGACAGCATGGCAGACTGGGCGACACCTTTTGCGCTCTCTGATGAAACGTACTCGAAATGAGGAGTTTCTCCGCGAATGACCGCGCCCAGACAGATTACACAGTCGAAATTCCCCGTATCGGCCAATCGAACGGATACCGGCGGAATTTCCCATGCTCCCGGAACCCAGAAGACGTTGATATCATCGGTTTCAACTCCGTGTCGCTCAAGACAGTCCAGTGCGCCGTCAAGCAGTTTTTTTGTAATAAAACTGTTAAATCTGGATACAACTATGGCTGGTCTTATTGCGTCACCATCCAGCTGACCTTCATGAATCCATGCCATCATCCACTCCTTCCAGTATATGCCCAAGTTTTTCTTTTTTAGTTCTCAGATAGTGAACATTCTCTTTGGTTGGGATCACTTCTATCGGAACTCTTTCCGTAATTTCAAGACCGTATCCCCTTAATCCTATGATCTTTCTGGGATTATTCGTCATCAATCTGATTGATGATAATCCAAGATCAACAAGAATCTGAGCACCTGTTCCGTAATCCCGCAGATCTGCGGGAAATCCGAGTTTCTCGTTGGCTTCCACAGTATCAAGTCCGTGATCCTGCAGGTGGTAAGCCTTTATCTTGTTAGCCAAGCCGATTCCACGCCCCTCCTGTGCCATGTAGAGAATCACTCCCGATCCATTTTCCTCGATCTTTCGCATGGCAGCATGCAGCTGACTGCCGCAGTCACACCTGCGTGAGGCGAACACATCTCCGGTAAGGCATTGTGAATGAACTCTGGTAAGAATATCCTTTTTGCCTGCTACTTCACCCTTTACCAGGGCTATATGTATTTCCCCATCCGTTATACTCTCAAAAACATGCAGCTCGAAAGTTCCATAGTCGGTTGGCAATGTGGATATTGCTACCTCCCTGACAAGCTTTTCCGTTTTCCGACGGTAGAAAACAAGTTCCTCAACAGATGTCAGAACAAGCCCGTGCTTCCTGGAGAATTCCAGTAACTGAGGGAGCCTGGCCATCGAACCATCAGGGTTCATTACTTCACAGATTACTCCGGCAGGCTTGAGTCCGGCAAGTCTGGAAAGATCCACGGCCGCCTCTGTATGACCTGTTCTGGAGAGAACACCTCCGGTTCTGGCCGCCAGCGGGAAGATATGTCCGGGTCTGGCAAGATCTGATGATTTCGAGGAAGGATCTATCGCTACAGCGATAGTTCTGGCACGGTCCTTAGCGGATATACCCGTGGAAACGCCCGAGGCAGCGTCGATACTGACCATGAAGGCGGTCTTGTGAAGAGAAGTGTTCCTTGGAACCATCTCATGAATATCCAGTTTCTCCAGCATTGCGATTTCCATTGAAAGACAGATAAGCCCTCTTCCCTCCATAGCCATGAAGATTACCGCATCAGCGTCGCATTTCTCAGCGGCGATTATCAGGTCTCCTTCGTTCTCCCTGTTCTCGTCATCCACCACAACGACCATCTCTCCGCTGCGGATGGCTTCAATGGCTTCTTCCGCTTTTGCTATTCCACTACTGTTCAAGATATTCCCTCAATCGTTCCGTTTTTGATGCCCTTGTAATCTGTCTCTGTATATACTTGCCAATAATATCGTATTCCAGATTCACGTGTGTGCCCGGCTTCCAACTGCCGGCGGTTGTAACAGAAAGCGTTTCAGGAATAAGAACCGCTGAAAATCTTCCACTCATAAGAGATGCTACTGTAAGGCTGATGCCGCTTACCGCTACAGACCCTCTCTCTACCAGCAGTGATGAGAAATCAGAAGAGAACGAGAACCAGATTGTAGTATTTCCTCCGGCTTTCTCAATCGAAAGAACCCTGGCGGTTTCATCTATATGACCTGTTACGATGTGTCCGTGAAGCCGTTCCGATAATTTCATCGAACGCTCGATATTTACTTCCGTCCCCGGAAAGTATCCCGGAATGATGGTCTTCATTCGCGTATGGGGTGAAAAATGAAACGTGAGTTTATCGTCACTGATATTTGTTGCGGTAAGACAGGAGCCATCCACTGCGATACTGTCCCCTTTTGAAACATCACGTCCAATACCGGCCCGGACAACCAGGATTTCCCTGGAAACCGAAACTACTCTGCCCTTTTCCTCAATCAGTCCCGTAAACAACTTCACCCTCCAGATGCGTATCTGTTCCTGACAGGCTTGATCTTACATTCTCAAGCCTTATCGAGTCAACCATTGAGTCGATTCCAAGTTTCTCAAATGCGGGAAGTCCCTCTCCGCCAAGTATCAATGGCGTGGTAAATACGCTCAGAGTATTCACAAGCTTCTTCCTCATAAGCATTGTCGCAAGCCCCCTGCCGCATTCGCACAGAATTTCTCCAAAACCCTCAGAAGCTGTTCGTTCAAGGAGAAGAGTCAGGTTAAAACCGTAACCTGTGGAATCAGCTGGAAATCCCCAGATGTCGGCTCCGAACTCTCTCTGAAATTTCTGAAGTTTACAGGAAACATTTTCAGGAACAGCAATTATAACTCTCCCGGTTTTTCCGAATATTTTTCTTGAATTCCCGAGATCACCTGTTGCTGAGACTACAATCCGAACGGGCTGCTCCTCGAGCGGTTGATCTGTGAATCGAGCGGTCAGTTCCGGGTTGTCGTCTCTGACAGTACCGGCACCGGTCATTACCGCTTGAGCCGAGGCTCTCATCCGGTGGACCTGCTTTCGGGACTCTTCACATGACAGCCACCTGCTGCTGCCGTCTTTCGCCGCTGTCCTGCCGTCCATGCTGAGAGCCATTTTGAGTGTAACCCAGCTTCTCGAAGTTCTGAGATAATGCAGATATACTCTGTTGAGTAATTCAGCTTCATCGAGCAGCACACACGTTTCAATTTCAATATGCGCCGATTCCAGCTGCTCTATACCTTTCCCCGATACATTCGGATGAGGATCACGCATGGCGATAACGACTTTTCTGATTCCAGCTTTGATTATCGCGTCAGTACAGGGACCTGTCCTGCCATAATGGCAGCATGGTTCAAGTGAGACTACAATAGTACCGGATGATGCTGCCGCACCGGCTTCAGAAAGAGCATTAATCTCGGCATGCGGCGCTCCGCACTTTTCGTGGAAACCCTCCCCGACACTGTTGCCGCTGCTGTCAAGAACAACCGCTCCCACCATTGGATTGGGAGAGACGGCTCTTCTGCCCAGTAAAGCAAGTTCCAGGGCTCTTTTCATAGCCTGGATTTCCGGAAGGGAAGCCATCAGGGGGTTTCCAGTTCCCTGACACTGAGCCTGCCGATTGCTGAATTGACAACATACTGAGATTCAAGATCACCTGTGGCCAGAATGATGTGTGTGGCATCAGCTACATACTGTCCAAAGGTCGGATCCATCTTCACCCATTCTCCCACCCATATCATCGGCCAGGCATGGAATCCGAACGATCCGTCGAGGTAAACGATACCCGCACAAATTCTTGCGGGAAGTCCCGCAGCTCTTGCAAGGGCAACTGTAAGGATGGTGTGTTCATTGCAGTCACCCCTGAGATTCTCCATCACGTCAACCGCTGATGGAAGGGAGATGGTTGGACTGTTTTCAACAGCTCCATCAACAAAAGATGATATCCTTCTTGCAGCCTCCCAGGAGTCTTCACAACCATCTGTAAGGATCAAAGCCTTTTCGATTATTATGGAATCATCGCTCTGTATCATGGCTTCGGGGAGAATATACTCCTCAAGTTCTTCAGGTATGGATGGAGGATACGGAAGATTGTTATCCGGAAGTCCGGTCGAAACGGTTACCGTACATCCGGAAGCAGCCTGAACAGACGGTATGTCGAGCTGAAAACCGGTCCAGTCAATATCACCCTCAAGAAGAAATATTCGGGTTCCGGTGCTTCTGGGGTTCGATATGCGTGTGGAGGATACCGCGAATACCTCGTAAAGATCTCTGGTGGCAATAATATCACCACTCTGACCCGGCGGTACCCTTGTCATGTCCATTCCAAGACCAGCTTCGTACTCCCTTACGATCTGTCCCCTGTAAACCCATACGCTGTTCCTGGTACCCATCTGGGAAATTTCAAGCTTCGCCGCGTTCACGGTATCTCCAAGCAGAGATACTTTCTCGAACTCAATGCATATGGCAGTTGCGCTCAGGATCATCCCGCTTGCGGGATCAAAGGACTGGAATGATCTTTCCTGCCCAACTTCCCATTCCATTGAAGCACAGGCCAGATCGGCCAGAACGGGCAGATAGTCTTCAGACACTACGGTGGAGTTCTCAATGGTCCTTCCGGCAGTACCTATTTCAGTAACAAGAAGCGAATCCCTGCGAACGGCAGTAATGGAAATCTCTGCTGAGCCGTCCGACATGAGCATCTCCATATGTCCGAGATTGTATGTCCTGTCGGTCACAGCCGTCATGCTCATTTCAATATCACGCTGGTTTCCCATCAGAATCATATTCCAGCTGATTGACTGCGTTATCAGGAGTGAATCGGTACCCAGTTCCTGAACATCAAGCTCCATATAACCGACATCATCACCCATTATGGACACGGCGAACTTCTGCAGACCGATATCCGCCGAACCGCCGGATATTGTTGAAGAATCAGCGTTATTCAGCTCGTGTTCCCCTCCGCAGCCGCTGGCGAGTACTGGAACAACAATCAACAGAATCAGAGTTATTATTTTTCCGGGTTTCATCTGTTTCCTCCGGTAAAGTTTTCTATGGCTGCCACGATCCTTTTTCCCGCCTTCCCGTCCCACATGGGAATGACAGGGGGAACATCGGGTCGACATGCAATCTGTTTTGTTACAGCTTCAGGAATTAACGATGTATCGGGGCAGAGCACATTCGTTCCAATTTCGAGAGTCACCGGCCGTTCTGTACTGGTTCTGACAGTTACGCATGGAACACCAAGAACGCTTGTCTCTTCCTGAACCCCACCCGAATCCGTAATGACAACTGATGCGTCGACCTCACATCTGATAAAATCCAGATAAGACATGGGTTCAACTATAGATAATCTTTTCGGAATACTCAGATCCCATTCATCCATATTGCGAAGAGTACGCGGATGCGCCGGGAACAGAATCCTGAGTCCTTCAAGATTGCCAAGGGCATCCAGGACAGCGCCAAGTCGCTCCGGATTATCAACATTTGATGGACGATGCAGAGTAACCAGGGCGTAAGGCTCGTCAGGCGGAGGTGCTCCTGTATCCATAGCTGATGGAAGAAGTCTCAGCAGGGTATCAATCATGGGATTCCCAACAAGCTTTATCATTTCACTCTGTCTGCCTTCGGCCAGCAGATTATCCCTGGCTTCAGTGGTGGTTATGAGAAGCAGATTCGCGATTTGATCTGTCAGTACTCTGTTGATCTCTTCTGGCATATGGCGATCGAAACTTCTGAGCCCCGCCTCTACATGAATTACGGGAACCCCATACCGCACCGCCACAAGAGCACATGCAAGGGTTGAATTTACATCGCCGACAACAACAATGACCTTTGGCCTTCGTTCAAGGAACACTTCCTCATACCGCTGCATGATTGTCGCCGTCTGTACGGTAATGCTCGCTGATCCGACTTCAAGGTTCACGTCAGGTCTGGGCAGATCCAGATCATCGAAAAAGCTCTGTGACATTATATGATCGTAGTGCTGACCTGTATGAATGAGTCTGATTTCAACAGATGGATCAATGTTTTTTATTATGGGGTCAACCTTCATGAAATTAGGTCGTGCCCCGCAGATTACGTCAATCATGTACTCTCCCGTGGAATAATCGAATATGTATGAATCAGACAGTATCCATTCTGTCGGTTCTTCTGCTGTGCCGTCCTCCGTCAAACTCCTCTGAAAGAAAGACCTCCGTAATTTCCCTGGCCTGGAAAAAGGCTGTGATCCCTCCACCGAGAACAAGAATGTTCGCGTTATTATGATGTCTTGCGTAATAAGCCATCCGAGGGTACATGCATAGGGCTGCCCTGATTCCCCTGAATCTGTTCGCGGTCATGCTCATGCCCAATCCCGAATTACAGATAAGAATGCCGAAGTCCGCGCTGCCATCCAGCAAATACCTGCAGAGAGAAGCTGCAAAATCGGGGTAATCAACAGAATCGGCAGAAAATGGGCCAAGATCTTCTATATCCATGTCCAGCCCTTTTTTATCTTTGAGCCATATGGTCAGTTCACGCTTTAGAGGATAGCCTGCATGATCGCTGGCCAATACTACCTTCACTAACTCCCGCCTCCTGCCTGGTATCCGGCTACAACGCTGGACAATACTATAGAGCAGAGCTTGGATTCAGCGGAATCAGCTCTTGATGTAAGTACAACCGGGTTTGTTGCTCCCATAATTACCGCGCCAAGCTCTCCGCCTGCAATGAAGATGAGTGCCTTGTAGAGAACATTGGCTGCTTCAATATCAGGCAGAAGCAGTATGTCGGCATCTCCTCCGACAGGGCTCTCAATCTTCTTGATCCTGCATGCCTCGGAGGATACGGCAAGATCCAGAGCAAGAGGAGCGTCAAAAATGATATCGCCGAATTCACCCGCATCCGCCAGTTCCTGCATTCTGGCCGCTTCCATTGTGCAGGGCATCTTTTCGTATGGAACTTCCTTGGCGCAGACGTAAGTTGATTTGGGATGATCGATTCCCAGAGCATGAGCAACTGTAATAGCATTTTTCAGCAAACTGACTTTCTGTTCAAAATCCGGCGCTATGTTCATGGCGGCATCCGTAACTATAAGAAGCTTGTCGAATCCGGGAACACCAAACGCGGCTACATGACTCATAACTTCCGGGGCTCTTAAGCCAAGCTCCCTGTCAAGAATAGCTCGAAGGAACGTACTTGAAGCCACCAGACCCTTCATGATGACATCGGCTTTGCCGGATCGTACGATTTCAACTCCCTTTATGGAAGCATTTTTATCATCTTCAGCATGTATGATTTCAATGCCGTTCAGATCGAAATCAGCCTTTTCCGCAGCCTCTCGAATACCTTTCTCGGGACCGATAAGAACTGCCTCGACCATGTTATCTTTGACAGCAGTGCCAATAGCGCTCATGGTTTCAACTTCATCAGCTCGTACAACCGCAACGCGTTTTGAAGGGAGTTCTCTGGCAATCTTTTTCAGTTCTTCGAGGCTTCTTACAGGTTTCATGAATTCTCCCTGATTTTTGTGAAAATACACGGTAATGAATGTTAACTTCCAATATACAGCACGAATATACGCACTTCTAAAGGAATCCCGCAAGAAGTGTTGACAAATCAACTCGTTCAAGAGAGATTAGGTGGCATTCTTCTGGAAATCAATCAATGTGTACCGGTGTTTAAAAAATCCTGTTCATACAGAAATACAACTCGCGAAAGGGGTGGTGACAAATGAAATACATACCTGCGTCAAAAGTCAGGTCAACAATAGCAAACCATATGCTGGCAGATGGTTTTGATATGGTTCTTGACCTTGAGAAAAGCAAAGGATGCACTATACATGATTCTCAGGGTGATAAGGACTATCTTGACCTCTTCAGCTTTTTTGCTTCAGCACCACTTGGCATGAACCATCCCGGGCTTTGCACCGAGGAATTCAGAAACCACATAGCCGATGTTGCTATCAACAAGCCTTCCAACTCGGATTTCTACACTGAAGAACTTGCGGCTTTTGTGGAAGCATTTGCGGATACCGTTATTCCTGACAGCCACCCGCACCTTTTCTTCATTTCTGGCGGTGCTCTTGCCGTTGAAAACGCCATGAAAACGGCTTTTGACTGGAAGGTTCGCAAGAATCTCGAAGCAGGCAGAGGTGAGCTGGGCTCGAAGGTTATTCATTTCAGAAAAGCCTTCCATGGAAGAACAGGTTATACTCTTTCCATGACAAATACTGCTGATCCGAGAAAGTACATGTACTTCCCTCTGTTCGACTGGCCGAGAGTAGATCCGCCGTCGATAAAATTCCCTCTTGAGGATAATCTTGACGAGGTCATCGAAGCCGAGAAAAAGACGCTTGAACAGATAGATGAAGCCATCAAGGAATACGGACACGATATCGCCTGTCTTGTCATGGAACCAATTCAGGGTGAGGGCGGAGATAATCATTTCAGACCCGAGTTCCTGCAGCAGCTCCGCGAACGGGCGGATAAGCATGAATTCATGTTCATTTTTGATGAGATTCAGACTGGAATGGGGCTTACAGGTGAATGGTGGGCATGGCAGTCTCTGGGTGTAGAACCCGATATCTTCTGTTTCGGCAAGAAATCCCAGGTTTGCGGAATCGCATGCAACAAGCGTGTTGATGAAATAAAGGACAATGTTTTTCACGAATCGAGCAGGATTAATTCCACCTGGGGCGGTAATCTCGTTGACATGGTCAGATGTACCCGTTTCCTCGAAATCATGGTCGAAGAAGACACGCTGGAAAACGTCCGCAGCAGAAGCAAGACTCTCCTCGACGCTCTTCACAATCTTGAGAAGAAGTATCCCGGCAAATTCTCGAATGTTCGAGGCCGGGGACTCATGTGCGCCTTTGATCTTGAAGACGAGGAAACCAGAAACAGAATGATTGCTTCGATTATGAAGAATGGAGCCATCATTCTTCCCTGCGGTCACACCAGTATAAGATTCAGACCCCCTCTGAATATCACGGATGATGAGCTTCTTAAAGGGATCAGCATCATTGAAAAGGCTGCTGAGGTAGTTTTCTGAGCAGGAATACCTTTTAGTAAGATAGTGAGAGACGGTATGGATATCATTCAGTTCACCAGAGAAGATATTGGTCGAATAGCAACACAGCTCGCCAGAACGGGGTGGGCCGAGGCCAACGCGGGAAATATCTCCGTTCTGCTTCCGGAAGGAGCAGCCGATACGATATGGGAAAATCAGGTTTTCTCCGATCCGCTCCCGATACCTATTCCTGAACTGGCCGGAAGAACTTTCCTTGTGACCTGCGCCTGGAGCCGATTCAGAACACTTCAGCAAAAACTCGACACGGAAATAATCCCTGTCAGGGTTTCTTCTGATGGACTGAAAATAATCAGACTTAAGGGAAGCAAAGATCCCACAAGCGAGTTCAGTACCCATCTCCTTGTTCTGGCGGGAGCGGTAAGCCGCGGTTGGACAACAGCCTCTCTCGTTCATACACATTCGACGCATATGCTGGCGCTGTCCTCCAGTGACCTGCCGGGAGAGATGCTCGAAGATGCCGTCAACAGATCTCATCCGGAGGTATCTCTTCTCCTCGGACGCGGTGTACGCTTTCTTGATTACATGACCCCCGGCACATGGGAGCTGGGGGTGGAAACAGCAAAGGTCTTTGAGAACAGTGACTGCGTTATCTGGAGAAAACACGGCATTCTTGGTCTTGGCAGAGATATTGATTCTGCCTGCGACGCGGTTGAAGTTGTAGAAAAGGCAGCTCGATTACTTCTCCTTGAGAAATCCGCTTTTGGTAAATTCGTAGGTCTGAAAAACCGCGAACTTGTGCCTAAAGACCCTTTGTCCCCAGAAGACTCCGATGAAGATATCGATGATACGGATGGCGATTTGCCACCCGGTCTTCCGATTATAGACATTGGGGTCGGATCTTGAATTTTGACATTTCTTAATTTACTCAATGACATATACGCGAAAGAATGATTAACTATCAGATATGACACCTTTTCATCTGTCATGAAAATGTTAAAATTCAAGATCCGACCCCGTTACTCTTGACAGGAAGTTTCAAATTCTCAATTATTCATCAGGGCATAATTCAAACAGGAGGTTCGATCTGATCATTTTTTCTTTTCTGTTGGCAAGTATGAGATGCAAATTCAGTGGTTTTTCAAAAGATGGAAATCCTGACTGATCTGCATAAACTGAAAGGATAAATAAGTGAGAAGGTCGAAGTTCGCGGCAGCAGCCGTGATTACATCAATCATTCTGTCAGTATCCGCATGCTGGAATCCATTCGCTCCCAAGCAGACTACTCCGATCAACCCATATCAGTACTACGCCCCTGTTGACAGCGCCTGGAAAGTACTGAAAAATTTGGAATATTCATATTCCAGCATGGATATTGACTGCTATATTGCATGCTTCAGAAGCGATTTCGAGTTTCATCTTCTTGAAATTGACTGGGCTGATTACACCGGTAACGGTGTGATTGACGAGTACTGGGGCCTTGCCAAAGAAGAGGAATTTCACATTGCGATGTTCAATTCAGTATCGTCAATCGAACTGACTCTTTCGGGAGATTCGGAATTCCCCTGGAGTGGAGATCCGACAGGTATGGCCCTTGCCCTTCCGAGAACCTTCGATCTGAAAGTCTATACTGACGGCGGGGTAAACGGATACTGTGCTTCCGGATCAGCTCTCTTCATCTGCAGAGAGGATGAATCAGGCGAGTGGTACATCTGGCAGTGGTGGGATCAGTCAAGTACCTGAACCTGCCCCTAAGGCGTTAAACGCTTCGCGTCACGGGGAAACATCGTTGTAAGACGGATATTGTCCACATCGAGAATCCTGGCGGTCATTCTCTCAAGACCTATTGCAAGGCCGCCATGTGGCGGAAGGCCGTATTTGTGCGCCTGCAGATAGCTTTCAAAGTCATCCGGATCAAGCCCGAATTTCTTCATTTTTTCAACCTGCATTTCGTATTCGTGAATCCTTTGTCCTCCGGTTGTAACCTCGAGACCTCTGAACAGCAGATCGAAGCTCAGCGTTGTACCAGGATTTGCAGGATCATCCATCGTGTAGAACGGCCTCTTCTCCGTGGGGAAGTGAGTTACAAAAAGGAATTCGGAACCCCATTCCTCCTTTGAATACCTGCAGAGTATCTTCTCTTCCTCCGGCTCAAGGTCAGGTTCTCTCATGCAGTTCTTCCCGCTGATCTCAGAGGTAATCCTATGTGCTTCCTCCAGCGTAATGGAAGGTATTTGCTCACCTATTTCAGGCATCTTTGCGCCAAGCATTTCGAGTTCGTACGAAGTGTTCTTCCTCACCCTATAGAGGCAATGCCTCAGAACTGCTACCTCAAGCGCCATCACGTCTTCAAATCCGTCAATGAAACCCATCTCAAAATCGAGAGAGGTGTATTCGTTAATATGTCTGGAAGTCTGGTGAGGTTCAGCTCGGAAAACAGGTCCTACTTCAAACACCCGCTCAAAGATACCTACTCCCATCTGTTTGTAGAACTGTGGGGATTGTGCAAGAAATGCAGGCCGGCCGAAGTAATCAACTTTAAAGATATTTGCTCCGCCCTCCGCTCCGGCTGAACAGATTTTCGGAGTGCGGATCTCGGTAAATCCCATATTTGAGAGGCTTTCCCTGAAGCCGAGCGCAAATGATTCCGCAATCTTGAGCCTGGCTCTTTCGCCGGGGTGCCGCAGACTCAGAGGGCGAAGATCAAGATTGGTATCAATGTGCAGATCGAGAACTTTTTTGGTCGTATCGACCGGTGGCTGAACCGCAGGTGCTGAAATGATATCGATTGAATCCACATGAATTTCAACAGATGCGGGATGAATTGAATTGTCCTTTATTCCGGCTTCCTTTACTGTACCCGTAACTTCAACCGACTGCTCGACATCCAGATTGTCAAGAATCTCTTCGTTTCCGTCATTCCCCATAACGCATTGCAGTAATCCGTCATGGCGACGAAGCACGATAAACGCGCCCCAACCAAGGCAGCGGATTCGCTGAATTACGCCATGGAGCGTTACTTTCTCTCCCGCCATTCCCTCAAGCGTTTCTGCTGAAAGCAGGTTTGTCATTCCTTTATCACTTATACCGATCATGGAAAACCTCTCCGTTTTCTGGAAGCTCGTATTTCTCTTCAGAACAGCTAATATACATATTCAGTCCTGTTGCGATGAATCACTCTCAAGGTTACTGTTCAGATTGGGATTAATTCCCCCGGATTTGAAAACACGAATCAATCTGTTGGGAACTGAAATCAGGTGAGCCTGGAGTTCCCTGAATACATTTTCCGCGTTAATCAAAAGATCCTCTGCTTCCTCTCGACCCGGTTCATCCAGTTTGATTGTGCAGGAGAGTTTTCTCACATACCTGAATATATCCCTCAGTTTCGGCTGGTACTTTGTCCTCGAAAGCTCTCTAAGATTATGAAGTTCTTTCAGATCAGATTCAGCAAGCGCTTCTTCCTTCTGCAATCTGAAGCTCTCTCGTATGCGTTCCATCTGTTTGAGTAGAAGACTCAGCTCTTCGACTACTCTTATATTTGCATTTTTCATATTCTTGGCTTTCTTGATAGAGTGAATTAGAATTCTTGAAGTATATAAGATTAATCGATTGGAGAAGAATGTCAGACACCTACCAAATATTAGCAATCAATCCCGGCTCCACGTCTACGAAAATATCTGTATTTGAGAGTGAAAAGGAAGTATGGTCTGCAAAAATATGTCATTCCAATGATGAGCTGGCAGGATTTGACCATATTTTTGAGCAGTATGATTTCAGAAAAGATGTTATTGAAAAAGAGCTTGAGGAAGCTGGTTACGACATTCCATCCTTCGACGCGATTGTCGGTCGGGGTGGACTTCTCTACCCTGTTGAGGGAGGAACATACGAAGTAAACGAGAAGCTCCTTGAAGATCTCCGTGCAGGCGTTCAGGGGGAGCATGTTTCTAATCTGGGAGCTCCAATTGCAAATGAACTTGCTCATGAAGCCCACTGTCCCGCGTTTATAGTTGATCCGGTTGTTGTAGATGAAATGGAACCTCTTGCAAGGTTCTCGGGTCATCCTGATCTTCCCAGAAGATCGATCTTCCATGCCCTGAATCAGAAATCTGTTGCACGGAAAGCATCCTCAGATATTAAGAAATCATACGATAAGGTAAATCTCATAGTAGTTCACCTCGGTGGAGGAATCTCAGTGGGCGCTCATAAAGCCGGAAGGGTTATTGATGTCAATAACGCTCTTAATGGTGATGGCCCTTTCACACCTGAAAGATCCGGGGGTTTGCCGGTAGGTGATCTGACAGCACTCTGCTTCAGCGGTAAATACACTCTGCCGGAAGTCAAAAAAATGATCAAGGGCGCTGGCGGAATTGTAGCTTATCTTGGTACAAACGATATGAGGCTCGTCGAGGATAAAATCAGAGAAGGAGACAGGAAGTACGCTCTGGTCTACGAAGCAATGGCATACCAGATAAGCAAGGAAATTGGAGCCATGGCAACTGTTCTTGAGGGCAATGTTGATGCAATAGTCCTTACCGGCGGAATCGCCTATGACAGGAATTTCGTGGAAATGATTCGCAGCCGCACGGGATTCATTGCGGAGATTCTGGTCTATCAGGGTGAGATGGAAATGGAAGCTCTTGCGCTTGGAGGTTTGAGAGTGCTTCGGAAAGAAGAGAACGCAAAAATATACAACCCACGGAGGAAAGTTCTCTAATGAGTGATTCAGAATTCGAAAAGAGAAAAAAACTCTGGGAAGAAAACATCCTTGATCCTGTCGTGAACAAATTCCCTGAAAGAAAAGAGACTTTCGTCACCGGATCGGGAGAGCCGGCGGAACGTGTTTACTTCCCTGAAAAACCGGATGAGGAATATCTGAGGAAACAGGGTTTCCCCGGACAGTACCCGTTCACAAGGGGAGTACAGCCCACAATGTACAGGGGTCGTTTCTGGACGATGCGGCAATATGCGGGGTTCGGAACGGCGGAGGAATCAAATAAGCGGTATCGCTACCTTCTTGAACAGGGACAGACCGGACTTTCAGTGGCGTTCGATCTACCGACTCAGATAGGATACGATTCAGACCATCCTCTCTGTGAGGGTGAGATAGGAAAAGTCGGCGTTGCTATCGACAGCCTCTCTGATATGGAGATTCTGTTCAGTCAGATTCCCCTTGACAGTGTGTCAACCTCTATGACCATAAACGCTCCGGCTGCGGTTCTCCTTGCGATGTACATTGTGGTTGCGGAGAAGCAGGGTATCCAGGCCAGAATGCTTCGCGGTACAATTCAAAATGACATTCTGAAAGAGTACATGGCCCGCGGAACCTATATTTTTCCCCCTGCCCAATCCATGAGACTCATAACTGACATTTTCTGCTTCTGCAGTGATAATGTACCGAAATGGAACACAATAAGTATTTCAGGATATCACATTCGTGAAGCAGGGAGTACTGCTGCGCAGGAAGTTGCATTCACTCTTGCCGACGGTATTGCATACGTTGAAGCAGCAATTGAAGCAGGATTGAATGTCGATGATTTTGCGCCCAGGCTCAGTTTTTTCTTCAATGCGCACAATGATCTGCTTGAGGAGGTAGCTAAATTCAGAGCTGCGAGGAGATTATGGGGACAAATCATGAGAGAGCGGTTCAAAGCAGAAAATCCAAAGAGCATGATGCTCCGTTTTCACACCCAGACAGCCGGCTCCTCTCTAACTGCTCAGCAGCCGGATAACAACATCGTGAGAGTAGCAATTCAGACTCTTGCGGCAGTACTCGGCGGTACCCAGAGCCTCCACACGAACAGCAGGGATGAAGCCCTTTCTCTTCCAACTGAACAGGCGGTTCGGATCGCTCTTCGAACCCAGCAGATTGTGGCTAACGAATCCGGGGTCGCGAATACAGTTGATCCGCTGGCGGGAAGTTATTTCGTTGAAAATCTTACAGATAAAATAGAAGAAGAGGCTCTGGAGTATATCAGAAAAATCGATTCAATGGGTGGTATGGTCAGCTCAATTGAGAGTGGATACCCTCAGAGAAAGATACAGGATTCAGCTTACAAATATCAGCGTGATATTGAAAATAAAGAAAGAGTAATTGTAGGGGTCAATAGTTATAGAATTCAGGAAGATCCACCTGAAGGCCTCCTGAGGGTAGATCCTTCCGTTGCCGAATCGCAGCTTTCCAAGCTTGACAGCATAAGGAATAAGAGGGATAACAGTGCTGTTGAAACAAGTCTTGGAGCTCTTCAAAAAGCTGCAGACTCTACAGATAACCTGATGCCGTTCATACTTGATTCCGTACGGTGCTACGCTACTCTTGGTGAAATATGCAGGGTACTCAGGGATGAATTCGGGGAATACAGACCCAGCACGGTCCTGTAACCCAAAACCACTCATATGTGGTGTGGTCGAGTTTAGCAAGAAAGGAAAATTCAACTTGAAACTTTATAGAATCTGCTTAACAGCTTCAGTATTATTACTGCTTTTTCTCACTTCGTGTTTCGGCTCTTCGGTAGATAATTCAACCTGGATTCTGATTGTCAGAGATGACTCCGTATCCGTTGGACAGCTTGGTGAATCATGGCTTGGAATGGATAGCCTTCAGAGGGAATCTTTCCTGTCAAAGGACAATACTATTGGTGAATTCATTGTCGCATACGGGAGAAGAGTCATCCTTGAGAAGGAGCTGGAAGCAGAGGGATATTTGACTGATCCTCTTTTTCTGTCTTACAGAAATTCATGGTTGATGGTCGAAACCGCCACGGCCGCAAAGAAATTGCTGGTTGAGCGGGAGGCTGCTGAAGTTACCGAATCCGATATACAGTTCTACGGTGAACACCTGGGCAGAAACGTGGTGTATACAGTCTATCCCGGTTCTGAAAATGAATTCAGTATCGGTCCGGTACATCTCCCGAATCTGCGACGTGAACTTGCCCTGCATCTTGATACATTATCATTCAATGAAATCGGAACTGACGGATCGGGTCTTCTAGTAAGGCTCGATACTCTGATGATGGTCGATTCTATCCTGATCAAGAATGCTCTTTCTGATCCAGCCACAGTCAGTGATATGGCGATAAGAGATCTTTCTAATGCAAGATTCAATCGATGGGCACAGGATGTCAGTTACCGAATCTACACTGATTACTCGGTTACCTTTGATTCAGTTAAAGTTAAAGATTTCACTCAGCACCTTATCGGTAATAATCCTGATATGTCTGATAGCGTTGTTATCGTTGAATCGGATTTCGGAACCTGGACAGTGAAATATCTTGAAGATGAGATTCTTTATCTTAGTACTCGTATTGATGTTCAGCCTGGATCTTCAGTCTGGATTGAAGATATGATTCAGGTCCTGCTGATGCAGTGCTATTTCTATGAGTTCATGCAGGAGGAATCTCCCGGAATACTTGACTCGCTGCGAGATGAATCCGAAACCTACCTGCTTAGTTTCGCCTCCGAAGAGTACTACAATGACATGATAGGCTCAATTGTAACCGTAACTGAATCAGACATCATATACGAATATGAGACTCTTGAAGAACCTTTTATGATTGAGGAGAAGCGTGTACTTCAAGCAGCCTATATTCCAGTTGAGAGGACTGATGATTTCCGGCAGGCTGTATATGAAGAAAAACTGGAAGAATTTATCTCAGAGCTTGACGGTTTCGGATACCTGGCGGCAGATTCAACTCAAATCCAAATAACTCGACCTCTCAGATTTGGTGAAGTTCCAGGAGGCCACGGAGAAGAAGTTTTCTTACTCGATCCGTCCGATACGACAAGCTGGCTGGGGCCGGTCAGTGTATTCGCAGATGATGGGTCTGCTCTGCTCAGGCTTATAGAAGTAGTGCCTTCAAGGGTTGCGAGAATTGATGAAGTCAGGCGAAGTCTGAAGAACATGGCCATGACCAGACTTCAGGAGCAGGCCACTGTTGAATTGATTCAGGAACTTGAAGAGAAGTACATTCTTATCATCAATGAAGAGATCCTTGACAAATTGCCTTCGGATCCGGGAATGTGGGCAACTCTATAGGGGTCAAACCTTGTATTTTAACATTATGGCTTATTAATATATTATTGCTAGCTATAATATTGTTCGTTCTTTATAATACGAGATACAGTTGCGAAGTGAAGTCCCAGGAAATCAGCTATCTCCTTCTGGCTGTATCCATACTCAATATATGCCTTGTATATAGCTTTGTCTCTTGCTTCCTTTACAGATCTAACACCCAGGTCAAGCAGTTTCTCAATTGAAGGTCTGTCCGCATATCGTTGCCGTTTCAAAAACTCAGATTCATTTTTCGAATCAATCATTATGTCTCTCAGAGACTCAACAAATTCGTCTTTACCGAGTATCAATCCACCCCTGGTATCTTCAAGCGGAGAATCACTTGATATTCCATCAAGTACAAACTTCCTGAAATTGCGTTTGGCCGTTTCCGAAGAACTTCCAAAATGTTCCTGTAGGAAATCGGTCTTAATGAATGGCATGCTTTCGTCAATTCCGACCATCTGCCTGTAACTGCTCCAAGAATATTCTTCTGGTTTCTCAACAATTCCTGCCCTTACAGGATTAAGTACAATGTACCTGCATAGTTCCAGGAAGTAGTTCTCGCGGTCAACAACAATTGCATTATATCTTCCCTGAAAAACATGTCCGACAAGATCATGATGCTTATTGAAGTACTGTGCGTAGATACCGTTGAGGTTTTGCATTCCCATCGACAGATTCGTCTCGGGAGTTTCAATAAAAAGATGATAGTGAGTATTCATGAGGCAGAGGTCATAACAATTCCATCCGAACCGATTCAGTATTTTCTGAAATATTTCAGAAAACTTATGTCTGTCCTCTTCATCAAGATAAATAGGCTGGCAATCGTTACCTCGGGCATAGATGTGGTAGAGCGCTCCTGGGAATTTAATACGTAAAGGTCTCATAATATATATATTATAATGTCATAATGTTAAAATACAAGGTTTGACCCCTACTGGGGGAAGAATTTGTAGAGATCAAGGTTTCTGATGGCAAAATTCAATGCCGGATACAGGATTTTTGAAAGGGCTCCAAACCAGAGGAGGCCGAATATGATAAAAATCCCGAAGCGCTCAAGCTTTCTATAACTGTACAGAGCCTGTCCATGAAGAAATCTCGCTACAATTCTGCTGCCATCAAGGGGTGGAATCGGCAGCAGGTTAAAAACCATAAGAACAATATTCATCAGAGCGGCAAAGGCCAGGCTATGCATGAGTATGGCCGGCATTATACCGGATGCGAGATGAAGCAGAACTGTTAGCACAAGGGCAATAGCAAGGTTGGTAGCAGGACCTGCGATAGCAACCCACATCATTCCCTGTTTTGGATCTCGAAAATGCCTGGGGTCAACCGGAACCGGTTTTGCCCATGCGAGCAATATCGGACTGTTGGTTATCAACAACATCGCCGGAAGAAGAATGGTTCCAATGGGGTCTATGTGGGGAATTGGATTAAATGTAAGTCTGCCCATTCTATATGCTGTGGGATCGCCAAGCTTCAGGGCAACATATCCATGAGCTATTTCGTGGCATACGACACTGAAGAAGACAAGGATAATTACGAATGGAGTCTCAATACCCATTACCTTCTCCTGCCGGCAAGAAGCAGCCAGATCATCTGTCCCAGAGAAGCAAGCGCAGCGGCAACATAGGTCATGGCGGCGGCACCAAGGACTTTCCTGACACCCTGCAGTTCACCCGCAGTCATACTGCCGCTTTTCTCAAGGTAAACGACTGCTCTTCTGCTTGCATCGAACTCAACGGGAAGAGTAACCAGCTGAAACAGCAGCGCTGCACCGTACAGAGCAGCGCCAACGTAATAAAGTGCGGTCATATGAAAGAACAGACCGCCGATTATCAATGGAAACAGCATCTGGGATCCAAGATTGGCGACAGGAACCAGCTTCTGTCTGATCTGGAACGGACCGTAGCCCATCGCGTCCTGAACAGCGTGACCGGCTTCATGCGCGGCAACTCCAACGGAAGCAATTGATGTCCCCTCGTAAACATTCTGAGAGAGTCTAAGGGTACTGCTGCGGGAATCGTAGTGATCCGTAAGATGCCCTGATATTTCTTCAATACCAATATTGGCCAGGCCGTAGTTATCAAGTATCTGTCTCGCGACGAAAGCCCCGGAAAGCCCTCTGCCGGTGGCAACCTGACTGAACCTTCTGTATGTGCCGTTTACCTTTGACCTGGCTATCATGCCTATGATCATAGCGGCAATGATGATCAGAAATCCTGCATTCATGTCTACGAATCCTAGATACATTTACCGTCCCCTGTTCTATCTTTGCGCGGATGCTCACCCGGAGAGTGCATGTCCGTAGTAAGCCTGTTTGTTTTAATGAATATAAGCAAGATTCTCCAGATGCGGGGACACGCAGCAGAGCGTCATGTTCTTTGGGGACACGCACCAGAGCCTGCATGTCCCGCTGTTCTTTTATTGAGAAGCAGTTCAAGGTGTCTGAAAATTTTGCCTCTGGTAATTTCATTCTCAAAATCAGCGGGATGAATCGCAAACCTGACAGTCCGCATTCCGCCAAGGACAACTCTGGATGACGTAACCCAGAGATCAGCCATACATCTTTTCAGGCTACTGCCTCCCGCATAATTCACGACCGGTACTCTAAGATATGTCTGACCGGTCATCGGGTTCCATGTTCTCCATCTGCTTTCGGCATATGTAAATCCGGTTTCCGAAAGGGCTTTAAGTGTTCCCGTGCTGTATAACCATGCCGGCGCAGTAAAACCTGTTATATCAATTTCCAGAATTCGCTCAAGCTCGTCTTTCCCCTTTTTCAGCAATTCAGCAGCAGCCTGACGGTCAAGTCCCAGGAATTCTCCCTCTCCTCTTGTAAAGAACGCCGATCTTACTCGATCAACTGCTCCGTGACTGCCGATACTGTCATAGTGATGGTATCCATGGAGAATCATCTCTGTTCCCTCAGCAGACAGGTCTCTGAGCCATTCACAGAATCCGGGGGAATCCTCAAGCGGCCATTTTCCCCAGAAGTCGGGAACTACCAGCATGCTGTACCGTGCCGCTCCCAGCTCAACCAGCGCATCGTGAATCCGCATGATGGTTTTTTCATACCTGGGAGACACATCGTGCAGGGTAACATGAACCCATTTCTTTTCAGCCATCATTCCTCCCACCATTTATCAGGGGGGATCAGGCTGTCCGGATCTCCATCTCTGAAAGCACTGATGATTCTCTCGTAGAAAACCTCTATCCTTCGGAACACGGAATCCCAGTCATGTCCGTCAAGAGCAAATCGTCTAAGGTAATCCGTTGTCTCTGAATCGGACATTGCCGCAGCGGATACGATAGCATTTGCGAGGCTTTCCGGACTGTTTGACCGGTAAGGAGGTACAAATCCCAGAGACGATGCCATATCACCCGACGCGCCTGAATCGGGAAGAACCGGTGTTGTGCCGCATGCAATTGCCTCAAGACCTGCCAGACCGAACGTCTCTGATTGACCGAGTGACAGATATACATCCGCTGAAGCCATTGCCTCAGCCACGGCTTCACGGTCTGGAAGGTACGGCAGACGACGCACTTCAGGATACTGCTTGATGAATTCCACCAGCCTGCCTTCAGCAGGGCCATGTCCTCCAATGACAAGTTTTATTGAAGCAGGATCTCTGAACAGTGGATATGCTTTCATCAGAAGATCAAGACCTTTTTCCCGGTGCAGCCTTGCGAGGTAAAGCACAAGTTTACTTCCGCTGTAAACTCCTAGAGCCCGCCGAAAATCATCAGAGCGTCTGGAGGGAGAGAACTGGTCTGTACTAACGCCAAGAGGAGTAAGAAAGAGTCTCTTCACTCCTGAATCGTAAAGCTTCTGAAGTGTATACCTGCTGGCGGCAAAAACAGCTGTCATGCCGCCGTATGTTCTCCTGACATGGCTCCGGGCCAGCCTGGTCAGCGGCCCCGCGAGTCCGGGAAAATATTTACTCGCAAAAGGCTTAACGTAACTGTCAGGATAATCCGAGTGGTAAAACCCTACGGTAGGGACAAAAGAGTTACCAAGGGCTTTCCTTGTATGAATCGGAAGCAGATAGGGGCTTCCGACCTCGACCAGATCAGGTTTGAAATCCCCGAAGGCAGAGGTCAGTCCCCCGCTGTCAACAATCAGGCGGTATCCTGAATTCAAAAGAGGAAGGGATTTCACTCTGTATACACTGGTATTTCCATCTACAGTGCAATCAGTGTTTCTGCCGGGAATCACAAGAGCAATTGAGTGTTCGGGGCGGCCGGCGAAATACTCCAGCTTCCTGTCGTGGTAAATCCTTATACCGCCGCCGGTTTCTGAATATAAACTGTTTGTATCGCAGATTCGCACAGATAACCTTATTTACATCTCAGCGGATGCTGTCACCCGGCATGGAATCGCTTCCCGGTTCAAGCAGGAATACCTTCCCATCGCCGTCAGATGCCAGAACCATCCCGTTACTTTTTACACCCCTGATCGAAACAGGCTGCAGATTGACCAGAACTATGACTTTTCTGTTGAGAAGTTCCTCTTTCGAATAGTATGGTTTCATTCCTGCAACAAGCTGGCGGGTGTGATCACCCATATCTGCGATCAGCCTGTATAGTTTGTCAGCTCCTTCAATATCGTGAACTTCCGTTACCAGCCCGACTCTCATATCGAGCTTCGTGAATTCATCGTAAGTTATGCTTTCCTTGATCGAGATTCCCTGGGAGTTACTGTCATCGATCCCGCCGTCAGTTTCCCCTTTTACCATTACTTTCTCGAATCCTTTCTTCAGTTTGCTCAAAAGAATCTCAGGAGTCCCGAGCTGATGCCCGGCCGGAAGATTTTCCCTGCCTGCGTCTTTCCAGAGCAAAGAGGTGTTTCCAAGCATTTCACCCGTTTTTTCAGAGGTGAAAGGTATGAACGGAGCAAGGAGAATCCTGAGTGAATCCGCAATCTGAAGACTGTAATAGATGGATGCAGCACACGCTTGAGGATCGCTTTTCGCTGTCTTCCAGGGTTGAGCCTGGTCAAAATACCTGTTTCCCTCGCGTGCTAGATCCATGATCCTGGAACATGCCGCCTTCAACTGGAAATTCCTTAGCAGTTTTTCCGTCTCATCCCGTGTTCTGACAGCTGATGCCATAAGTTCCTCTTCAACACTTCCTGCCCGGGCAGGTTCCGGTACTTTTCCATCGAAATACAGGTGAGCAAACTTTATTGTCCTGTTTATGAAATTTCCGAAAACATCGGCAAGTTCGTTGTTCTTGGATCTGAACTCACCCCAGGTAAAATCAGCATCCCGGTTTTCAGGAGCATTAATCGCCAGCGTGTATCTGAGTGGATCGGGAGGCAGGTTATCAAGGTAATCTTTCGTCCAGAGTGCCGTTCCCCGGCTTGTGGAGAATTTTTCCCCCTTGATGTTCAGATACTCATTAGCGGGAATATTCCAGGGAAGGACGAAATCTCCCAGACCATGAAGAACCGAAGGCTCGATGATAGCATGGAAAACGATATTGTCCTTGCCTATGAACTGAACAAGGCGGCAATCAGGATTCTGCCAGTAATCTTTCCATCCGTCCGGATTCCCCTTCAAAGCGAAGTACTCCATAGTGCTGCTGACATAACCCAGAAGGGCCTCGAACCAGACGTAGAGCACCTTTCCCTTAACACCTTCAAGAGGAACAGGCACACCCCAGTCAAGATCACGGGTTATAGCTCTTTCCCGGAGGCCTTTCTTGAGCCATCCGAGACAGTAGTTCTGCACATTGTTCTTCCAATCCCCGTGATTCCCAAGCCAGGTTTCCAGCCAGCCCTGGAACTGATCCAGTCTGAGGAACCATTGTCTTGTTTCTCTTGGCACAGGTGTGGCTCCGCATATGGCGCACACAGGGTCCACCAGATCCAGAGCATCAAGCCATGTGCCGCAGTCATCACACTGATCTCCTCGAGCCTTCATGGAATCGCACTCGGGACAGGTGCCGTTTACGTATCTGTCAGGAAGAAAGCGTTTGCAGCTCTCACAGTAGAACTGCTCCATGGGTTTTTCAGTGATGTACCCTTTTTCGAGAAGATCCAGAAATACCCCCTGTGTGAAGCGGTAATGTTCAGGCGTCTCCGTTCTCGAAAAATTGTCAAAGGATATTCCCAATCTATCAAAATCACTTTTGATCTCTTTGTAAAATATGTCAACCACTTCTCTGGGAGTTATACCCATCTGTTCAGCTTTCAACGTTATCGGAACCCCGTGCTCGTCAGTGCCGCAAATGAAGATAACGTCCTCTTCACACATTCTCAGAAAACGAACATAGATATCCGCCGGTAGATATGCTCCGGCAATCTGACCAAGGTGAGTGGGGCCATTTGCATAGGGCAATGCGCTTGTTACGAGATATCGGGGCATTTCTTCTCCATTTTCAAGGGGTTTCAGTCCCGCCCGGTGTATCGGAAGATTGCTTTTTAGAATCATACTCTTTTTTAAGAGGTTTTCTTTTTCTGTGGAACTTCTCTATGTCCATTGTTCTCTCTTCATCGTCATCCATTAGAAGTGTTACTGTTTCAGTAAATATGTCAACTGAAGTAACCTCCCCTGTTCTTTTTCCTATTCTGGCTTTTGAACCGACCTGAGGGTACAGTTTTCTTGCTTTTCGGTAGAAATCCGACTCAAAATGCAGGCAGCACTTCAGACGGCCGCAGACTCCGGAAACCTTTGAGGGATTGGGAGTCAGGTCCTGTTCACGAACATCCCTCAGGGTAATGGATCTGAATTGTGAAAGGTAGGATGCACAGCAGAGTCTCTGGCCGCAGACTCCCAGACCGTCTTTCTGCCTTGCGTCGTCTCTTACCCCGATCTGCCGCATTTCGATCCTTGCGTGAAATTTGCTTGCAAGATCACGAACTAGTCCACGGAAATCCATCCGCTCATCAGCGGTGAAATATATCCTGATTTTCCGTCTATCCAGTTGAGCCTCGCAGCTTGAAAGCCGCATATCCTGTTTCCTCACCGAAATTCTTTCCCTGCAGAACCTCAGTACTTTATTCTCGAAATCCCTGTTCTGCTCATAATTCGCGATATCGGTAAAGGTAGCCTTTCTAATAAACTTACCTGTAATTGAAGCAACAGGATCCCTGGGATTGTACTTTGCAACAACTCGTCCGAGATCTTCTCCCCTGTCAACGGAAACAACTACCATTTCTCCTATCTCAACAGGAACTTCAGCCAGATTAATGAATGTATCCAGCCGTTTGGAACTGAATTGAAGCCTCAGAAGTTCGGTCGCTTCAAATCTGATTGATTCAAAATCATCAGTGTGATTATCGTTGTTGTTGCCATTATTGCTCAAGATACCGGGTCCTTTCCCGTTGCTTTAATATTTTCCATGCACCCAGGAATGCGGCTGCAAGTACTATTCGGGGTATTCCATTTCCTCGAAGCCTGGTTTCAGCGGTCTGAAATACCGGGAGCAGCCTCTCAGCTTCATCATCATTCATATCGACCCCGCTGAAATACTTATCAGTATGGGTAAGAGGTTTCATTTCCATGGATCTGCGTCTGAGATCAAGAAGTATAGACTGCATTTCTATCGTGAATTCCAAAGCCCCCTCCTTGCCAAGCTTCTGTGAAACCTCCACAGCTATCGAAATTACCGGTGAAGCCATGGTTTTGTCAACTATTTGACCCAGAATCTTCAGTGGATCGTAATTCGCGGTGAGGGATATGGTTTTACCTTCACGATTGAGGGCAACTCCAGGTCTTCCATCTGAAGCTACTGCTGTCTCTGCTGCCGTCTCTCTATTCATTCCTTTCCTGTCCATCAGGATATCCACTATCAGATTTTCACTCAGCCTTCTGAATCTTATGAGATGAGCCCGGGATCTGATTGTTGGAAGAAGGGCAGACCAGGCGGAACTTATCAGGATAATAACTGTGTCATCAGGTGGTTCCTCAAGCGTCTTAAGAAGCGCATTAGCAGCTTCGACTCCCATTCTGTCCGAGTCGACAATGATTTCAATATGGCCTTTATTTTCGAAGGATTTGCGGGACAGTCTTCTTCTCATTTCACGTATCTGAGCAATTTTGATCCTGCTGTTTCCGGGGATCTGAAGCGGACTGATTCCATCATCTGCCCTTGCCTTAAAAAGGGATGCTATGTCCTCCGGTTCTGTTTTCTCCAATTGCGGAATCGTTAATCTCACATCCGGATGCTGGAATCTGAATACTCTCTTGCAGTCATTACATGTCCCGCAGTAACCTGAATCCGAAACAGAACACATCCATACAGCAGCAAGTTCAAGAGCCGCTGTAAGTTTTCCCACTCCCATGGGTCCGGCGAAAAGATAGGCATGAGCAAGCCTGTCTTTCATCATTGACCTTCCAAGAAGCTCAGAGGCCTGTTCCTGTCCCTTAACTATTTGAAAAATGCTCATTTTCTATTCCAGATACTCCTCAGGGTTAACTGGTTCCCCACCTCTTCTAATCTCAAAATAGTACCCCGGCTGCCCACCGGGGATCGAGCCTGTTTTCCCGATCTGCAATCCGTTCATAATTTCATCTCCGGGATTTACCAGAATCTGTCCCAGATATCCGTAAACCGTGATATATCCGTCCTGATGATCAAGTACAATCATCTGTCCCAGGCTCAGGAATTCCCTGGCATAAAGCACAACGCCTTCGGCTGATGAATACACCGGCTGTCCGGGCGGCGTGACAACTGTGATACCGTCGCTTGTTGTCTGAGTTCCATACTCCCGATGAGTCTGAACTCCGAATGTTCTAACAACCTGCCCTGTGGCAGGCCAGCTGATACCTCCCCGGAAGGATTCCATGTAGCTGTCAGGTTCCGGTTCCAGAAAAGGAGTCCCGGAAGCCGCAGGAGTTGATCGAACACTGAGCCGGGTTACGAATTCCGCCCTGCTGATCCTTCTATCCTCGAGAACGGCAAGCGATTCTTTCTCGGCTGCTATCCTGCCCATCAGCTGATTCCTGATCGAAGCCTGGCGGGCTTCCTCATCGTAAATTCCACCCTGCAATTCCTCCATCTGCTTTCTTAGCTCCTGAACCTCGACCAGAAGAAACTCCAGTGAGTCCCTGCAGCTGCCCAATGAGTCCTGACTGATGGAGAGCATGAACACTTCGTTCGCAGCCCTGGACGCAAGATAATCGATATATGCCTGGCGGCGGAGCATTCTGGTGAATCCCCCCTCTATGAAGAAATATCCAATCCCTCCGAGATTCCTGTGAGAATACAGGTAAAGCAGGTAAGAGGAAAGGCTTTCGACAAGTTCCCCACGGAGGGAATCCTCAGATGTAAATATCCCTGAGACCCTGGAAAGCTGCTGGAGTATTCTCGATTCCTCAAGGGCCAGTTCATTGTAATAATCCCTTGAAATGGTAAGGTGCTCGTGAATGGCATCGAGTATTGTTGATATTGCCGCTTCTTCTTCTTCCAGCTGCGAAATATGTGCCTGGGTTTCGCGCAGACATGTATCAAGACTGTCAAGAGAGCCTGCGGTAATGATACAGGCAGCAAACATCAGAACTGTCACCGATTCCTCCAGTCAATTCTATGGATATCCGCCTGTTATTAAAACAGTCTGGATGCAATATCCTCAACCCGATCGACCTTCTCCCATGAGAATGTTCCATCGTGTCCCGGTTCTCTCCCGAAATGTCCAAAAGACGAAGTCCTGCTGAAAACAGGCTTTTTCAGACCAAGGTAGTCTATGATATCATATGGCTGCAGAGGGAAAATATCCTTTACCACAGTCTCCACCGCAGAGATATCGGAGACTTTTTCCGTTCCGAATGTCTCTATCATAACAGAGACCGGTTCTGCCTGGCCTATTGCGTAGGCAAGCTGTATCTCGCATCTTTCAGCAATCCCGGCTTCAACGAGGTTTTTGGCAATGTAACGTGCCATATATGCTGCGGAACGGTCAACCTTTGTGGAATCCTTGCCTGAAAAAGCTCCGCCTCCGTGACGTCCTGTGCCACCGTATGTATCGACAATTATCTTCCTGCCGGTAAGGCCGGTATCACCATGGGGCCCGCCAATGGCAAATCTGCCGGAGGGATTGAAAAGGAGTTTACCTGTCCATTGAAGATGCGGTTTGCACAGAGTAAGAACAGGGGATACTACTTTATTGCGAATGTCTTCAATCATATCTTCGGTTCCCACGTCCGGAGCATGGTGTACCGAGAGTAGAATCTCATCGATGGATACAGGCTTGAAACCCTCATATTCAACGGTTACCTGGCTCTTGGCGTCAGGTCGCGCCCATGGCAGTTCTCCTGCCAGACGAACCTCCCTGAGTTTTTCAAGAAGCCTGTGAGCAAGCTGTATCGGGTATGGCATATGAGCTTCCGTCTCGCAGCATGCAAACCCGAACATCAATCCCTGATCTCCAGCTCCCTTATTGTCTACAACACCATGATCGATATCCGGAGACTGAGAATGTATCCTGATCCTGTATGTGTTTTCATTGAAATGAAAACCCAGATCAGGCTGATCATAGCCAATAGACCTGATAGTATCTCTGGCGACTTTCTCATAGTCCACATTGGCATGGCTTTTCACTTCACCCGCCAGCAGGCAGAAATTAGTAGTTACGAGAGTTTCACAGGCCACATGAGCATTTGGATCAACGGTAAGGTGAGCGTCAAGAACAGCGTCTGATATCTGGTCACAGATTTTGTCCGGATGACCTTCGGAAACGGATTCGCTGGTAAACAGTCTTCCCATGACTATTAAACCCTTCCAATCTGACAGCCGAAGAAAAAAAGCCGCCTGCCGGCGGCCTGAGGTTGCTATCGGCTTTTTAGCACTTTTTTTTACGTGGTTGCAATAGACCTCAAATCATTCCACGAAGTTAAATGATACGAGTTATCCCGACAAAGTCAATCATCAGGAATAGTTGTTTATTCTCTGCATTTTCCATCTACCCGAAAGGATATCTAATCGTGAATGCCGGGCATTACTGTCATTGACAGATGAAAGCTACTGTTGGTTATATTAATTTCAGATAAATAAAGTATATTATGTTAGTGAACTGCTTCAAAATTTGATTCCGGTGCGTTGGGAAATTAAGTTTTCAACTCATTACCTGCATTCAAGCAAGTCCTTAATGACAGACAATCACTGTTCTGGTTTTCTCAAAGGAATCAGAAACAAGTGACACATAGTAAATCCCCACAGGGACATTATGTCCGCTTGCATCCTTTAGATCCCAGTGAAGATTATGGTTCCTCATGCCCGGTAAACCCTCTGCGAGTATTTTAACCAGATGCCCGGATATGTCATAAATACGTACAGTTGAGGTAACAACTTCAGATGTCATGAACTCAATACTTACTGAACCTCTTGCGGGATTTGGGAATACATCAAAGTAATTACTTATTTCGACTTCCCTGGATGATAATTCTGATCTGCCTACATTGTTTTGATCAATAGTTTTGTAACTGAATGTTTCCACACCAGGAGCATCCAAGTATAGGGTTGTGTCAGATGGAACAGTATTCGGATACTCGTACTCACAAATTTCTACTTCAACTCCACCTTGATAACTATATTCTCGTAATAAAGATATGTGTGTGTCATACAGAATACCTTCATCCCACCATTCATCGCCTCCGCCTACCATGGTTTCAACACTGTTTCCAGTATAAGCATCATAAACTGTAACATAAAGCTCAACATCCCATACGCTGGCGTTAGTAATATCCGATCTAAAAGTTGCATCTTCCTGCAAATCTTTTGTCTTCCATCCTAACCAACCGAATCTATCCCGTTCATGGGTTTCATTCCAGTTTTCGTCATAGTAGGTTGGAGTAGTTATTTCAGTAGCACATACTTCACTCGATATTTCACTTGTACCTGGATCAAAGACATATTTATGGTGTACGATATTCCCAAGATAGTTAATAATATATAGGTGTAAAATGTCCTCATCATCGTCTTCATACATCCATGCTCCACCATAGATATAGCAGCTAGAGCTACCATCTTCATCTCCAGAATGGAGATAATACCCTTCATTAAATAGGAACGCATCAGATAACGAAGGAGGGAGAGTTATGTAATGTTTTGGATATACATATTCATCACGTTCAGGAATATATATAACATCATAATAAGCCCATATGGTATTCGACCTGGAATCCTGCTCACTATCCAAGCGGTAATACCCATAGAGATATTCTTCTACTACAATTAGCGTATCTACCGCTTCATAGTTACCACTACTACCTGAGCCAAAGGCTGGTACTATGGTTGAGGCATCTGCATCCAGTCCATTTCCAGCAAGATCAGTCGCAAAAGAAGAATCAATACCCAGCTCAACGATTTGATTGCCAACATAATCCGGTGGTTGATTTCCAGTACCGAGATATATAGCCCACATATACACATCATCCTGAGTCATGCAGGATTCATCAAGTTGAAGTTCTATCAAAGACGACCAGGTTATACTGGAATCTGGACCAACATACATCTTGATTGTCAAAGGAATTTTCTGAATCAGATTTGTAACAGGCTCGCTATAGTCAATCTCCAATGAGTATTCATTAGTACCGCCTCCGGTACTGATATAAGGAGAGAAGTTATACCCAACATAATTATAACTCAGCGTCCTTCCTGAATCCGGGTCATTCAATACATTTGCTTCGTACGAACCATCTCTGATTATTTGCCAGTCATTTTCTTTAAGACAGATATCGGTGATCCTTGGAGCCCAGTTATCAACAATTACACTTGTAACTTCAGATTCTGGGTCAGTGATATCAACAACTGGCAATGTATCAATAGTAGGCGTATCAGATCTTTGAGGAATTGCCTCTACTTCAATAGCATAACGTCCATCCATGAATGCTGCAGCTTCATCAATGTTTGCGGGATTTGCACCATATCCGTCTGATAGTCTTGTATCCCACGCCCCTCTGCAGAATTCATCATCGTTATAATCAATTAGACGATTATAAGGATTGATCCACACAGTCTCGACACCAGGGAATGATGCATTTACCCTGGCGCTATCGCAGGTATTTGTCAAGCATAAGTGATTTTGCCAATCATCGTTGTCGTAATAAATCTTCTGGTATTCATCATAGTAATTCTGTGGATCAGCATCATCAGGGATTTCCCCACTGAAGTTAAATAAAGTACGCCATGAACCCAGAATGTCGTTGGGGTAGTATTCTAGTGTGTTGGGGTCTTGCCAGAGAAGGCGCCACCTGACTTCCCGTACCCCACATTTATCGTTTGAAAGATCATAGTAATACTTAGTATATGGGCGAACAAGAATATCTACTATATCACGCACTTCGTCCCAAGGTATTATTGGAAAATATGCGTTATCCGGAAGGATCACAACTCCATTTGATCCAAAACTACCATTGTAATTAACCGGTCCGAATATCGCTTCATCGTAAAGAGGTGTAAGAGGTGGACTTAGATATTCGAACGGGTTGAAGTATCCGACTTGAGGAGTTCCCGGGGAAAGAGCACCTTCATCCAGCCAGCTGAAGTGTACATGACTCCCGAGGGGATGTTCTACTAATTCTGAAATCACAGACCTGTTGTACATATGATTGAGATCTAGTTTGAACCTTCTATGATTAATATCTATATGACCATATAGCCATCCGTAAGTAGCACTTGAGTCATTACCGATTATTACATGACCTTCAGTCGGTGAACTACCTGTTACTGTATCAGGCCATATATCAATCACCCAGAAATCGTCTCCAGGATAAGGACATAATGCTAGATCAAACTCATTGCCATGAAAATCAAGCGCTCTGTGAAACTCATCCTGATTATTCCACTGACCGTACCCTCTCCAGGGAGTTACAGAAGCACCCAAAGGCCAGGCTGCTGGAGACTGAGGCACATCATAGTCGACTGTAGATAATATTAGTAGAAGACAAAGACAAAACATATTATCTCTCCTCAATCAGGCAGGAGTGTATACTGATGCCATCAAAGTACCAGAAGCCGGAATTATCACTGCGGAAACCAGTGTCGGAATTGACAAATCTGGCATGTGCATCAGGCAAGCTGCTTGATAACCATATTATATCCATATATGGAGATAGTAAAACGATGCGGGCAAAGACTCTAGGGTGTTGATATGCCAGAAAGGCCAGCACATGACCATTATCTGACACAGATTCTGACGTGAATTGAACTGGCATTTCAGAAACAGCTCGGGAATCGTTTATGCTAAGGTACTTATCAAGTTTGATAATATCATCGGTTAGTGATATTGATCGGGCGCCAATATTTTCACCCCTGAAGTAGCAGCTTAAAATTATAACTGAATCTGATTCACTGATTATAGGATCATTTACGCTTTCATCAAAATCGAATCTTGCGATTTGAGTACCATCATCAGTGCTGATAATCTGAAGTTTATACAAATCCAGAACAGTAATAAAGGTATCATCATGAGATAACGTGAAGTTTCTTGTATGGATTATTCGTTCATTATCAGGTTCGAATAATTCCCTGTTCCATAGAAGATTCCCCTGCATATCGTATGCGCGCAGGCTATCGTAAGTGGTTGAATAGATACGGTCACCCGCATTAGATAGGCCTACAAAATGACCCCAGCTGAAGTTGTCCCTGGACAGAATGCAGTTGAAATCGGAATCGTACATCCTCAGACAGGTGGATTGTTTCACAAGCACCGTTCCATCGTTGGTTACACGGATGAGAGGATTCCCGGGTAACTCCATTTCACTTGAGAACAGAGGAATTGATTTGACCGTGTTCTCAGCAAGATCGAAGAGGATAAGCTTCTCATCAAAATAGCAGTATCCGAGCAGATACTGACAATCAGGAGAAAAAGTCAATCTATAAATATCACCGGAATAGGGAATGCTGTTTACTACAGTATCACCCTCAAGTAGAAGAATGTACTCCTTGTCAACAAGAACAGTATGCCACTCAAAACCTTCCTCCGATTCAACACCGTATACAGTTCCCAGCTGCCCGTATACCGGATCAATACGATCAAGAACATTGTAGCTCCATTCCTCAACGATGCGGATATCAGGTGAGGTCCAGCTTGATTCAGAGGTAATCGCAGGTGGGATAACAAGCATGATCATGCTGATGATATTGACAAGCATATTTATCCTTCTTTCACGATATCAATAACTGGTGAAAATCAATTTCCTTATTGGAATATGTAATGATACAAAACTATCTAATGCATGATAATGAACCCTATGTAAAATAATAAGGGGGGGGTAAAGCATGTCAATAACTCATTTAATTAATACTGCTAAAGGAACATTGATATTCAGAAACCATACCCGAGGTATAGTGGCCAAATGAACCATGTCAGGAGGTGATTCCGGTGCGTTTGGAAATCAAGTTTTCAACTGATTACTGATAAGAAAATTAACTGATTCTCTTCTTCTTTTTCCTCTTCTTGCGCAAGTTCAGCAGGATCAGCTATCTCTTCAAGATTATCCTGATCGAATTCCTGACCGGTTTATTCGGATATTTCCCGGTGTTCTCGCCTTTTATATCTCCTCTATCAACACCGAGTAACTGACGGTACCTCCGCTGAATACGCTGAGATAATAAGTTCCGGCAACTGCATCATCAGGAAGACCGAGTTCACAGGTAACTCCCGGAGCCACATCCCACTCGGTATGGATTTCATCCTGATCTGGATCGAAAAGCCCCACGTTCAGTCCTGCTCCGTCAGCATCCGGAGTAACCATGAAGGTCAGGTTATGGCCTTCAGCAACTTCAACGCTGTACCAGTCTTCTTCGTCATAATCACCGATAATACCACTGATTGTCTGTCCTGTTTCCAGTGCAACAGCGTAAACAGCTCTGTCTCCGGCATCATCACCGCTCCCTGCGTCATCCTGAAGAACGGCATTAACTGTCAGACTGTACGTTCCTGTGCCTCCTTTGAAGACACTGATGTAATAGATTCCTCCCGATGAACTGTTCATTATCATCGACCTTGTTAATGTCACACCTGCGGAAATGTCCCATTCCGTCCAGATATCATCGACTTCAGTATCAAGGAATGCGATATTTGCGCCTTCTGAATCATTTCCTGGAGCAAATGATATTTCAAGAATGCTGCCGGATGGAACCTCAAAGGAATACCAGTCGGATTCATCCAGATCACCTATAATGCCTCCCACTGGCTCTCCAAGTGTGATCTCAATCGCATCCGGAGCCCTTCCGCCGGCATCAGCACCTGAAATTCCATCGTTCTGCATTACCTTTGAAAGCTCAAGTGTGTAACCGCCAGGGCTTCCCTGGAATACATGCACGTAATAATCACCGGAAAAATCCTCTGGCGTCATATAGCTGAATTCCTTGCTGACAGGCGGCTTTACATCCCATTCTGTCCACATGTCGTCCAGTTCGTCATCAAGTATTCCAACATTAATACATTCAGCATCGTTCGAAGGAGTAAAAGATACGGTGAAAGTTTCTCCGCCATTAACGCTGAATACATACCAGTCATCCGTTTCTTCCAGCTCGAGTTCTCCTTCTGTAACGCCTTCACCCAGCACAAACGCATCAGCCGCGGTGTTGTTCGTACCTTCCGGGGTCTCAGCAGGAGTTTCAGCGGATTCTCCCTGCTCCTCAATTTCTCCTTCGGTCTCCCCGGCGGGTTCACCCTGTTCCTCAGGTTCTCCCCCGCCGCAGGCCATTACAAGAAGTACGACCATTCCAGAGAATATCAGCGCCGTCCATAAAACGTGTTTCATTCTTCTCTCCCTTCAAATAACTTGCGGATCCCGCAAAAACTGAAGAATTAAGTACGCCCTGGTACATCAATCTTCTTCCACTTACTGACTTCACAACATGGGAATACCGGCCGACCGGTTAACGATATGTCCTGCGACTGATGAAACACATGTCAACCACAGGCGATATTCCTGTTTCGAATATCTGTATCATTAAAATACGCAAGTACAATCCTGGGGGCAACTGGCCAACATTAGAAACCGGACCCTGGGGACTATCGGAAGAAATTTTCTGATGAAGAAACCTTTTACGAGAATTCCGACACTGATAATTCGTGAAATCTTCCAGCAGAATAACTCTGTCAGCACCGAACAGAATGAAAGGGAGCACCAGTAACATGATTATGTATATCGCACGCATTTTTATTCTCTTCTGAATGAAAATTACTATAAATTATTTTCTCTTTAATTTATACTAGTTTAGTAGGAAATAATAATTGGTTGAACAATTCCCTCCCATAGCCTGTTTTTTTTAATCTAGTATAATTTATACTTGTTGAAGACAGCACTTGTGTACCATTACAGTGTAGCATATAGTGTCTGGAACTTGTGATGATATGCGATTGAATCAGAAGATTCATCGGACTGAGCGTTATGATGTATCTTTCTTTTTATCAGCAGTATTCGATTGTGAATATGTGCGGCTGTGCTTCCGGAGGTTGTTCTTGAAACAGAATGTAAAACTCATTGCCAGGCTCGTTCGAAAAGCGAAAAAGGAGCTTGATCGTAACAACCGCAAGGAAGCCCTTGAACTGATGATAAAGGCAGTGAACAGCGATGATAATAACGGACTGGTCATCCAGGCAATACAGTCACTTGATCAAAAAGAATCAGCGAAGACGATGTCCTGGGAATTGTATGAGGAACCCTTCTTCAATGAACCTGACGAACAGCCTCAAGCACCTGTTGAAGAAAAAGAAAGGAACATATCTATGACGAAGGGGGATCGACTTGCCAAATTGTTTGAAGCTTCCGATAAGGCATTTGACGGAGGTCACCAGGCAAAGGCAATTGCTTATCTTAATAAAGCTCGAAAGCTGGATCCGGATAACACTGAAGTAGAAGCAAAAATAGATTTCCTTAAAACAAAGATGAAAGCAGCGAATCTTATCTCCCTGTCACGAAGAAATATGAAAGCAGGAAACCTGTTGGAGGCTGTTCGCTTTGCTCAACAGGCATTTGAAATGATGCCCGGGATCGATGGCCTTCACGAACTTCTCGAAGATATTGAAAAGATCGATTGCAATGCGGCCTCTCCTGCGGAAAGTACAAATAAGGATAACAGTAGAACGGAAAGTAATAAGCCATACATCGCGAAGATTCGGCAGCTTGTGCAGGATAATTCTCTTGAAGAGGCGGCTTCCATCGCGCTGAAGTCGTATGAAAACAATCAGGATGATGAACTGCTGCTGCAGTTTATCGAGAATTTCAAAAAATTGGGACTTATTGAAGAATAATCAACGCTAATTTGTAAAGAAATCAGGCACGCAAGTAAGAAGAATTCCCAGAATAAGTACTATAATCCCCGAGAGAAACATCAGACCCGTAATAACAGGGTGCAGTTTCTTCCCAAGCATTACAAATCCGGTAACGGAAAACAGGAATCCAGGTATCAGCAGAGCGAGGTAGGCGTAATTCAAAAGTTATCCTCCCAATCAGATCTTGAGTTTGTTCATCCGGGAATAATATCCGTTTCTGTCTGCGTCAAGCTTTTCTTCTGCCGCTCTCTGCCAGTTTTTCCCAGAGAGCTTTCTCTTCAGCGGAAACAGACGGAGGGAGTTCCACATCAACATGAACGAGTTGATCTCCTTTTGTACCTCTGTACAAAACTCCCTTGCCTGGAATTCTTAAAATGGTTTCGGGCTGAGTTCCAGGGTGAATGTTGAGCAGAATTTTCCCTTCAATAGTTCTTATCTTGAGCTTCGTGCCAAGGACAGCCTGTGGAGCAGTAATCTTCACGGTGCAGTGAATGTCCCTTCCCTCACGTCGGAGGAATCTGTCAGACATGATTCTAAGCTTCACCAGAACATGTTTGTGCGAGGGGGTTACAAGTCGAAGAACTGTCCCGTTATCTGAGCCGGGAGGAATGGTTATCTTAACGCTTTCACTGCTTGTAACTTCTCCGGTGCCGGCACACCTTTCGCAGATATTGGTATACGTTTTCCCCTGTCCCCCGCATGATGGACATGGAAGCACCATCTGTCCCTGCTGAATTCTTCCAGCTCCTCCGCACTGTGAACAGATTTTCTCTCCTGATCCACCTGCTCCCAGGCAGACGGGACAGGTAACAGGAACGGAGAGGTCTGTACGGACATCTCCACCCAGCGCAGCAGTCCTGAATGGAACAGAGATGACTACTGTCGGTCTTGATGCGGCTCGCTGACCGAATCCACCTCTGTTCCCAAATTCGAATCCGCCACCTCCGAACATGGAGCGCAGAATATCATCAAGTCCGCCGGAACCGAAAGGACTTCCTCCTCCAGCACCGGTTCCGTCAAAGTGGAAGCTGCCTCCTCCGCCCTTGCGCATGAGGTCATACTGGGATTTCTTCTCAGCATTCCCAAGAATATCATAGGCCTCGGAAATTTCCTTGAAACGCTCTTCTGCACCTGTATCTCCCGGATTGGCATCAGGATGATACTTCTTGGCCAGCTTCCGATAAGCTTTCTTCAGTTCTTCAGGTGCAGCTTTCTCGTTAACTCCAAGAACTGAATAGAGGTCTTTATTCACTATTTCTGATTCTCTCTGGTACTGTTATTGAATGTTTGTCCGTTATCGGATACTGACGAGTGGTCTATCGGTTTTCCCACTTTCACCCTTGCAGGTCGAAGAAGTTCGTCTCCGAGCATATACCCTTTCTGAAACACCTCAAGAATAATATCCCTGTCCAGATCAGCAACCTCTTCGGCAAGCATTGCTTCGTGATAATTAGGGTCGAATGGATCGTTCACCTCGACATCAAGGGGATGCAGTCCTTCCTGCCTGAGGATATCGGACAGCTGTCCGGATGTCCTGATGAGCCCTTCAGCAATCTCCTTGAGTGGATGATCACCTTCATCAATTAATTGCTCGGCGCGACTGTAATTATCAAGAACTGCCAGCAGTTCCTCAATCAGTTCTTTCTTTCCCTGAGTACAGAGCAGCTTGAAATCCCTGATCTGACGCTTCCTGTAATTATCGAAATCAGCCTGAAGCCTCAGAATTCTATCCCGAAGCTGTTCCTTCTCCAGTTCAGATTTCTCTTCCAATTCAGATAATCCACCGTTTATCTCCTCTGCTTCCGTTTCAGCATTCTCATCGCACTCAACGGTCTTCGGAGCAGGTTGTATTTTTCCGTCATCGTCCGGGGCAGCATCTACAGGAATTCTTCGACTGGTGGAAGTGTGCGTTACTCCCCGTTTTACTGTTCTTCTGGGGTCAGCCATCAGTCATCAACTACTTCGTAATCCGCGTCAATCGTTTTTTCATCATCAGGTTCTGAATCCGGTCCTCCGGCTTCACCCGTTGGGGCCGAGGCTTCTCCGGCCTGCTGCTGATTCTTGTAGAATGCGGCTCCTACCTGTTTCCAGGTTTCCTGAAGGCTGTCGAACTTCTGTCTGATAATGTCATCGTCTTCACCATCAAGCGCTTTTTTCATTTCGGAAACCGATTCTTCAAGCCTCGATCTTTCAGCCGGGTCAAATTTGTCGCCGATATCCTTCAGTTGTTTTTCTATTTCAAAGACCAGGGCATCCGCATGGTTTCTGCGCTCGATTATTTCCCTCTTCTTCGCGTCTTCCACAGCGTTGACTTCAGCGTCATGAACCATCTTCTTGATCTCTTCTTCGGAAAGACCGCTGGAGGCCTCGATCCTGATCTTCTGCTCCTTGCCAGTCGCTTTGTCCCTGGCCATCACATGCAGTATTCCGTTCGCGTCGATATCGAACGTCACTTCAATCTGCGGCAATCCTCTTGGAGCGGGAGGGATTCCATCGAGAACAAACCTTCCGACAGCCCTGTTGTCCGCCGCCATTTTCCTCTCGCCCTGAAGTACGATAATTTCAACCTGCGGCTGATTGTCTGCCGCTGTGCTGAAAACCTGGCTCTTCTTGGTCGGAATTGTCGTGTTGCGTTCAATAATAGGTGTAGCAACTCCTCCGAGTGTCTCGATTCCAAGAGTAAGCGGAGTAACGTCAAGAAGAAGTACATCCTTAACGTCACCGGACAGCACTCCCGCCTGTATGGCGGCACCGACAGCGACCACTTCATCAGGATTTACGCCTTTGTGAGGCTCTTTCCCGAATATCTCGGTAACTTTTTTCTGAACCAGCGGCATTCGAGTCTGTCCTCCGACCAGAAGGACATCATCAACCTGTGAGTTGTCAAATCCCGAATCCTTAAGGGCACATTTGCAGGGATTAACAGTTCTCTGCACCAGATTATCAACAAGCTGCTCGAGCTTGGCTCTGGAAAGAGTCATATCCAGATGCTTCGCGCCGGAGGAGTCAGCAGTTACGAATGGAAGATTGATGTTTGTGCTCTGGGTTGTGGAAAGCTCACACTTTGCTCTCTCTGCTGCTTCCTTCAGTCTCTGCAGGGCCATGGGATCCTTCGAAAGGTCAATTCCCTGCTGTTTCATGAACTCGTCAACCATCCAGTTGATTATTTCCTGATCAAAATCATCTCCGCCAAGGTGGGTGTCACCATTTGTCGATTTTACCTCGAATACGCCATCACCGATCTCAAGAATGGATATGTCAAAGGTTCCGCCTCCAAGATCGAATACCGCTATCGTCCTGTTGGATGATTCTTTGTCCAGCCCGTATGCGAGAGCGGCAGCTGTAGGTTCATTCACTATTCTTTCAACCTGGAGCCCGGCGATTTTCCCCGCGTCTTTCGTCGCCTGTCTCTGGCTGTCACTGAAATACGCGGGAACGGTAATAACCGCCTTCTCCACCTTTTCTCCCAGGTAGTCCTCCGCGGTCTGTCTCATTTTCTGAAGGATCATCGCGGATATCTCAGGCGGGGAATACTTCTTACCAAGCGCTTCCACCAGGACGTCTCCGTTAGAACCCTCAACAACCTTGAAGGGAACTCTTTCCCTCTCAACTTTCATTTCACTGTATTTGCTGCCCATGAATCTCTTTATTGAGAATATGGTATTTTCGGGATTGGCCACAGCCTGCCTGCGGGCGACAACTCCCACGAGTCTTTCTCCATTGTCGTTGAAACCGACAACCGATGGAGTAGTTCTGGACCCTTCGGCATTGGGGATAACGGTAGGTTCACCGCCTTCCATAACAGCTACGCACGAATTCGTAGTTCCAAGATCAATTCCGATGATCTTTCCCATAGTTTCCTCTCCTGTTCTCTTTCTCCCGAAGGGAGTAAGTTTCTGTTAATAAATCTTTTCCGCCATTCGGCTTTCAATATTTGTTTCGGGATTACACCCGCCTGCTAAAACTTCCTGAAAGGCTTCTTCTCTTTTATGTCACCGTTCAGGTTTCTTTTTTCCCAAATACAGTGGAGCAATCAACATGCCAGAAATTGGAAGAGTGCTATGCGGTTGCACATCAGATATTTACAATTCATCCAGACAATCGTTATCAACTCCTCCACAAAATATACGTGCTATTGTGGCACATCCCTTGGGGGTATGGTGATATAGTATATTAAACGGTTAATATGGTCGCGGGAGGCAAGTTTTTTGGGGACACGCACCAGAGCGTCGTGCTTTTTGGGGACACGCACCAGAGCGTGCATGTCCCCGGGAGAATTAATATGGACAGGATAATCGTAAGAGGAGCCAGAGAGCACAACCTGAAAAACATTACGGTGGAATTTCCCCGTAATCAATTCGTGGTCCTTACCGGAGTATCCGGTTCAGGTAAGAGTTCATTCGCTTTCGACACGCTCTATGCTGAAGGACAGCGCCGTTACGTTGAGTCGCTTTCAGCTTACGCAAGACAATTCCTGGGACAGCTTGAAAAACCCCTTTACGAAAGTATCGAGGGATTATCACCCGCGATATCAATCGAACAGAAAACCGTAAGCCATAATCCAAGGTCAACAGTAGGTACGGTAACTGAAATTTCCGATTATATGAGAGTTCTCTTCGCTCGAACGGGAATTCCTCACTGCCCTGAATGCGGCAGGGAGGTTTCAAGTCAGTCAACTCAGCAGATGCTCGACAGAATTCTGCAGATTCCTGCCGGAACCAGACTTCTGATCACAGCTCCGCTCATTCGCAACAGAAAGGGAGTGCATGCTGATCTCTTCCCGGAATTGAGAAGAAAAGGATACGTTCGCGTGATGATCAACGGCAAGATACACAGTCTTGATGAAACCCTGGCTCTCAATGCCAGGAAAAAGAATGATGTGTACCTGGTAGTTGACAGAATTATCTGTGGAGAAGGCAAAGACGCCTCGGGCAGACTCATGGACTCTGTGGAAACAGCTCTCAGTGAGGGAAACGGTATCATTTCGGTGATTAACGCCGATACGAATGAAGAGACGCTCATGAGCGAACACAGTGCCTGTGCCTGGTGCGGTATCAGCATGCCGGAACTTACTCCACAGCTCTTCAGCTTCAATAATCCCGCGGGTATGTGTGAGGAATGTTCGGGTCTCGGATACGAGATGAAGGCCGACCCGCTTCTGGTTATCCCGAGGAAAGCTCTTTCCATCAAGGACGGGGCTGTGGCACCCTGGGGAATTCCATCAGGCCAGGGAAATTATCTTGTCAAAGCTCTGTCCAAAGCACTGGATTTCAATATTGGCGCTCCGTGGAAAAGCCTGTCCGAAGACACACAGGACGCTATTCTTTACGGCGCTGGAGATAAGAAGATCAGTATTTCCTGGTCTTCAAGTAACAGCAGCGGAACCTGGGAAACAAAATGGGAAGGCGTGATACCGAGGCTGGAGCGCCGTCACCATTCTACCAGCAGCCAGGCAGCGAGGAAGCACTACGAGAAATTCTTCAACAGGACACACTGTTCTGCCTGCGAGGGCACAAGGTTAAGAAGAGAGGCCAGGGCTGTAACTGTCGGGGATAAAGGGATTCATGAACTGAATTCGATGACGGTCAAGGAGCTTCACAGTTTCTTTATTAATCTTGAACTCGACGACTGGCGGTTGAAGGTAGCGGGCGAACTTCTGAAGGAGATCAGGGGTCGTCTTGAATTTCTGATTAACGTCGGTCTTCACTACCTTACACTTGACAGGACAGCGCCATCCCTCTCAGGGGGAGAAGCCCAGAGAATAAGGCTTGCCAGCCAGATCGGCAGCGGTCTCACAGGAGTTCTTTATGTCCTTGATGAACCTACTATCGGCCTTCACCAGAGAGACAATCTGAGGCTGCTGTCCACTCTCGACGAACTCAGGGATCTCGGTAACACGGTTCTGGTGGTGGAACATGACCATGAAACGATACTTCATGCCGATCATATAATTGATTTCGGACCGGGAGCAGGTATTCATGGAGGCAATATTGTAGCAGCTGGAACCACTTTGGATATAATAGCCTCACCCGATTCGCTTACCGGGGATTACCTGTCCGGCCGCAAATTCATCCACAGAACGGTGCCCGTAGTATCAGGCATGGGAAAGAACTCCATCATCCTGAGAAAAGCCAGTCTCCATAATCTGAAGGATGTTACTCTTGAGGTTCCACTGGGAAGATTCATCTGCGTAACCGGTGTATCCGGATCAGGAAAGAGCTCCCTTATAAGCCAGACACTCTACCCCGCCCTTTCAGCGGTAACAGGGGGATCTTCAAAGGAGCGCCCCGGACCTTACGGATCTCTGGAGGGTGAGAAGAAAATCGATAAGGTGATAAACATATCACAGGATCCCATCGGCAGAACTCCCAGATCGAATCCGGCTACTTACACCAAGGTTTTTGATCACATCAGAGAGCTTTTCGCAAAAACCTCCCAGGCAAAGATCAGGGGATACAAACCCGGTAGATTCAGCTTCAATGTCAAAGGTGGAAGGTGCGAGGAGTGCAGGGGAGCCGGTGTAATTAAAATTGAAATGCACTTCCTGGCGGATGTTTTTGTTGAATGCAAAGAGTGCAGGGGTCATAGATTCAACAGAGAAACTCTCAAAATCACTTACAGGGGACTCAATATCTCAGAAGTTCTGGATCTCACCGTCAGCGAAGCTCTGAACCATTTCGAAAGGGTTCCGCAGGTGTACCGGATACTGAAAGTACTCGATGACGTGGGTCTTGGTTACCTGCAGCTGGGCCAGCAGGCCACGACTCTGTCCGGGGGAGAAGCCCAGAGAATCAAACTGGCGAGAGAGCTTGCCCGGCCCGGGTCATCTCATACCGTCTACATACTGGATGAACCGACTACAGGACTTCATTTCCACGATGTCAAGAAACTGCTGATGGTTCTGGGGCGGCTCGTAAAAGCGGGTAATACTGTCATCGTAATTGAACACAACCTTGATGTTATCAAGAATGCCGGCTGGATTATCGATCTGGGTCCGGACGGAGGGGACGCCGGAGGAAGCATAATCGCCACCGGCACACCTGAAGAGCTGGCCGCGAATAAGAATTCATATACCGGACATTTCCTGAAGACAATTCTGGAAGCTGAAGCATGACCGGTTAGTTTTCTGATGAGTTTCTCTCAAGCAGCATTTCTGACAGTGCGACAAAAGCCCTGAAAATATTTTTCACGCTTTGAGATACTCCAGTCGCATTATTCCATGCTGAGATAAGCCTTCCTCCATGTTCAAATTCCCTGGAAAGAACATGATATTTCCCCAGGATATCCGGATGATACTTTATTCTTCCGATTCTGCCCGGTTGGATTTCCTCCACAATCTTTCCTGCAAACAGGATTCCAACTTCAAACCTGCTTCCACATGCTGATTCCAGATATAGGTACTCGCTTCTGAATGCGTTCCGCAGCTTCCGGGCAATGCATTCAATCGAGGGGTTGTCAATCGTAAGCAGTTCAAGCGCAGCCTGATTCAGAGTATAGTCCCAGCCGGGGTCACCGGTATTGAAAGTCGTGAGTATCCCTGCATCCGGATAACCAGTACCAGCATCCACGCTCCAGGCGGTAGTCTGGTTGCGGCCTTTGTCCCTGCTCCTCTGAAGCGCTGCATAAGCTTTACTGACTATCATATCCAAACCGTCTTCCGAGGAATGTACTGTCGCTGAGCCAATACTCACTGTAACGGGAACCTGATCCGGTCTGATATCTTTGCCGGCAATTTCTCTGCAAATGCGCTCTGCTATCATGAAAGCGTTCTCACTGCCTGTATCGGGGAGTATTATCCCAAAAAGATCCTCCTTGATCCTGCCGATCATGTCGTTGGGACGAAGAGTCTGGGATATCGTAGAAACAACGGCCCTGAGGATTCCATCTCCCACTCTGAAACCGAAAAGTTCGTTGATCTTTCTCAACCCGTCCACATCAGCAAACAGTATGGATAAAGGAGCGCTCTCCGAAACATTCTCAGCAAGCAGCTCCTTCAGTCTTCTTGTCCATGAAAAGCCTATTACAGAACCGGTCATTGTATCTACATATGCCATGGATTCTCTGTCTCTGAGGAGCAGAGCGGAACCTATCTGCCTGTAAAAACCTGAAAGGAAAACCTCTGTGCTTCTCTCCACTGTGTTGAAGGGCGTATCAATCTCGAGGAGCAGGTAATTCCCCTGATGCGCCTGAACTGATCGAAACCTTCTTTCAGCATGCAGCGGGATAACGGACTTCTCGGTTGGTATCACTAAATACCTTCTGCTGCCGAACGGAGTGATTCCGAAGTTATCAATTTTCTGTATGTCTTCAGGATATTCAAGAATCGTTTTCTTCGCCTCCCAGTCCGGCAGTCTCTCTTTTCCGAACCCGTAACTCTCAATTATCCGGATTTCACCGTTATTTACTTTAAGAGCCAGAATCCTGTCCACTTTTACGAGGAATCCAAGTATCTCAAGGCTGCGGCTGATCTCCGATCGAGCGGATACCTTTTTGGACATGCTGGATATTTCTCTGATGATCTTACTCAAATCAGATTCAATTTTTCCGGCAAGAATATCCCGAAGCTCCGTCAGTGATCCTTCTGCACCCCCGGCGAGTTTCCTCAGTATCACGTCCCGTTCGCTGATATTTGATACACTCATGAATCGAAGGCAAACATCATCTGGCAGTTGTCCGGCTATATGATGGTCAAGTTCCGCCAGTAACAGATACAGCTTCGCTTCCTCGGCAAATTGCCGGGAGAGATTCAGTCTTGTCCTGCATCGCAGAATGAGCCATACCAGCAACAATCGGTCCATCTGTCTGGCAAGGATCTGCGCTGAACTGAAGAAGTCCTCCTTGTGTTCTTTCTTTGACGACAGAAGAGCGCTTATACACAGTTTCCAGGAAAGCACAGGTTCCTTCTTAAAACGGCCTGTAGAAGAATCAAGAGCGGCTGCAATGATCGCTGAAGACTTTTCAAACCCTTCAGCAAATGATTCCATAGCGAGAAACAGGGCATAGATGGCAGCTTCGCTTCCAGGTGATGACATCAGAAAGTCCGATATGGCATCAGCTTCCTTAATTGGTTCTTCATTACGTTCGAGCTGCCGAAGAAAATTCACCGTTCCGGGAAGAAGAAGGTCCGCTTTTTCCGGAATCGGCGTTTCCCCTGTCAGGAATCCCAGAAAAGCTGAGCACCATTCCGTTACAGGCTCATCCGACAGAATTTTTTCAAACTGTAGAATTTCTTCTATTTCTGCCGATGCACTCTGCGAATGGCGTATCTGGAGAGTTCGAAAATACATATCAGCAAGATGATCAAGCGCATACAGATGATTGGATACACTTCCACTTGTTGCAGCGTTTTTCGATACCCGTTCCATGATGGATATGAGATTTCTAATGGTGTATCCGGAACGTTCCTTCATCGCTATAACGATTGTATTGAGTATTTCCGCAACCGCCATCTGATCGTTGAGTTTCTCAGCCAGAAGAAGAGCCCGTTCAAGCATGGCCATTGCTTCTTTCTTCTTCCCGGAAACCATGTATACCTTCGCCCTGCACCATTCCAGAGACTGTCTTGATGACGGGGATAAGATTCCTTCACGCGATAGAGCAGCCTGTATCGCGGTTTCCGATGCGGAGTTCATTCGAAGTACCGCCAGAGATACAGCTGCGGTGGCAAGAATCACAACAATAAGATCGTTATCCTCAAGTTCAGGCAGCCAGTTGATTATATCCTGGATTTTCGCCGCCGTTTTTCTCATTCCCTTGAAATCATGTGGAATTTCCACGATGCTCTCAAGAATTTCAGGAAGCCATGTTGCAGCTTCCACACTCATGCTCAGGTTCATTGCGTCATTCAGATGTTGCTCAGCAAGTGGAAATTTGTTATCCATCAGTTCAAGCTCGCCGAGTCGTGTCAGCGCCTTAGCTCTGTCAGATGAAGATTCAAGAGCAGGTAAGAGAGCTTCTAGGAATTCTCTTCCTGTTGAATGTTCGATATCTTTGAGTTTTCCCGGTTTATAAATTCCGAGAACTTCTCTTATTTCAGGAAGGAACAGAGTATTCGCCGGCAGACTTATGAGTTCGCTGATATAGTGCGCAACAAGTTTGAACTCACCTTTGTCTTTTGCCTGACGCAAGTCTGATAGAAGAAGATTTGCTCTTTCCCGAGGTGCGAGATCATCCGGTGATATTTCAGTCAACCTAACCACATCCCGTCAATAAAGCAGATTTATTACATAATTGCACAGTTCTCCTTTCAGGTCAACTCCTAACACAGGCTAAGGGCGCTGACACTTGTTCATGCGCTCCACCGGGGTTATCTTTCTGCCTCTTCTGAATATGTGCCGTGACAATACTTACTCTTGCGAAAGGACATTCAAGTGACGTTACCGAAACGTTACAATGCCGGGGAAGCTGAACCCAGATGGCAGGATTTCTGGAACAATCGAGGAATATTCAAATTTGACAGTAATTCGAAAAAACCTGTTTACTCAATTGATACTCCTCCGCCCACCGTTTCCGGGATGATTCACATGGGTCATGTATTCAGCTACGTCCAGGCGGAAGTTCTGGCAAGGTATCATCGAATGAAGGGCCAGGAGGTCTTCTACCCCTTTTGTTTTGATGACAACGGCCTGCCAAGTGAGAGATTCACTGAGCAGCAGAAAAAAGTGCGTGCTCAGGATATGACGAGAAGCGAATTTGTGAAGTTATGTCTCGAAGTAACCAAAGACGCTGAGGATACGTTCAGAGATCTCTGGACAAGATTCGGATTCTCGTGTGACTGGGATCTTCTCTATACGACAATAGACCCGTGGGTTCAGAGAATAAGCCAGCGGTCCTTTCTTGATCTTAATAGAAAGGGATTTGTCTACAGAAAAGAAGCTCCGACATTGTGGTGCCCTGAATGCCGGACAGCGGTAGCCCAGGCCGAAACGGAAGACAGTGAGTTTGGCTCGGTCTTTCATGATCTTGAATTCCCCCTTGCGGATGGTTCCGGAAATATCCCCATAGCCACCACAAGACCGGAACTGCTCCCGGCATGTGTTGCGGTTTTCGTACACCCTTCGGATGAAAGATGGAGTCATCTGATCGGCAGGAAAGCCGCTATTCCAGTCTTTGGTCATGAAGTTGAGATTATGTCGGATTTCAAGGTTGACAGGGATAAGGGCAGCGGGATAGTCATGTGCTGCACATTCGGTGATACAACTGATATCGAGTGGTGGCAGGAATATGATCTGGATCTCAGAATAGTACTGGATAACAGGGGGCACATGAATGCCGCCGCAGGCTTCCTGGAAGGCATGTACTGGAAGAAAGCCAGAAAAGTTCTTGTACAGAAACTCGATGATGAAGGATTCAGAAAAGGCGGAGAAGATATTCAGCATGTAATCAATGTGCATGAAAGATGCGGAACTCCGCTTGAATTCCTGCTTAATATGCAGTGGTTTGTGCGTATTCTTGATAAGAAGGATGAACTCATCAGACGAGGCAATGAAGTTAACTGGTATCCCCCTTATTTCAAGGTTCGCTATGAGCACTGGGTGGAAAACCTCAAATGGGACTGGTGCATAAGCCGTCAGCGCTTCTATGGAGTACCTTTCCCGGTGTGGTTCTGCGAGGATTGCGGTGAACCTTTCTTCGCCAAGGAGGAAAATCTTCCTGTTGATCCTCTGGTGGATACACCGGAGGGACCATGCCCTTCGTGCGGAGGTTCAGACTTCAGACCCGAATCAGATGTCATGGATACGTGGGCAACGAGTTCTCTCACCCCTCAGATCAACGCAAAGTGGGGGGAAGAGGATGAGATGGAAGGATTGCTTCCCATGAGCCTCAGGCCTCAGGCGCACGATATCATCAGGACATGGACATTCTATACAATAACGAAGGCGCATCTGCATTCAGACAGCATTCCCTGGAAGGATATAATGATCAGCGGTCACGCTCTGAACCCCTCAAGGGAAAAGATGTCCAAGAGCAAGGGAAATATCGCTGGTGATCCGCTTGTCGCTCTTGATCGATACTCGGCTGACGAGCTGCGCTACTGGTCATGCAGCTCGAAACTGGGCAACGATGTTCTCTTCAGCGAAGATATTCTTGGAGACGGCAGACGCCTTGTCACAAAACTCTGGAACGCTACAAGATTCGCTTCTTCCAGACTTGAGGATTTCGACACTGAACTGGAACCCGATCTGAAACCCTTTGACAGATGGATTCTCTCCAGATTCACCAGAACCGCGAAAGACGCTACATCCGGTATGAATAAGTATGAGTTTTCCGTCTGCATCCGCGATGGCGAGCATTTCTTCTGGAAAGCGCTTTGTGACAATTATCTGGAAATAGTAAAAAAACGTCTTTACTCAGACGATAACCCGGATGAAAAGCATTCCGCCCAGTACGCCCTCTACCATGTTCTTTACGGCTCACTGAGGCTTTTCGCTCCCGTTCTTGTACATATCACCGAGGAATTGTATCAGGCTGTTTTCAGGGAGAACGAAGGACATGAAAGCATTCATATAGCTCCCTGGCCGGAACCGGATTACATGGATGAAAAGGCTCTGAAATACGGTGATATGACACTTCAGATCATTGAAGAAGCCAGAAAATTCAAGAGTGAAGCAAATCTAAGCATGGCGGCACAACTCAGTTCAATTGAGATCAGCGCCCAACCTGAAGATCTGATTGAACTGAAAACCTTCGAAGATGATCTTCTGAATGTCACAAGAGCGGAAACTATCGGCTGGAGCGAAGGTCAGAGTCTTTCTGTCAGAGTTGTTAACTCTGAATAACCTTTTAAAATGCAACCTTGTATAGAGTGAACAGCCCCAGCGCTACTGTTGCTATACCCACAATTACAGTAAAATTGCTGATTCTTATTTTCTTTACTGTCCAGGCACAGAATGGAACCGATATGAACGAGCCGATAACAAGCGGCAGAGCAATGCTCCAGTTGATATCAGCCCCCAGAATAAGATAAGCAGTCACACCGACAAGACATGTAAAACTTTCCGCAAAAGATGTTATTGCGATAGAACTTTTACTCTTAACTCCCGACAGAATCTGCCCTGATGTGACAAGGGGCCCGTATCCTCCCCCCGAGAGCCCCTTATTGAACGCGGCAATAATTCCAAGACCCAGTATTTTCTTCCAGGAGAACCTGTGAACGGTATTTCTCCTGACAAGAATCAGGATTCCCATAATAAGCACTATGGAACCGATAATTATCCTCAGATAGGCTTTCGGGATATGGAACGCCAGAATTACCGCCGCGACCGCGCCAATAACACTGCATGCGGCCAGCACAAACGCTATCTTTGAATCGTTTGACTTCGGAATGTACCCGAGGATTTTCATCTTCTTCACTATCCGGTGATCTCTGTCTCTTCTGAAGTTGAAATCAACATTGCCCATCCTGTGATGCATGAATGCCGCAAACCCGCCCGTAAGCAGTTCTGACAGAAGTATCGCAGGTACTACGGCAAGAGGTTCGTAACCCATAAGAAGAAGAATCGGAGTCATGGTTGTTCCGTAGCCCATGCCAAGAGTTGAATCAACATACTCGCAGATGAATGCCATGAAGAACAGTAAGCCAATTATCGGAACCGGATCCATAAGCTATCTCTCTCTTATCCGCTATCGCTCCTCTGTCCGTTTTTGCTGCAGCTTGTCAGCTTTTGACAGATAGAGCCGGCTATCTTTGAAGAGTATCCACCGAATCCTGTCGCCATCCAGCAATTCCAGCTGTTCCGCGACTTCCTTTGGAACGGTGACCCGCCTTCTGCTTTTTCTGATTGTAACAGAGGTTTCACCAGCATATTCAACATCATCAAGATTGATTTCCACAATAATTCCCTCCAAGTCAGACCAATATACTTTGGATTAATACCAAAGCCAATTATTTCAGTCAGAAAAAAAAATTCGGATTGTCATAAAGGATAAAATGACTTATGAATTATGGATAAATTTATATTCTTTGGCAGAGGAGAAAAAATGGAATATCCTGTTATTCACAATCCAGGCTCAATCGAACTGCTTCTGGATAAACTCCACGGCACCAAATCCCCCAGAGTGGTTGATTACGACTTTCTCACCACTCTCGGATTCAAGAGGGAAGTTGATGAATCACTCCTCATGCTTCTCGGATTTCTTGGTTTCATCGATGATAACAATCAGCCGACCATCCTGTGGGAAAAGTCTCATGATCCTGATAAAGCAAAGGTTCTGCTCGGTAAAGCAGTAAAAGCTGCATACAGCAGCCTCTTCAAGGCTCATCCTGAGGCTATAACTGAAGAAAACTCTGTTCTGATGGAGTTTTTCAGATCCAGCTCAGGTGCATCCGATCCTGATGCTGCATATATGATTCTTTCTTTTAAAGTCCTCTGTGATCTATCAGAGTTTGACGAGAAACCTCCAATTGCGCAGAAAAAGCCTGAAAAAAAACCAAAAGCGATTAAAAAGACTCCGGCCGCGGAACTTCCGGAAGCAAAATCAGTTACAGATAAAGTAGCTTCAACGGATTCCTCACCGGTTATCAGATTGTCGATAAATATTGATATTGATGAATCCGACCCTGAACTGAGGGAACTGACTCTGAAACTCATCAGAAAGCAGTTAGAACTATAAATCAGTGTTTTACCAATAGATAAAAGTACCTTGAAAGGAGCAATTTTTGCTATGAAGAATTCGAGATGGATTATACCGCTGATCATGCTTACAGCAGTAATCCTTGCAACCTCTTGCGGAGATGATGAAACTCCGACCGGACCGGGCACATATCCTACAGCGTCAATCCTCAGCGCATCGACAGGAGCAAGTAATTCAGTATCCACTTCCTGGACCATGTGTCCTGATGATAATTTTTCCGAATACAGCCTTTACAGGTCCCTGACTGAAGGGATTTCCGCCAATCCGCCGGACAGCCCTGTAAGAGCCGCCAGCAATGCGGCGGATACAACCTTTACAGATACAGGCCTGGAGTGGAGCACGGACTACTTTTACGCTGTCCGGACAAAGAATACCGACAATCTGTACTCCTGGAGTAACGAAGTATCAGTGACCACTCCTGACTCCGGCAGTACCGGTGACTATCTGACCTGCTACCAGATCCAGGGACAGCAGTCATCCTCACCGTATGTTGACCAGATCGTTTCCGTAACAGGAATTGTAACTACAGGCGGGGACGAACTCTACTATTCTGCGGGTCCTGTCGCGGTGCTGAGTGATCCTGATGGAGGTCCCTGGACGGGACTGGTTCTCTACGGTGACGATATCACTTCTCTTGCCAGGGGTGACAGTATACTTATCACCGGTACCGTTCAGGAGTACTACGGTCTGACTGAACTGGGTAACATTTCCTCTGTTGAGATTGTTTCTACCGGGAACGAGGTGCCACCAGCCACTGCGGTTTCCACTGGGGACATATCCAATTCTACTGATCCAGAGCAGTACGAATCCGTTCTTTGCACTATCAGCGATGCGATTGTAACCGAAGTCCAGGGATACGGCCAGTTCCTTGCCGATGACGGCTCAGGCGAATGCATTGTGGACGACATGGGCACTTATTCGTACAGCCCTGCTGTTGGTGATACGATCATCACCGGAACCGGGATACTATGGTACTCCTGGGACGAATGGAAACTCGAACCCAGGGATGACAACGATCTTATTACTTCCGGAGGCGGAGGCGGTGATACTTACACATGCTACGAGATCCAGGGACAGCAGTCGGAATCACCCTTTGATGGACAGACTGTCAGTGTCACCGGGATCATAACCGCTGACCCTGATGATTATACCGCTACATCTTCAACCTACTCCGCCATGGCAGATGCCGCCGGAGGACCCTGGAGCGGTCTGCTACTATATGGCGACGATCTCGAAGGGCTTCAGAGAGGTGACAGTGTAACGGTAACCGGAGTTGTGGATGAGTACTACGAAATGACTGAGGTTAAGTACCCGATATCCTACGTAGTACACTCGAGCGGACATGCTCTTCCGGATCCAATTCAGTTCTCTACCGGTGATCTCTCACCTTCTCTTGACCTTGAGCAATGGGAATCCGTATTTGTGACCGTATCCGATGTCGATGTAACACAGATTGGTCTACCTTATTACACATGGGCTGTCGATGACGGAAGCGGAGAGTGCTACGCCGGCACAATGGGTGACTTCACCTACGATCCGGCTGTAGGCGATAACCTGTCAAGCATGACAGGATTGCTCTGGTACTCCTACGATTTCAAGATTCAACCCAGGGACGACAACGATATAGTCCAATAACTATAAAGGGGACATGCAGGCTCTGCTGCGTGTCCCCAAAAAACCTGACGCTCTGCTGCATGTCCCTAACATCATTTTATTCCATATTACGCTATTGGGCAAACGTCGTGTTCTAAGTCCGACCCTGGAGCCAGCGGGTTTCTTCGCGCAGGCCGTCCAGGAGAGGTGTGGATGGTTTCCAGCCGATCGTGCGTTCCAGCAGCTCGGTTGACGCAAATGTGTCAGGAACATCGCCTGCCTGAACCGGAAGGAATTCCAGACACGCTTTTTTCCCCACGGCCTCCTCAAGAATGGTTATAGCTTCCAGAAGAGGAAGTGTGTTACCGCCGCCAAGATTCATCACTCTGCCGTCAGTGCAGTTTTCCGAAAGCCGCAGACCCTTGACCAGATCACCGACATATGTGAAATCCCGTGTCTGTCCTCCATCACCGAATATTCTGACAGGCTTTCCTCCGAGGATCGCCCTTATGAAAATGTTGAATGCCATATCGGGTCTCTGACGGGGACCGTATACTGTGAAGAATCGAAGAGATACACTTGGAAGATCATGATTTCTGGTATAAAGCCTGACCATATTCTCAGCAGCCAGTTTGGTTACTCCGTAAGGAGAATCAGGAATCGGAACGGTTCTGTCCTCCACCATCGGCAGATCAGCAACACGTCCGTATACCGAAGATGATGAAGCGAAGATGAAATTGCGGAGCCTTCCATCGCGGACAGCCCATTCAAGAAGGCGCTGAGTAGCCAGAATATTGTCAGCAGTATAGCGCAGAAACTCTTTTCCCCAGCTCTTCCTTACGCCTGCCTGGGCAGCCAGATGGTATATGATGATGTCTTCATCATGAGATACCGCTTCATCAAGTTCGAAGAATGCCGTATCCGAAAGATCCTGCTCAAGAAGTGTGAAACAGGGGTTGTCAAGCAAAGCGGATATATTCGCTCTTTTCAAATCAGGAGAATAGTAATCTCTGAAACAGTCAATACCGATTACGCTTTTTCCTTCAGCCAGAAGACGTTCTGACAGATGGCTTCCGATGAAACCCGCGGCTCCGGTGACTATATACTTCATCAATTTTCGCTCTCTTCTATTTTCCTGTACTGCAACTTGTTCCGCACTACACTATTGTGTAAGTGCCGCAAGTGGCGTCCGACCCCATTAATCGCCGCTTTCTTCGGAAATGCCCCAGCTGACCGTGTTTACACCTACCTGCAACAAGTATCTCAAATTGTCTTTTCTAACAGCCGGAGGGAGGAATTTCGCTCCAAACGGCGCCAGGCAGAGAAGTTCTGCGGGATTCGGAAGTTCATCAACCAAAAGGTCTATATGAGGTATTGGTACCGGATCAACCGGATATACAGCCATTCTCGACAGCAGCAGTTCTCTGAGCTTATCCCATGGAGTTCCCTCACAGCTGAATCCGGCTGCCATTTTGTGCCCTCCCGCGTTGGTGAACACATCTCCCATACTCATAAGAAAACCAGCCATGTTCCAATCCCCGAATGAACGGGCTTCTCCAACGAGTTTTCCGCCCTCCCGCGGGGATACTATCAGTGTTCCTCTCCGGGTCACTCTGCTTAATTTGCTGGCGAGAACCCCCCCCATGCCATCAGGGATTGTATCCATGTATACAAGCGTCATTCCGTATGCGGACGCCTGGTCATCTCTGTTCTTGAGAGCCTGCGAGAATATGTCTGACAGCTGATACGCTCTGTACCGGCTTTCCTTTTTCATGAGTTTCCAGATAGACTTGCAGCTCCTGTAGTCTTCATCCATCATGAAATCAAGCATGATCCCGATTCCTGAGCCCTTCCCTTTCCCGACAGTTGATGTGATCTCGTGCCGGATCATGGATCCCGTCCAGGCCGATTCTCTTGCGGGCCACCGTTCGGCAAGTATCTTCATGCCGCCTTTGAGCAGATCAATATCGATTTTTCCGAACTCCTCAAGGAGATACCTGTTCCAGCCCAGCAGAGGTACTCGGTCCGAAACAGTTCCGAGAGCAACAGCTGTCAGAAGTTCAGGTTCGTTTTCCCACCCGGGGTAGATTGATATCAGGGCGGCGTACAGGACTCCGCATCCGGCCAGATAAGTGGCGGGTGGGCCGGTTCTCTGTGGATTGATCATTCCATGGGCTTCAGGCAGAGGGGGGTTGAGCATGTGATGGTCGGTGATAACCACCCTTGCGCCCTGATCCAGAGCCCAGCGGACTCCTGCTACAGAAGAACATCCGTAATCAACTGTAAGCAGCAGATCACCTGACAGAAGAGAGCCTTCCATCAGCCTGGGAATAAGACCGTAATCATCTGTCGAACGTTCAGGCATGATTGGAATGACTTCAAAACCTTCTCCCTCAAGAATTCTGATTCCAACATAGAGCCCGGTAATGCCATCCATGTCATCGTGCCCATAGAGGACAATTTTGCCTCCACGATCTTTCAGATCATTGAGTTCACGGCGGAGAATATCAATATCGGGAATACCGTCCGGCCATTCCGGCTTATCGGGCAGCCACTCTTTAATGGGATCGGGTAATTCGGGAAAGCGATGGAGAAGAATAGAATATGCCAGAGGCGTAACCTTACACCTGCCCCGCTTCGTGTCGGGACCTTCTTCAATGGAACGCATCAATTCTCTCCAACAACCTGGATTATATCGGTAAGACCGACTTATTTATAAATTCAACAACATAGCCTTATCCCTGAAAGCAGCTTTGTCAACCTTCCATGAATACAATAATGACATCTCTACCTGAGTTTGGAATTATTGTTCTTCTACGTCGGATACTATGAGCTATCCAGTACAGCGCGGAGAGTTCCGGCCAGATTTCGGATATCAATCGGTTTTCCAATTATGGTACTGACGTTCTTCTTAAGCACATTCTCAGAAATAGTATTCCCGTAACCTGTTAAAAGTACTATCGGGAACTCCGGATGGGTTTTTCTTATCTCCTCTGCCAGATCCAATCCTGTCATTTTCGGCATTGTCAGATCGGTAAGAATCAGGTCATATTTGTCAGGCTGCTTGCAAAATGCTTCCAGCGCATCGACACTGCTGCCTCTGGCGTCAACAGTATAACCAAGCTGATTCAGAATTTTTCTTAACAGCTCCAGAACTGACGTCTCATCATCAATAAGCAGAATTGTTTCATGTCCTCTCGGAAATGAATCTATCTGTTTCCGTTGAGGTTTCGCAATCTCCTTTGTGACAGGAAGATATACATGAAAAGCAGCCCCTTTTCCCGGTTCGCTGGATACAGTTATCTCTCCGCCATTACTCTGGATAATGCCGTGTACTACTGAAAGCCCCAGACCGCTGCCTTTTTCAGACTTCTTTGTGGTGAAGAAAGGTTCGAAAATATGATCCTTTATTTCTTCAGTCATTCCCGGCCCAGTGTCACTCACAGTCAGCCGGACATATTCTCCCTCCTGAAGGATCGGGTGTGATCTCGAATCATCACCGTCATCGGAATGAAAAGCCTTCAATTCAAAAGTGATCTGTCCTCCTCCATCTGCCATTGCCTGATAAGCATTGGTACACAGATTAACAATGACCTCATGTATCTGTGATGAATCAGCCATGACCATCGGGCAGTTCACATTTATTTCCTTCAGTATCTCAATCGTTGACGGAATGATTGGCCGCAGTAATTTCAGGGCTTCTTCCACTACCTGCTGCAGACGAATCGGTTTTTTCTCCATTTCCATCTGCTGGCTGAATGTCAGGATCTGCCTGACCAGATCCTTCGCGCGGTTGGCTCCGCTCAGAATCTCTTCCAGATCCTCGGTGATAGGATCATGAGAGGACAATCTGGACAGCACCATATCGGTATAGCCGATAATGGGTGTAAGGATATTGTTGAAATCATGAGCAATACCACCCGCAAGAATCCCAATTGTTTCCAGTTTCTCCGACCGGAACAGGCGCTTCTGCATTTCAGCTTTTTCCCGTTCCTCTTTTTTCAGTTCGGTAATGTCCCGATGGCTTGCTACGTGCGCAATCGTCTTCCCTTTATCATCCGTTACCCTGGAGGCGGAGACCAATACAGGGAAAAGCTCTCCGTTCTTTCTCCTGGCAACCAGCTCTCCCGACCAGCTGCCTTCTATTGCCTTTTTCAGTGTCGGTTTCTGTTCATCAGGATAAATGGAAGATATCTCTTTTCCCATCAGCTCTTCCCTCGAATAGCCGAACATTCCGGCAAATGCTTTATTCACATATGTAATTCTCCCTTTGAGATCGCCCATGACAAGGCCGTCAGGCGAACTCTCGACCGACTGAGAGAACTGCTTCAATTCCCTCTTCGCTTTTTTCCGCTCGGTGATATCCCTTATCGTGGTAACCCTGAACGCCTGATCCTTCTTCTTTATATTTCTTGCCTCGATCTCTATCGGGAACAGCGTTCCATCCTTTTTTCTTCCCGATATTTCAAATGGTTCGGCAATATGCTCGACTATCCGTCTTTCTATCATTGAATGGTATTCCGCGGGTACACACTGTTCAATTACGTTCCTCCCGATTATCTCTTCTCTTGAATAGTCGAACATTTTCAGAAGTGATTCATTTACATCAATTGCCACGCCTTTTTCATGAATCAGGATACCTTCAATAGTGAGATTCGAAAGATTTCTGTATCTCTCTTCGCTCGCTCTCAGTTTTTTCTCAGCCATCTTCTTCTCGGTAATGTCGTAAAATGCCATGGCAAATAATCCGCTGTCCGGTGAAAACACATTGAAGGAATGGTATCTGTCTGTCGGGGAAAAGTAAGATTCAAAGGATTCGGATTTTCCTGTTTCCGCTACTCTGGCGCAGACATCGAGGTATGGAGCTTCTTCGGCTCCATACAGTCCTGAAGCTTTTTCACCGATTACGCTTAAGCGTTTGATGCCAAATATCTTTTCATACTCCGGATTAACGTCGATTATTCGGTAGTCAACAGCTTTGCCCCTGTCATCGTATACGATTTCGTTCAGGCACACCGCTTCGCCAATCAATTCAAAGAAGGATTGGAAGCTCCACTGATCTTTACTTCGACCGGGCTTATCTTTGTCTATTATCATAATGTGCCTTTAAACAATAGATTCTCGGTCCTGGTGTAATTTTCATACAGTTCAACGATTCCTTCTTCAATTCGCGATTGTCAGATACCGGTAACAGCGCTGAACAAAACAGGGAGAATGCCGGGATGGTTTTACCCCTTCCCGAACATCCCCCCATGTAGAACAGTATCTGAAAATATTCCCGCAAATTACGTATACATCTAACTCTTATATATACATTACATATTTAATGTACGTGCAGTCAACCTTTGTCATTTTTATCTTTGCGGTTATCCTGAATTAATTTTAAACTGAAAGGATTTCTCCGGTTATCAAAAATCTTCTCATAAGTGAGGCAGATCATCAATTTTCAGGCTTGCCCGAACAGCCCGCACTTGAAACCTGTTGAATATATTCGTAAACTCAGTGTATGAAGATTCAATCATTACTTTGCAGATTCGTCACCCTGTTCCTTCTGCTGCTCTCCGCTTCCCCCGCTGAAACAGCCTTTGAACCCGTTTCGGAATCTCCCTGGCTTCAGGGCGGAATAGCCTCCAGTCTCTTCCCGACAACACCGCTGGTCATAATAGTTAACCCGGCCTGTCTCGGGCTTCTTGAAGGACACGGAGTCGCGGCTTCAGCATCACGTCCCTTTGGATTGCACAGCCTTGACCGAACGGCAATAGCAGGAGACTGGATGTTCAGGAGATTCGCGGTGGGCGCTGCTCTCTCTCTGTCAGGCGATGGAAGCTATACCGAGGAAACCGCTGTCGCCGCTGCTGCTTTTCGAATCATGAACGGCGTCGTTCTCGGAACGGATATCTCCATCAGAAATCTCCAGATAAGCGGTTACGGCCGGGCAACAGGTGTCTCGGCGGACATCGGCGCGGTCTGGTCTCCCACTTCCGGTGTTTACTCTACAGCTCTTTTCCGCAGTGTCATTAGAAGCGATCTCGGTGATTCCGGCGATCCGTCTTCTCCCCGATCACTTGAGCTCGGTCTCGGCGTCGTCCCGGTAGACAGAGTATCCCTGGCCGTAGGAGCCGGCAGGCAGGAAGGTCTCGATACCGAATTCAGTTTTCATACCGCTTTTTCCCCACAATCCAGTATCAGCCTCGGGGCGGGAATGATTACGAACCCCGCAAGATTCTGGGCAGCTCTGTCCATTTCGGTATCCCCGATCAATGTGGAATACGGTTACGGAGAGCATTCAACTCTTCCTGGAACCCATTCAGTTGCCCTGTGCTGGGGGAACTGCGCATCCGATCCACCCGCGCTGAATCTTTCCGACAGCGAGGAAGAATCGGAGGCTTCCGCACCTGAATTCCCCCTGAATGTCAACACGGCAACCGAGGAGGAATTTTTATTGATTCCGGGGATAGGACCAGGCCGAGCTTCAGCTATAGCCGCCTGGATGCGGCAGAACGGACCTGTCTCCTCAATAGAAGAGCTTGATGATATTCCCGGCGTAGGTCCTTCACTTATGGAAGTGTTCAGAGAGTTTCTGGTGGCTGAATGAAAATACCTCCTGTACTTATTCTGCTCCTGTTTCTGTCCAGTATGGTTTCCGCTATCGAAGGAGATGTAAGGGTTCGGCTTCAACGAAGATTCCCGGCGTGCCGCGGTACTATCGAGAATTACTACGCTGGTGACGAATTCGGTTTCTATGACAGGTTCAGGTTCCGCAGCGGCACGATGCGCTTTTCGCTTCTTCTGGACAAGGCCAGAGGCGAGGAATGGGTTGATATCATCTCCGGTGGTGTAATATGGACTCCTCCGAACGGTAACCTTCAGTCCGTCTCGGCGGGATGGCTCAAGGTCGATCTGGGAAGCGGGATGGTTATTTCCTGCCCCGGCAGATGGTCCGACTTGAGTGAACTGGCTCTCTATAAACCTCCGGGCATCAGGAACCGTATAGAACCCGCCACATCCGCGTGGGGCTGCAGAGGAGACCCTCTGATCGGAGCCGGGGCATTAGCCCGGTTCGGAGACCTTGATGTGTCATTGCTGGCGGCTTATTCCCTATTGGACTCCATTGGTGACGGACATCACAGAACCGCATCGGAAATCGCCGGAAAAGCCGCCATCCGGGAAACTCTCGGAGCCATCCGCGTTGGAGGGGAAGAATGGGGGGTTACACTTGCCGGAGCTATTGAGCATGACAGCGATGAACAGTACTGGGTCCGCATGGGAACCGACTGGGATCTTGATTTCAACACTTTCCGATTCACCGGAGAAACAGCCGCAGGAGTAGATTCCGGAGGAGTATCAGCAGCGTTCTGGGCAGCTCCCACACAGAATTTCGGTAACTTCAGGCACATGCTCATGCTGCTGCGGAACCCGTCGGATTTCCCGGATGCCAGAACATCACCCCCGATAGGCCGCGAATGTGATATCGGCTTCTGTTACGGGTTCAGGTGGAATGTTTTCTCAAGAACCGTTCTGAAAGCAGGCGCTGGAACATATTTCAATAACGATGAGCATCTGCTTCGCGGTTCGACCGAGATTCAATACAGATTCCCCTGGAACATGGAAGCGACAATGGGCGGTCGAACACGAACAGAAACTGCTGAATCAGGGTGGAGAGTCTGGACAGGCAATAGCTGGCAGCCTCTCGAAAAATTCAATATCAGGACAAAACTCTCGTTCACCGGATGGAGTTCCGACGAGGATTCCACTGAAAACGGAACCGGCATTGAACTCAGGATCAGATACTTTCCTGTCAGCCTGTTATCAGTCGGTCTCGGCGGAGCCGCTTTTTCCACTGATGGATATAACTCCAGGGTGTACGCGGCAGAGGCCTTCTTCCCCGGTGAGTTCGGCTCCACTGCGCTATGGGACAGGGGCTTCATGTTCCATATGAGCATTTCCGCTGAAATCAGTGAAGATCTCTTCCTCAGAGCAAGGTTCCTGAGAAAGATCATTGAGGACGCGGCTGTTCTTGGCTCCGGCTGGGAAGAAACCGAAGGCGACTCCAGAACCGAATTTGGTTTTCAGCTTGACTGCTCGCTTCAGTAGTTCGCATATTTCAGCAACATTCTGAGAGGTGATAAACTTTGAGACCGTCCTGGGACGAATACTTTCTGAAACTCGCCATGCTTGCTTCCGAACGTGCCACATGTCCGAGAATGCACTGCGGCTGTGTGCTGGTGAAAGACAGGTATGTGCTTTCAACAGGGTACAACGGTTCTCTCCCCGGACTGGAGCACTGCGAGGATGTGGGATGTCTCATTGTCGATAACCACTGCGTCAGAACAAATCATGCCGAGATGAACGCGATTGCCCAGGCTGCGAGGCACGGCGTTCCACTGAACGGCGCCACCGCTTACATAACGAACATGCCATGCACCACCTGCGCGAAAGCCCTGCTCGCTGCCGGTATTTCACGTGTTGTTATCTTCTCCGACTACCACGGATCGCTTGCCGAGAAGTTCCTCGACGAATCAGATGTTCCGATTGACCGGCTGCCGATGCCCGAACTGGAAATTAACTACGATCTCGAAGGATACTCCTCCGCGAAAAAGTTCGAAAGCTGACCGTTCGGATTCGGTCGTCTCCGGACTGTCTTGGACCAGTTACAGTTATCACTGGATACTGTTGCGCCAGACAATCAATATAAGGCTGAATATCTCTAATAATCATGATGTTCTCCTGTAAGTTTCAAAGTTGTACTTTGAATGTGTATACAATTGCTTGCATTCTTCGTTGTCAATTGCTGGAAATCCGTTATTGATTTCTTAAAAGTCAATTCTCTGTATACATGTTTGCCTATTTTCGTAACTGTACTGAAATGCAATTTTCTTACAGTATAGAATAAGATATTCAGAAATTTGGATTATCTTACAGTATGGAATAAGTTTGCACCCAGAATAATCGAAGCATTAACCGAATCTTGTATTGTATCAGCCAATCCCTGATTCTTGTTGACATGACATTTCTTACAGTATAGAATAAGATATTCAAAAGGTGGTGATATTCTTGCATTATAGAAGAAGTTTGTATCTCGACAGAATCAGACCATTTATCGGATCTCCTGTTGTGAAAGTCATAACAGGTATGCGCCGGGTTGGGAAAAGCGTCTTCCTGGGTCAGGTTGTCGATCTGGTGCGATTGATCTCTCCGGGAACGAAAATTCTGTCAGTCAATATGGAACTGATGGAAAATTGGCAATACCGGGATGGCATTCTTCTTCACGGAATGATTACTGATCAGGGAACCGATATGGCTTTGTTCCTTGATGAGGTACAGGACATTAGAGGTTGGGAGGAGATCGTCTCTTCTCTTCTCGCCAGAGGCGGAGTTGATCTCTACATTACAGGATCAAATGCACAGATGCTTTCATCGGAGCTGGCAACGAAAATTGCGGGAAGATATGTGGAATTCCAGATATATCCGCTTGGTCTCTCGGAGTTCATTAAATTCCGTGGGGATGAAGCCGTCTCACTGGAAGAGGAATTCCGTTTATACCTTAGATTTGGCGGGATGCCGGCTCTTCATTCGATGGAGCTTTCATGGGAAGTTGCATACCAGTACCTTCAATCTGTCAGAGATACCGTTCTCCTGAACGATGTAATCACTCGAAACAGCATCAGAAATATTCCGCTTCTCGAATCAGTATTTACCTTTCTTGCTGACAACATAGGTTCTCTTTTCTCTGCAAAACGTATTGCAGATTATCTTGGATCGCTGGGCAGGAGTACATCAGTTAACACTGTCATCGACTTCATTCATTATCTGTCTGATGCCTTCGCTTTTCATTACGTAAGAAGATATGATCTCAGGGGTAAGAAACAGCTTGAATACACCGGCAAAGCGTTTTTAAATGACCTTGCCTTCCGGCATGCACTTTTCGGTTACAGGGAAGGTGATATTTCCGGTTTCCTCGAGAATATCATCTACATGGAACTGAGGCGAAGAGGTTATTCCATTTTCATTGGCTGGCTGGACGGAAAAGAGATTGACTTCATAGCCCACAGGGGAGATGAGACTATTTACATTCAGGTTGCGTATCTTCTTGCATCTGAGGAGACGATCGAAAGGGAATTTCTCCCCCTCATGAACACTCAGGATAATTGCCCCAAGATGGTGCTTTCCATGGACAGAGACTTTCCATCAAGGAAAGGCATCCCTCAGATATATATACCGGAGTTCCTCACAGGCGCTCAATCCTGAACCCGCAAGGTGAGATTTGCGGGTTATAGTTCAAATAGAATTTTCAGCGAACGGTTTATTCTCTGTACTTCGTCAGGTGACAGTTTCCCGCGGATTCTGATCATTCTGTGACTATGATCGATTGGACGCGTCTGCAGGCAGTCCGCTATGGATTTCTTCGAAAGGCCATTATCAGGTGAAGGAAGAATTTCAACATTAGTCATTATCCGTGCTTTTTTTGCGCTCCATTCAGTAACTGGAACAACCTGAATAACCGGAACTCTTTCATTGTAAACATCATTCGTTACAATTACACACGGTCTGATTTTCCCCATCTCCGGACATTTATCCGGGAACCGCAAATGTAGTGACAAGCTGTTTTCTGAACCAAGAGTCGGATCAAGATTTACATCAATCACCATACCTCTTTTCAACACAGTCATTCCGGCCATCCGGCTACTGTTGATTCAGTCAATTCTTTCAGATCATCATCCAGTGAATAAATTTCAGAATACAGATCAGCTGATCTTCTCAGGCTTTCAAGTTCCATAGCTTTCTTTAACAGGTTAATAGCCTCTCTGACTACAGAGCTTTTATCCTTGAATCCATACACTTCGAATTCACTAAGGAATTGAGCCTGTGCTTCTTCAATACTGAATTTTGCCTGCAACATACAGAAACCTTTCTGTCCCTACTTCTAGCCCCCAATTTACGACCCTATAATAAGTACTATGATATTCAAAGTCAATATGAACCCGGAATAACCCGCCTGCATGTGCAGTTTTACGTTCTATCGATTAAAAAGAAACAGATAGACCGGCCAGAACAGGCCAGCTCAGCTCGTCCCTCTGAGATATGGCGGCTTCGATTGTATATGAACCACCCGACTCATAGGTATACCGCAGGCCCGCGAAGAACCCGCTTATCTCATCCTCACCGGGTGAATATTGATAACCCGCCGAACATCCATACTCAGAGTAATTAATGCTCATTCCGCATCCAAATGCGTCGGAAGTTGAGAATCCTATCTTCCCGCCGGCAAAACCGGTCATAATCGATGATATGCGATAGCTCGCTCCTGCGGATATTTCGGTTGGCATATCCTTACGAATGCCCTGCCATGAAGGAGCCTGCCCGACACCTGTAATAACGATACCGGCAAGAAGCCCACCGTCAGGTTTAAAAGCCAGCCCCGCATTAGCGTTAATACCGGTTCCTCCCTCAGCCGCCACATTCTCCCATGACAGACCTGCTGAAACACCCGCATCAATCCAACCCGCAAGCGGGAAGGACACTCCGGCCATTGCGCAGCCTGTTGAATAGGAATACTCGCCGGTAACAGCACCGGACTCATCTCTTCCGATGAGCCCTCCTCTGCCCAGATAAACAAGACCGGTTCCGACTTCAATGTCAGATCCGGCAGAGAAAGCACCTGCGATTGATACGGCTGTAGTTTCCAGGTTCCATCGGCCTCCTGCCGCGCTGAACCCGGTTTTGCAAAGAGCCGGATTCGACAGCATGGATCCCGGACCTGTACTGATCGCACAGCCGGCGGGTCCGAGCATCATCGTCGATGGAAATCCTGGAGATGACAGAACCAGAAGATCAGCTGTCCCCGTTTCGCCTGCGATAGCAAGAGAAGCCGCTATCAGCGGGATACAGCAAAGTATTCGGTACATGTCTCACCTCCCGAAGTTCTGAAGACAACAGCGTAAAGACCCGGAGAGGCCATTCCGTCAACGGTCGAAAGATTCCAGGTATAAGAACCGGACTCAGCATTTACATCAAGGATCTTCTCTCCATTAAGATTGAAAACCATTATCGATGAGGACTGCCCATCAGTTGCGTCCCACGCGAAAGTAACCACTGAGGTGGCGGGGCTTGGATACACGGCGAATTCATCAATGGAAGCAGGACCTCCTCCACCCGTGGGCGGCATGGAGTCGTAATAAACTCCCTGTCCATCCGAGGATATATAGAACGTACCGTCAAGATCGGTTCTGTAGATGGTTATATCTCTGTCGTTCAATCTGTTAATAACTTCCGCGTGAGGATGACCGTAAGGATTTCCAGCACCGACGCAGATGGCGGCAATCGAAGGATTGATCTCAACCAGCCATTGCGTGCAGGTGGATGTATATGATCCGTGATGCCCCACCTTCAGCACATCTGCTGATATTTCATCAATTTCTCCTGTTGAGAGCGCTCCAAGAACAACGTCCTCTCCGCCGTCCGTCTCGAGATCACCGGTAAAAATGAATGAAACTTCATCGTATGTAAGCCGGATAACAATGGAAGAGTTGTTTATGTTGGATGGAGACAGGGGATCGACAGGATGAATCACCTCAACCGTCAGTTCAGGCCCCCAGTTCAGAATATCTCCTCTCCGGGGAGTTACGAATTCAGAACCGTTGTTCATAATTGCCTCAAGATAGGTTTCGTATGTCCAGGTGCCTCCATAGGGCCAGCCCGAATCGTATGCTGTCACTACCGGAAGTGTGTTATAGACGGATATCAATCCGCCGACATGATCGGCATGGAGGTGAGTGCCTACAACTCCTTCCAGGTATGTAACCCCAAGGCTGTCCAGAAGAGGAAGTACTCTGTCTTCTCCGCAGTCCCACACAGGAGGATAGGTGCTCATATCACCCCCGTCTATCACATAATGCCTGCCGCCGGGTGTGCAGACAATCATGGCGTCGCCGGAATAATCTTCGAATGTGGTGTCTATGAAAAATACTACAAGAGGGTCAGCCGCGAAAACGCAGTGAACCAGAAGAATAATCAACAGAACAAAAACTGTTTTCAAGCGGACTATTTCAGCCTACTGAACGAAGGCTTTTATGAATGCCCAGCTGTTCTGCACGAAAGAATTCTCAAAAACACTGTTCAGTGAGCCTGGTGTGCCGAAATCACCATTCCCGAAAGTCATCGTGGATTTACCCCATGTTGAAGATGTGCTGGAGATCCATCCCGGGTTGATTCGCTCGCAGGAGTAACCCGCTGTTACAGGCCAGCTGCCGGTGTAGATTATTTCGTCAATAATTTCCCTTGAAGAGCTGCGCAGTGTCAGCCTGCCCGTATCGTTGATTGTGAAATCGCTGTATACATAGTCCGGAACAAGACCGCCGTTCATGGATTCATCTCCGCATGAGCAAAGGACGTAGTAACTATCCGGCGGCAGCAGATAAGTGGACATCGTTACTTCCTGCCCGAGAGCGTTTGACAGAGTCCATCCGGAAAGGTTGACCCAGTCTCCCGATCTGTTGTACAGTTCAACCCATTCGCCGTCTGTTTCCGTATAGGAAGCGAGGGGATGTGCCATGAATTCATTAATAACAACGACACCGCTGGACAGTGTTCCTCCGCCACTGCTACCGGGCACAAACGGTGTAATCTGAGCAATCAACAGAATAGAAAGCAATATCATAGGCTACCTCCTTTGAAGCACGCCATTCCACGGCACGCTTCATCATATTTCATAGGAGTTTGAAACCCTTTTGTCAACTCGTACATCCCGGCCGTTATAATCAAGAAATATTATTTACTCTTCTTTTCTTCGGGTTGCTCCAGGTTGAAGTCTATGCCGAATTGTTTGATTGAACATTCGGGGCAGATCCCGTGAGTGAACTGTGCGTCGGAGTGTTCGGAGATATAGAACTCTATCTGCTTCCAGTAACCGTCATCATCCCTGACTTTCTTACAGCTCGCGCAGATGGGAAGCAGGCCCTGGAGTTTCTTCACATGCGCCAGGGCATCACGAAGCTGATCGTTTTTCCTGGAAAGCTCCAGGTTCTTCAGGCGGCAGATCTCGGCTTCCTTCTCCTTCTTCTCGGTCTCGAACTGCACCTGAAGCCCCGCTACCTTATCCATGCTCTTCTCGTTCAGATACTCTTCCAGGCATATTTTCAGTTCCCGGAAGTACACCACCACCTGCTGCAGATCCCCTTTTGCCTCGTACAGATCCGTTATGTTCTCCAGACAGAGGATTTCACAGTCCTTTATCTTAAGCTTTCTTGTTATCGAAAGGCCTCTGCTGATAAGCTCTTCAGCTTCATCGAGACGTCCAAGGATGATATGTAACCCGCCTAAACAATTGCATGTGTAAGCAATTCCTCTTTTGTTGCCGATCTCCTCAAACTGTTCAAGGCTCCTTGTGAAGAAGTCCAGAGCCGATATGTTATCGCCTAGGTTTTGCTGCAGACTCCCAAGGTTGCACAGAGTACTCGCGATACCTTTTTTATCCCCCAGGTCTTCCCTTATATCAAGAGCTTTCTGGAAGTACTCCTGTGCTTTGTCCAGCTCTTCCTTTTTTCCGTATACAGAACCCATGTTGTTGTAGATGTATGCCAGTTTCGCGCGGTTCCCGGACTCCTCCCATATCTTCCGTGAATATTCATAGGATGACTGCGCCAGATCAAGGCGAAGCAGACTGCTGTAGCATGCGCCTATATTCAGGTAGCAAAGGGCAAGTTCATCTTTACCTGCGCCACATTCCTGTTTCCGTCTGAGAGATTCGTGGTAGTGTTCAAGAGCCTTGTCAATCATACCCTGAGACCTGTAGCTGGAGGCCATGATGCCGTGAACGGATGCCATGCCGTTCTTATCTTCGAGTTTCTCAGAGATCTCCATGGATTTCCGGCAATACGACATTGCCTCAGCGAAGTTCCCCGCCTCCTGATTGACCGTTCCAAGCATATTGCAGCTCCTGGCCTGCTCGACAGGAAACCCCAGTTCTCCAGCCAGATCATGTGCTTCCAGAGCATAAGCTTCCGATTTGCGGGGATCTGAATGAATCTCACTAAGAGCAATTTTGTTCAGCAGGGATACAAGTTCCGAACCGGGAGGTTCAAGTCTGAGTTTTTCGAGTTCCTTCTCCAGCGCTATGATTTCCTCATTCGGCATGCAGCGTACTCCAGACTAAACCCCTTTCAAAAAGAATATTAATTTCTATATTCTTTCACTCATTAGCATAATATTCATTCATGTGACTGGTGTCAATAAACTGAAGCAGCAAGATTGGCGTTGCATGTCCCCACACATATTTACATCAAACGATTCAGAAAGAATAATAAGTAAATCAGAAAGCATTCAAAGGGCTAGTAAGTACTTGATAATATACCTTAATCTGTTATGATATAACATTATGGAAGGGGTATACAATGTTGCTGGCACATAAGATTGAGCTACGCCCAACTCCTGAGCAGATCATCCTTTCCATCTACGACCTCTCCGGAAGAAAAGTCCTTATAGCCGCTCAGGAAGTAATGAGAGAGGGAATGAACCGGATAACCGTCGATACATCAACGCTTGCCTCAGGAATGTACTTCGCGAGGCTGACAGCCGGAGACATCTCGGCAACAACGCGGATGGTAGTAACAAGATAGAGGAAAATGTCACCTTGAAAACTCAGATGTAAGGATCACGATGAAACTCTGGATATTACTCTTTGTATTTACTTTCTTCACAGTTGGCCTGGCCACCGATATAGATCAGGCAATGGTAAAGATATACACGAACAGCATGGCCTGGAGCTATTACATTCCCTGGATCACCGAAGCTCTCAGGGAAAGCTCAGGTTCCGGTTGTGTAGTTGACGGGAACATGATACTGACCAACGCCCATGTTGTAAGTAATGAGACTTACCTGCAGGTGCGGAAAGAGGGTGATCCCAGGAAGTATCAGGCATCTGTGGTGGCGGTGTCCCACGATTCCGACCTGGCGCTGATAACGGTGAAAGATGAATCTTTCTTCCAGGGCATAGATCCTCTGGAACTGGGAGAGCTTCCCCGCCCCAGGGAACAGGTTACGGTCTATGGTTACCCCATGGGCGGAGATGCCCTCAGTACCACTCAGGGAGTTATTTCCAGGATTGAGAGTTCTTTCTACGTTCATAGCGGTCTTTCTCTGCTTACTGTACAGATTGACGCGGCGATCAATCCGGGGAACAGCGGCGGACCAGCCATCATTGACAGCAGGATCGTCGGCGTTGCCATGCAGACAATCTCTCAGGCAGACAACATAGGGTATGTGATACCGGTTCCTGTGATCAAACACTTTTTTGAGGATCTGGAGGATGGGAGCTACGACGGGTTCCCCAGCGCCGGATTCAGCTATCAGGTTATTCGTAATGAGGCTTTCACCGAAATGTTCGGAATTGAAAAAGAGCAGGCCGGAGTGATGGTTACCAATATTGCCTATGGCTCACCGGCGGCGGAGGTGCTGGAACCGGGCGATGTAATAATGGAGATAGACGGCAGATCAATCGCAGGGGACGGCACTGTGGAATTCAGATCCGGCAGCCGTACCAAACTTGACTATATGGTACACCGACGGCAGATAGGTGAGGTTATTCCCCTTGAGATAATCAGAGATGGTATCTCGGCGACGGTTGAGATGACACTCAACACCACGCTTCACGATCTTACGATTGTCTCCAGCAAGATATATGACACCCCGCCGGAGTACTTCATCTTCGGGGGAGCGGTGTTCATGCCCCTTACGCTTAACTATCTGGAAGAATGGGGCAGTGACTGGCGTATGTACGTCTATGAGTACTTCACCTACCCATTTTTTTTCAACAACTGGCGCACAGAAGACACGGAAGAAATAGTTATCCATACTTACATGCTCCCCGCCGAGGTGAACACCGGTTACGAAAACATCGCTAACGAGATAATCAGAATGGTGGACGGCACCCCGGTAAGAAGTTTCTCCCAGTTCGTCGAATTGGTTGAAAGCAGCACAGGTCAATTCCTTGAGCTGACCACCAATCTGGGCAACATCATTGTTCTGGACAGGGAAGAAGCCTTTGCTGTCAATGACGAAATACTTGACCGTTATGGCATCCCGGAGGACAGAGTGGTATTCCAGGAGCCTGTCCGACAATGAAGCATCGGCATAAAACCCACACAGCCGGCTATGATCTTCGCCTGAATTCTGGTTCCCATATTCCTGGAAACTCTCCTGAAAAGAAGCTTGAGAACCTGGAAATGCTCCATCCCGGGAAATCCGCAGTTCGAAATTATGACGACTCCGGGTGTATGGACGGTCCTTTGAAAGCGACGGAATCAGGCAAATTGGATATCGAGGAATTGATCGATCTTACTCTCTGTCAGGTTATGATACACCGGGATTTCTGACAATCGGCAAGCAGGAAGAGTCGCTGGAAATCATTCAGAGGTGACAAACTCCTCCAGCTGTAGTACCGATGACTTTGGATCAGGTATGGTTAATGACTCTGACTCTTGTCATTCTACATCATCAGCGTAGAAAGACCCATGACATTTTCTCATACAGCATCCAGAAATCTGAACAGAATTTCCGAAGCATCCTCGTATCCCATTTCAGAAAGGATCGAAGAAAAGCAGGAGATAAGTTTTTTGAAAGATCTGCTTCTAACGGCAACATGTTTGATGTCAACCTGCGCGCTGAGAGGGGTCTGATCGAGAGTCTCCCGATAGTAACAGCCTGGAACCATTCGTTTCTCCAACTGTCCTTTGGAGTCTCTATACTGTTCAGGATTATCAATTCTTTCAGCATTATCGCGAATATTTCTATAACCGCGAAGCGATTCTATTCCGGCAAGGAACCATGTTTCATATTCTCTATATGCCAGGACTACACAACAGGGGACATCGAGACTTAGATCATCAGCCCATTGCTGCAACTGCGATCCAATATCTGCCGGGCAATCATCCTCTAAATCAAAGAGGACGAGAATACCACCACAATCCTCCTGAATTCTCGCAAGTTTTATTGCCTTCTTGAAATTCAATTCCTGCCTGATTATGCTCGAATTCTGGCGAATTGGCCTGGCAATACTGAATTGCCATTCGGAAGTCAGTTCCTGCAATCTCCGCAGTAGAACAGGGAAAGCCTCTACTTCTCCTCTGCCTTCAACAATCGGCTGAATCTTCATACAGGAGGGAAATCCCACAATCCATGCTCTACGGAATATTTAGCGTTGTCTGAACAAACCAGTGCATCAGCCCGCATCAGTTCTCCAGCACTCATGAGATGTGTTCTAATTGCTTCTGTAGATGAGTTGCCCAGCTTAAAGAATCGTGTTTCTCCATTTTCCCATAGCACAATCCGAAAAGACTCCGGTTTGAACCACTTGTTATCCAGAAGCTCAGGACTGTGGCTGGTTATTATAACCTGAATGCTTCGGGAAGCCTCCCGGAGCACATCGACGATAATATCAATAGCACCGGGATGAATTGTAACCTCTGGTTCCTCTATTATCAGAAGAGAAGGAGATGGCTTCTGAAAAACAGCAAGCAGAATACCGAGAACTCTGAGAGTACCATTTGACATGCAGTATGCATCATAGCGAACAGACTCACCAGCTACATCCTGCTCGAATTGCAGAGTAAGCTGCTTACCAAGCCTTCGTTCAGAAACAGTTTTCAATCCTGGGACAACGGCTGCAAGATATTCGCTGATTTTATCTATTACATGCTTCCCGCCTTCCCTCTTCTTCAGGGAACGGAGTACACTTGCTGCATTCCTTCCATCCGATTGAAGAATTGCTCCTGAATCCGGATCCTGCGTTTCACGAAGTGCAAAAGGTTCGATAAAGTATGTTCTCATAGACCTGCAGAAATCGTACAATGGTGCAAGTCTTTTATCGCCACCAAGAATTGGTAATAGTAAAGATGATGGTTCTACATTAGGTATTAAACTGGAGTCACTGCACTTGAATGAACCATTGCTGCGGTGAAAGAAAAAGCTCTGACCTTCAGCGAAATCAAGTTGACATTTCTCCTGTCCTACAGCAAAACCAAAATCCTTCCTGGACTTTATTTCAAATGCGTATACTGCTTTAATATACTTATTTGTTTCATCTTCAAGATCTACTCGAACAGAAATATTCGTAGGTCGTCCGCGTCCCGGAGTTCTATACCGAACACTTTGTATTCCTCCCCGTTTATCAAATGCTGTGGTCAATGGAAAAGAAACAGCATCTGAAACAAAGGAAAAGGCGTCAGCAATATTGGTTTTACCAGCTCCGTTCCTGCCAACAAATACCAGTGGATTCGTCATTTCAATCTTTGCTGATGCAATGCTCCTGAAATTCTTGAGCCAGAATCTTCTAAGTCGCAAACTCACCTTTCCGTCCTTATTTTTCCAAAAAAGCAATTAACTTATACTAGCATAATTGTACTGTTTAAAATAATCAAGTAAGGCTGCCTTTGCTCTCCCCATATCCTCTGTAGTTGATCAGGTAAACTGTCTGGTTATCGAAGATCTGTCTGAAGTCAGTTCCTGATAAATATCAAGGAGCTATGCAGAAAGAAGTCTGGTTGTTCTGGAGCGTTCTCTTTGCGTAACTGTTGACACTATTTCACAAGTGCCGGGGTTAATTGCAGAACAGGATTTGTTTACAATCAACCTTTCTGATATATATGAAAAAGGATAATGAATTGAAATCTCATGTCTGTCATCAGGGTTACATTTTGTGAGGGGTCTCAAAACGCAGAAACAGCGCTCAGAAAATGTCAGTCCTGATATAAAGCTTGGAGGAAGCATAGAATGCTGTTGAAAAAAGACATGTCACATTTGGCGATTTGTCTTATACCCGCTCCGAAAAGTTTAAGATAATCAACATTATCTATCATTTTCTTCCTGCTTCGTAGACTCCAGTTTCACCGAGTAAATTCTTACACGGTCAGAGCTTGAGTCTCCACAGGCGTAAAT
>JAUXIK010000067.1 GCA_030620995.1 Candidatus Aegiribacteria sp.
GGTGAGCTGCCTGTATTCGTTCAGTATCGATTGAATATGCTGTGTTCTTGCCTCGGCGATAGTAGTGAGATGGTTAAATGTCTGTTCTTCGAGTGTATTTTTCGAGATGTTTCTTACAACGAGGATAACGGACAGTCCGGTAAGCATGACCAAAGAGAGGGCACTGATAAGAACCTTTGTGCGTATTTTCACCTTGGGACCTCTATTTCAATAATCCGGTGAAATTGAAACTGACGGAAAAAGCTATTTTTTGTTTTCGATAAAACCAACATTTATAATCCTTCAGTGCTTTTCTGATCTGTACACATCTTACTTCATATTAATAATAAAACAGGAATGCAAACCAAGTCAATTCTTCTGCCTGTACTGGGACTTGTAGAAACCGGTATTCTGATCATTGCTGTTAAAGTTTAGTAGTTTTATTATTCTTTACTTGTCAGTAAAAGAAATATCATCAAGAACCCGGGTTTGAATTCGTTATCCTAACCCGCATAAATCACCAGCACTTTACTGCGGTGTACCCTCGATAGCTTCGCGGACAACCTTTTGAAGTTCTTTCATAACATACGGTTTATGGATAAATCCGGTCATTCCTTTACCGGCAAAACGCCGCAATATCTCCTGTTTACTGTATCCACTGGACATAATTATCCTGATATCGCTTTTAATTCTACGCATTTCGCGAAAGGCCTCTTCTCCGTCCATATGCGGCATTGTGAGATCCAATAATACACAATCAATCTCGTTGCATCTTGCCCGGAAGATCTCGACAGCCTTCAAGCCGTCTTCGGTTGTTATCACTGTGAAACCCAAACGTTCGAGCATATGTCTGCCGACCGCGCGGACAGTTTCCTCATCGTCAACAATAAGAATCGTACCGTGTCCGTACCACTCAAACTCCTTGTCCATTTTTTCCGGTTCAAGTTCGGGAAATTCTGCGTCGGCTGGAAATAGAATCCTGAATGTAGTTCCTTTCTTGAGCTCACTACTGACCCTGAGAACTCCATTGTGTCCACGTACAATACCCAGAACAGCTGACAATCCCAGTCCTCGCCCGGTGACTTTCGTTGAAAAGAATGGGTCGAACAGTTTTTCCTTTGTTTCGCTATCCATCCCGCATCCAGTATCGGTCACCTCGAGACAGGCGTACATCCCTTTCTGAAGATTCTCGTCCATATACATTTCCAAAAGATAGGAGCGGTCGTAATAAGCAAGTCCTGTTGAAATCGAGATCACACCGCTGTTATCACTCAATGCTTCCGATGCGTTCATGAGCAGATTCATGATCACCTGCCGGATCTGCGTCGCGTCAGCCATGATAATGACAGGAACATCAGAGAGATTGTACTTCAAAATAGATTTCTTGCTGATCGAAACATCCAGGATGTGAGACATCTCTCGAATAATCTCCGAAATATCTACCGGCTCAATGATAAAATGCCCTTTTCCGGAATAGGCCAGCATCTGCCGGCAGAGCTCTGCAGCCCGATGAGCTGCCGTTTCAATGTCCTGGATATTCTGACGTGCCGGAGATACCGGGGAAAGATCGAGCAGCGCAAGGTCTGCGTTGCCCAGAATACCCGTGAGCAGGTTGTTGAAGTCATGAGCAATACCTCCTGCAAGCACCCCCAGACTCTCGAGTTTCTGTGTCTGTAAAACCTGGCGCTCGAGACTCAGCTGCTCCTGCTCAGCGTGCTTGTGTTCGGTAATGTTCAACATGATACCCTGGAAAAACAAGGGTGTTCCGTCATTGCTCCTTACGATAATGGCTTCATTTCTGAACCAGATAGTATCGCCCGATTTCGAGATCATGCGATATTCAGATCGAAAAGGTTCACCGGTTCCAAAACAATGCTCGATTTCCTTCAGGACTCGGTCATGGTCGTCTTGATACAGATGTCGATCCCAGAAAAGCGGATTGCCAACATAGGATTGTGGTGAAATACCGAGGATCGATTCGATCTGAGGACTGACAAAAGTAATCATGGGGATCTTGTCCAGCGTAGCGGTATAAGTAATGGCGGGTATCTGCTCAACAAGAGTTCGGTAGCGCATCTCTGCTTCCCGCAATGCCTCTTCTGCCATCTTGCGCTCGGTTATATCACGTCCTGCCCCCTGAAATTCGACCACTTGACCCGAGACGTCGAGGATGGCCCGATTGGACCATTGGTTCCATCGCAACTCGCCATCTGGCATGACAATGCGGTATTCATGAGTAGCGACCGGGTTATCGCTTCCCAGAGACGAGAAATAATCCTTTACAACATGATGATATTCATCAGGGATTAAAGACATGAAACTGTGCCCTATGAGCTCATCGCTGCTTTTATTGAAGTAGCGGCAGTACGCATCGTTAACGAATGTAAGCGTACCATCCGGCAGATTACGGCAGATAAGCTCGGTCTGGTCCTCGACGATACCGCGATACCGTGCCTCGCTCTGTCTCAGACGACCTTCCGCTCGTTTGCGTCTGAAAACATTTGCCGTCAGGGCAAGAATCATGGCAGATTGCATCAGTACGAAGGCTATCGCCATCCAGATAAATATCCTGTACCGATAGTACAGCGACACGGGTTCGTTGATCACGACTCTTTCTGGAGGCAGGTCTGAAACTGCGATTCCGAAGCGTTGCATCACATTATAGTCGAACATTGGCACGTTCGGGCTTTCAGTCAGCACCGGAATATCATCCGCCGATTCTCCTTTCAGCAACCTGAGTGCCATTCGAGCAGCATGTTCTCCCTGGGCTTCGCCACTGATTACAATCCCTCCCAGGACGCCGTGTCCCACAAACATATCCCACGCCGTGTATACAGGCGCGTTGCAGTTCTCCGTCACAAGCAGAGTGTATTCAGGGTAACTGAAAGTTCTTCCAGCTTTATCTCGATAAAAAGACATGAGAAGAACAAGCGTTTCATCGGGCAGAGAGTGAAGTGCTTCAATCAGTTCCTCAGTGGTCAGATTGAACAGTTCGATGAATTCAATTCTATTGGTGAATTCCGGTTCAACTTGTCTGAAATTCCCCAGATTCCAGATGCCTGTAGGCGTGCTGTCGTTAACCACCGCCACATATCGTGTACCAGGATGCAGATCAAGTGCAAGTTCTATAGTGCCGCCCAGATCCAAAGCCTCCGCCACACCTGTGATTCCGCGTATATCCTTAATCCGGGATTCCGAAAAATTATTCAGGCCGCAGAAAACGATAGGAACACCGGGAAAGAGCTGATCGCGCCGAGCCAGGAGAAAATTCAACGCATTGTCATCCGTTGTAATGATGAGATCAAGGCATATGCCCTCGTACTTTATCATGTACAGCTGCTCCAACAAAGGAAACACGACCTCAGGCAGGTGAACCTTTGTATCCATGTATTCGATGTGAACATCAATCTCGAAATTGGCTCCATCAAGAACAGAATGCAGTCCCGTACAGATATTCTCCGTCCATGTGAACCCATGGTGATAGGAATGAAGAATCAAGATGCTCGGAATATCACCAGGGGGAATTTCTGTTGAAGTGAAAGCTACACTGCTGATAGACACCAAAATCAACACGCAGAACAGCGCGGCAGATGATGTACTTCCAAAAGTATGCATGGACACTGGCAACATACTGGAGCCTCCGTACATAACAGCAAACAGGCTTTTACCTGATGAACACCTGTACCGTATGAACCCCTGATCGGCAGACTTTACTTTCTGAAGCAAAATATCCAGAAAAGGTAAGGAATGTCAAGACCAACAAAGATCTACCTGTTACCTGAGCATTTTCCTGTAGAGTCTTCTGGCTTCAAGCATGAAATCGTTAAATCTCTCATCCTTAAAATCAGGAAAGCTATGGTCAGGAGCCATGAATGAGCCGTTACCATACCTGAGACAGGTGTGAGCCCAGACGCCTCTGCCCATGTAGATCTTATCGGGAGCACTTTTAAATGAGGCAAGAACAAGTTTGCCGTAATCAAGGTAACCGGGGTCGATGTTCACGGTGCGATTACCCTTTCGATCCAGATAATCGTTTTCAATACTTTCGCAGAAACATTTCCATTCCGCAAGCTCAGAACCATCCCTTAATTTACTGAAACAGTACCAGCGCCTTGAGAGGAAAGACCCCATCTCTTTTTCGTAGTAATCCGAAAGGTCAAACGGATATAGAGCACTTTCCAGTTCAGCTTTCCCGAATCTGGACTCAAGCGGTATACGTGTACTTTCTTTCAGCTGATCCTCACGGGAAATGATGCTGATAATAACCATTACAGGGAGAACTTTTACCTGTCCCGACATAACTTTCTCCATTCCTTATAAGCAGCATCAGCAACAGTCCGGTTCAAACCGAAGTACTTCTCAATCTTGCCGGAGTAGTTATCCCGAAGTTTCTCATTCTGTTTTCCTTCCTTAGCAACTATTCGGAGGTTTAAATTGTGAGCGGATAAGCGTCGATCTTCACTTCGGCAGTTCAGATGAAGGCTGTTCATACCTGTAGCATTAAAGGATTTCTGCCAGTGCATTCTGAATTCTGAAAGGCTAATCGGTTTCATCAATACTTTATATCTCCACTGCTTATTCTCGCCCTCTATCGTATACATGTCATATGATTCACCGTCAGAATCCGGTTCCCATATCAGTTTCTTATCGTATACATCAAGCCTTGTATTCTTTCCCGTCTCCAGAGGTATTGGAACAGGAACAAGGTATCCCGGGTCTGCCAGAAATCGAGTTCCATCGGGAGTGATAATTAATAGAGCACAATGAATGTTCTTGCCATGCTGCATTTCAGCCATAACAGGGTTACAGGTATAACCCGCTGATTCAAGGACCTCGCCAAGTGCAGCCGTAAGAGAGAAACAGGTTCCTCCCGCTCCATTCTGAATGTGTTCATTGATAACGGTTCCAGGCAGTCTCAGTCTGTTTTCTTTCTCTGCAAGCTGTGCTTTTGCTAAGAACTTGGTTAGGTTTTCCCATGGTATGTACGAAAAACTCTGAACAATTTTCCGAAGGGAATCCTTTTCCCCATCGTCAGGAACCAGATCGAAGTGGTCAAAGAACATGGCCGCGGCTCTGCTGGTCTTCCGGTGGTTGGACATGCTGCTGAATTCCTTTCAGTATGTGTGGTCAAAAGGGGTATGAAAGTTTAATGGACCAGGGACGCATCCGCAACCTCAACAGTTTCTTCAATCAGGTTTTCGGCACCAGGGTCCATAAAGTCAGTCTCTGGGGTGGATTCACCTGCCCCAATCGGGATGGAAGTGTCGGGACTGGAGGATGTTCATTCTGCAATCCGGAAGGCAGTCGCCCGATGACCTTCATAGACGGCATGTCAATCAAAGAACAGTTGGAAGCCGGCTGTCGTTTCGTTGCATCCAGATACAAAGTAGACAGCTTTTTAGCATATTTCCAGGACTATTCCACAACCTATGCGGATCCTGAAAAGCTGAGTGAGCTTTATTTAACAGCGATTGATTTTCCAGGAGTTGTCGGTCTGGCTCTCTGTACAAGGCCGGATTGTCTGAACGCGCAGACTCTGGATCTGCTGGAAGAACTTTCTGACAGAACTTTCCTCTGGGTTGAACTTGGTGTTCAAACTTCGAATGACAGTATTCTGGAGGATATGAACAGGTGCCATACATCGAAGGATACTCTGACTGCAATGGAAAACCTCCATTCAAGGAATATCCTTTCGACAGCTCAAATGATAATCGGCTATCCTGGTTCCGACGATAAAGATATCCTCACTGATGCGGAGTTTGTTCGAAAGACTGGAACTTCAGGACTGAAACTGCAGAACCTTCATGTGGTAAAGGACACTGAGCTTGAGAGAATGTACCTTAATAATGAATTCGACTTAATGACACTTGATAAATACATCGACAGAGTCATTACTTTCCTTGAGTATACTGAACCGGGAACCGTGATACAGAGACTGACCGGAGAAGCTCATCATGAACTGACAGTGGCTCCAAAATGGTCTCTGAACAAACAATCGGTAGTAAACAGAATACATCAGGCACTTTTCGAAAAAGACAGCTGGCAGGGCAAGAAACTCGGATATTCCAGAACTGCGCTGGACGCCCCTTTTATGAATGTAAGGACACACTGGAATCTCAACTGACGAGTTGCCTAAAAGACCTGTTGTACTTAGATTATTCTTTCCGAATTCAATTGACTGCTGTTATTCTGGATTCAGCGTGAATTGCAGCGCTGGAACTGGAGGTACTAATGATAGAACGCTCAACAATCCAGTCCATTCTTGCAGGAGAATGTCAGGATAAAATTGTTACGGTCTACGGATGGATCAGAACAGCCAGGATGGGCAAAAACGTAGCTTTTGCCTCTATGAATGATGGATCATCTTCTTCTGCTCTGCAGGTTGTTTTTGACAAAGACAGATTCACGGATGATGAACTCTCCGGACTTTCCACCGGTGCATGTATCAGGGTCAGCGGTAAACTTATTGATTCACCCGGCACTGAGCAGTCGCATGAGGTCAGTGCTGAACACCTGGATATTATAGGTCCTGTGGGAGATGATTATCCCCTCCAGAAGAAGAGGCATTCTAACGAATTTCTAAGGACAATTCCTCACCTCAGACCTCGAACAAACACGTTCGGGGCTGTCTTCCGGATGAGTCACCACTTAAGCCTTGCGATCCACCATTTCTTCGATGAGAACGGGTTCTTTTTCATCCATGCTCCGTTCATCACGACCAGCGACGCTGAAGGGGCTGGAGAAGCTTTCCAGGTCACTTCCATGCCTCTGGACAGTATCACGGTCTCCGACGGCTTGGTTGACTACTCGAAGGATTATTTCAAAAGGCAGGCTTTTCTCACAGTGAGCGCACAGCTGGAAGCTGAACCGCTGGCTCTGGCATTGGGAAAAGTATACACGTTTGGTCCTACTTTCAGGGCCGACCCATCGGACACAAGATTCCATACAGCCGAATTCTGGATGATCGAGCCCGAAATGGCGTTTTTCGATCTCGATGATGATATCGCTTTGATTGAGAAGTTCATCAAATTCATCGCCTGTAATCTTCGGAAAAGGTGTCCTGATGAGATTGAATTCTTCACCAGGTTCTATGAAAAGGGACTCCAGGATCGTTACAGAATGATAATCGAGAGTAATTTCGGAAGAATAACATACACTGACGCGATGGATATCCTGAAGAAAAACGCTGATCGCTTCGAGACTGTTCCCGAATGGGGAATGGATCTAATCAGTGAATACGAAAAGTTCCTTGCGGACGAGTATTTCAGGAGTCCGGTCTTTGTAACGGATTATCCGGCGGATATGAAGCCATTTTACATGCGGCTCAATGATGATGGAAAAACCGTTGCCTGTACTGACCTTCTTTTCCCTGAAGTCGGCGAGATAGTAGGGGCCAGCCAGCGTGAGGAAAGGCTTGATGTCCTTTTGAAGCGTGCACAGAAATCCGGTATTGATATGGATGATTACTCATGGTACTTCGATTTGCGGAAATGGGGTTCTGCTCCCCATTCGGGTTTCGGACTGGGCTTTGAGCGTTTGCTGATGTATCTCACGGGTATTGAGAATATTAGGGACGTCATTCCCTTCCCGAGATCCAAGGGGAAAATGACCTGAAATTAAGAGATTTAGAATAAAGTAAAGTGAAAAAACATAGTTTGTCTAATTAGCATATTGAAAGGGATGAAAAAAATGGAACGTACAATGATTACTATTGATGGTAATGAAGCTACTTCGCGAATAGGACATAAGCTTAGTGAAGTAATAGCCATCTACCCTATCACTCCCTCCAGCGGTATGGGAGAATACGCGGACGCCTGGTCCTCGCAGGGTAAGACGAATATCTGGGGAACCATTCCGCTGGTTCAGGAAATGCAAAGTGAGGGTGGAGCTTCTGCGGCAGTACACGGAGCGCTTCAGACTGGAGCCTTGACCACCACATTCACAGCATCGCAGGGTCTCCTTCTCATGATACCGTCCATGTACAAGATCGCTGCTGAACTCACACCGGCAGTATTTCACGTTTCAGCCAGAAGTCTTGCATGCCAGGCCTTGTCAATATTCGGAGATCACAGTGACACCATGGGAGTCAGGCAGACGGGTTTTGCCCTTCTTGCAAGCGCCTCGGCCCAGGAAGCGATGGATCTGGCGGTGATCGCGCATGCATCCACACTTAAGGCAAGGATTCCATTTATCCATTTCTTCGATGGTTTCAGGACCAGCCATGAGATCCAGAAGATCGAACTGGTTCCGGATGAGGTTCTTCGGAGCATGATGGATGATGAACTCGTAATAGCAGCAAGAAACCGCGGACTTGATCCGAATAATCCGGTACTCAGAGGAACAAGCCAGAATCCTGATGTTTATTTCCAGGGAAGAGAAACCGTTAATCCATACTATCTCGCAACTCCTGGAATCGTACAGGACTACATGGACAGGTTCGCTGAACTAACTGGAAGACACTACCATCTGTTTGATTATGTCGGTGCGCCGGATGCTGAAACCGTACTGATCCAGATGACCTCCGGCTGTGAGACAGCACATGAAACAGTGGAGTATCTGAATAATAGCGGCGAAAAGGTCGGACTGATCAAAGTCCGTCTGTACAGACCTTTCGATGCTGAAGCATTCCTCAACTCGATACCGGACTCCGTTCGGAATATCGCCGTTCTGGACAGAACCAAGGAATCGGGCAGTCCGGGTGAGCCTCTATACCTTGATGTTATCACTACGCTCTGGGAGAATGGAAAAGGTGATATCAATGTAATAGGAGGTCGTTATGGACTCTCCAGCAAAGAATACACTCCTGCAATTGTTAAAGCAGTTCTCGAAGAAGCTACAAGATCAGAACCCAAGAATCATTTCACAGTTGGCATAAATGATGATGTTACAGGAACCTCTCTTGATATTCCTGACTTCGAACTTGATTTGCCCTCGACAATTCAGGCTGTTTTCATCGGTCTCGGTTCCGATGGAACTGTCGGAGCCAACAAGAACAGTATAAAAATCATAGGTGAGGAAACCGACAACTTCGCACAGGGTTACTTCGTTTACGACTCCAAGAAGGCAGGCGCCAGAACGGTCAGTCATCTGAGGTTCGGCCCTGAACCTATCAGACAGACCTGTCTTATTACCGCGGCGAATTTTGTTGGATGTCACCAGAGCATCTTCCTTGAGAAATATGACGTTCTTGGATACGCAGCAGAGGGCGCTACTTTTCTGCTTAATTCACAATTCAGTGTAGATGAAGTATGGAACAAGCTTCCAAGATCAGTCCAGGAAGCAATGATCGCAAAGAAACTGAAATTCTTCGTTATAGATGCCTACAAAGTTGCAAAAGATACCGGTATGGGTGTAAGAATAAACACTATCATGCAGACCTGTTTCTTCGCAATTTCAGGTGTACTTCCCAAAGATGAAGCCATCCAGAAGATCAAGGATGCTATTAGAAAGACTTACGGAAGAAAGGGTGATGAAGTAGTCCAGCAAAACTACAATGCCGTAGATCAAACTCTGGCAAATCTCTTTAAAGTGGATTATCCGGATACCGTTACCAGCACCATTGAGATGCCCCCTACGGTTTCGGAGAAAGCACCGGAATTCGTCAAACGCGTAACCGCGAAAATCATAAGGATGGATGGGGACAGTATTCCCGTCTCCGACATGCCTGCTGATGGAAGCTGGCCTACAGGCACAACTCAGTGGGAAAAGCGTAATGTCGCACTTGAAATTCCCGTCTGGGAACCGGATACATGTATCCAATGTGGATTCTGCAGCCTTGTCTGCCCCCATGCGGCGATAAGAATGAAAGTTTACGATAAGGAACTTCTGAGTAATGCTCCGGATACTTTCAAATCCACTGAAGCCAGGGGAGCTAAATTCGAGGGAATGAAATTCACCATTCAGGTGGCTCCCGAGGACTGTACGGGCTGCGGAACCTGCGTACATGTCTGCCCGGCAAAGAGCAAAGAGAATCCTGAGAAGAAAGCCATCAATCTGGCCAATCAGCTTCCCCTTCGCATGCCGGAAAGAGAGAACTACTCATTCTTCCTGGACATTCCGGACTTCGACAGGAAAAAGCTCAATGTTTCTCTTGTCAAGGAATCACAGCTGCTTCAGCCTCTTTTCGAGTACTCAGGCGCGTGCGCAGGATGCGGAGAAACCCCTTACGTCAAGCTTCTCACTCAACTGTTTGGCGACAGAGCCGTCATAGCAAACGCTACCGGCTGCAGTTCTATCTACGGCGGCAACCTCCCGACCACTCCCTACTCGAAGAATCATGATGATAGAGGCCCCGCATGGAACAACAGTCTCTTCGAAGACGCTGCTGAATTCGGTTATGGGTTCAGGCTGACTGCTGATAAACACATCCAGCTGGCCCGTGAGCTTCTTCAAGGATTGTCTGCTCAAGTCGGGGAGAATCTTGCCGATGCGATACTGAACGCTTTCCAGAACTCCGAACAGGACATCGCGGATCAGCGGGAAAAGATCGTTGAACTCAGGAAGGCTCTTGCCAACATAGATTCGATGGATGCGCGACAGCTTGAAAGTGTTGCGGATTACTTCGTCCACAGAAGTGTATGGACGATAGGCGGAGACGGCTGGGCTTACGATATCGGCTACGGCGGTCTTGATCATGTCCTCGCGCAGGGTAGAGATATGAACATACTGGTACTCGATACTGGTGTTTACTCAAATACAGGCGGTCAGTGCTCCAAGGCTACTCCGCTGGCGGCTGTAGCAAAGTTCGCCGATTCCGGAAAACCACAACCAAAGAAAGACCTGGCGATGCTTTGCATAACCTACGGAAACATCTACGTTGCCCAGATCGCTCTTGGAGCGAACTACAACCAGACTGTAAAGGCGTTTGTCGAAGCCGAGAGCTTTAACGGGCCAAGTATTATCATTGCTTATACACACTGCATCGCACACGGAATCGATATGACATGTGGCCTGGATGAACAGAAGAATGCGGTTAAATCAGGGTTCTGGCCTCTTCTCAGGTTCGACCCGAGAAAGATCGGTACCGACGAGAACCCTCTGACTCTTGACAGCAAGGATCCCTCAATTGCGTTCAGGGACTTCGCGTATAATGAGGCGCGCTTCAAGAGCCTGGTGAAGACGAAGCCGGAGCATGCGGAGAAACTTATGGAACTTGCTCAGCAAGAGGTTTCGCGTCGGTGGAACATCTACAGACAAATGGCTAACATGACCTGGTAGAAGCCGGGCATAACTTACTTAACTAATTTGTCTGGACATCAACGTTTGCTTCATTAAAGCTATTTTGTGATATTCGCTTGGCAAGAATGTGGTGAACAGCTGGCTGTGATATTCCCAGTAGAACCGCAGTATCAGCTTGCGAGATACCGATTTCTTCGATTAGGATTCCTACAAGCTGGACTCGTGCCCTCGAAATTGCAGCTGTCCGACAACCGCTCTTTAACGAGTTTACGTCAATATGGAAGGCGCTGCAAACCTGTGATATTGCTTGTTCAATACTATCGTGCTGTTTTCGCCTGTTGCGGAGATGTGTGCCTCTAGATTCTTGCATTATCTTGTACTCGGCAATTGCGAACGACCTGGACCCGAGGATTCCAATAGATCGGGATTCAGTTGATTTGATGTTTTCCCCTTCTACCTGTGTAATTCCATCGTGCCCTATCCTGAATGTACCGGTGGTCATATATTGATTCTTGCTGCCTGAGTAATCACTGAGATATTCAAGATAACCCGATCTCCATTCCAGAGATTCCCGATCGAAAATCTCCTTTATCAATGACTGTTCCATCCAATCGCAGCAACAGGAACCAGTTAGTGCAGAATGGCCAGTCCATGGATACTTTCCTAGCTCTGTTAATGAATGAACGATTCCTGCTCTGAGTGGATTGAGATGGATATATCCGACAAGAGTCCTGAAGTAGGTTTCGTACTCTACGAGTATTGAATGGAATCTACCCTGAAAGACATGTCCTTTCCTATCCATCCTTCTGTTATAAGCTGCAGAAAATCCTGTAAGGAGCCTGTGCATGCTGCATGAAAGCGTTGCTTCAAGAGGTTCTGCGAGTAGATGGAAGTGTCCGTGCATCAAAGCCCATGCATGAATTCTCAGCATACGCTCATCAACCAGGACCGAGATCCTCCTGAGGAAGTCCATTCTGGCACTGTCCGTCCCAAGAATATAAATACCCTCAACCGCTCGGGACATCACATGATGGAACGTTCCTGGTCTGTCGAATCGATATCGTCTTGGCATACTTATATTGTACGAATAATTCATGGAAAGTTCAAGTGTGAAGATTTTATACTAGCTTCAGATATTAATGTGAATGAATTAGTTAAGTAAGTTATGCCCGGCTTTGGTGGAGGCGGCGGGATTCGAACCCGCGTCCGAGAACAGGGATTCATCGGGTCTACATGTTTAGGCCGGATTAATTTCATCCTGATTCGGCTCCGGTCGGCCTTGTCGGACTAGCTCTCATTTAATCTCGCTGCTTACGTCTGAAAGCGGGGCTTCACAGCCAGCCTTCCTTCTTGCGCCCTACCCCCGGTCGGAAGACAATCCCGGAGGGGACGGCTACTCCTGTTTACGGAGCAGCGTGCCGAAAATTATGCGGCAGTTGTATCTATCCGCCAGTTTTACGAGGTAGCGGCACCTCGACATGCAATCGGTGAACCACTTCTGAGCCCGTCGAGACCTGTCGCCCCCACGTCCGGTTCTTATACAAATTATGACTATATTATCATATCTGTCAACCCCGGTTGTTCCTTCCCGGACTTGCCAAATAGACAGAATTGGGTTATTGAATTGCTTCAAATTGAAATTTTAAGTAATAGGAGAAACAAATGTCCTGGAAATGTGATATCTGTGGTAAAGGACCTTCTGTTGGAAATCGAGTCAGCCATTCAACCAGACATACAAAGCACGTTTGGAAGCCGAATCTTCAAAAAGCAAGAATCCTCGTTAA
>JAUXIK010000123.1 GCA_030620995.1 Candidatus Aegiribacteria sp.
AAGTACGACTTCATGTGGGGCCTCAACCCTGATTTATACGGGCAGTACAGCGGCCCCGCGTACATGTCCGACTGGTCCAGCAATCCCAACGCGCCTGAAGTCATAATCCCGGATAACCCTGGGCCTTTTCCATTCGTTTACGATAACCCATTGTCTATTGACTATCCGGTTTTCGACTACAGGTTCCTCATATCCATGGGCCCTCTCAGTCTCGCGGATGGAGATTCGCTTCACATAGTCGGCGGATGGGTTCTAGGGCTCGGTCTTGATGGGCTCAGGATCAATGCCGATCTTCTGCTCGATGCGTATTACAGGGAATCAATATGGGGTTCGGGACTCGGTATCGAAGGAACCGTTCCTCTGATCGAATCCGGAATCGTGGTTTCTCCGAATCCGCTTTTAAGTACCGGCAAAGTGAACTTCAGCCTCAGTGAGCCATGCATGGCGGTCCTGTCCATCTATGACGTTACAGGAAGACTTGTAGATACGCTTGTGAATACTGAGCTTACCGGAGGTGACTACTCTATCGATGTTGATGCTGCGGGTATGACCGCCGGCGTTTACCTGGTAAGGCTCCGGGCGGGAGGAAATGTAAGCACTGGAAGGTTCATCCTTCTGAAGTAGCGAATTCGTGTCATTTACGAATTCAGAAACAGTGAAAATATCCGCACCATGCACCGCTTGCGTGGTATGGGTTCTCTCACTTTGAAACAGGTATTCTTTTATGAGACTTATCGTTGCTGTGATTGTGTCGGTATTCTGTTCTGTTTTCGCACAGGCGAACATAGATGTCTACACTGACCAGGTACTTGGTGAAATCTCTCCCCTGCTGATGGGTTCCGGCGATGAGATAAGTGAGGAATTCGTTCCCCCGGAAGTGCAGACCTTTATCGGGGAAACCGGCGTACCGCTTCTCAGGATGGGAGGTATTGCCAACGAATACTACGACTGGGAAGGAAATGACTACAACGGCCAGCAGTACTATGACTTTTTCGGCTCAACGATCATTATCCACAACACTGAGACAAGTATGAATGATTTTCTGTTCATGTGCGAGGAGTTGAGCATAGAACCGGTCCTTTCGGTCAACTTCCAGATCAATGATCCCGGAAAGGCAGCGAGACTGGTTGAATACTGCAACGGTGATCAGACAACACCGATGGGTTCTATCAGAGCAGCGCAAGGACATCCCGAGCCATACAACGTCGTTTACTGGGAAATCGGCAACGAACCCGATATATCGGGAATCGGATTGCCTCTTCCGGGCGGGTATATCTGGACCTTGTACCGACACTTCAATCTACCGTTTGAACAGTGGGACTGGCAGGATTCAATCTATGCCTCGCCCGGGGAATACGCTGACCTTGTTGGAATCTATATCGACTCGATGAGAGCAAGATCACCGATCCCCATTGAGATCGCGGGCATTTCCCTCGCAAACGATATCGAATGGCTTCAGATAACTCTTGAACAGAATGCTGAGGAGATCGACTGGGTGGATATCCATTACTACCCCTGTGTCTATATTGAGCCCGTTCCTCCCGACACATCGGATTACATCGAATGGCTTGCCGCTCCGGATACAGGCGTGATGGCTCTGGAGAACTACTATGCGGCAATGGTTGAAATCGTGGATTCCGCGTCCGGCGGTCTTGATATCCCTGTATGCATCATGGAATACAATTCTCTCGTACTGTCCGGAGACGCTGTCTGGTGGAATTACCTCGATGGCCTTTTCATAGCTGATTGCATAGGGCACCTGGCATCGGCGGGATGCCCCATGGCGGGAGTGTATTCCATTTACGAAGGTGATTTCACCGAGAATGACCTGCCGCTGTTCGGCATGATCAGGGGAGATACGCTCTCGGCAAGATCAACAGCATGGGTTATGCGACTGTACAACGATCACTTTGAAGGTACTCTGATCGAAACCACATGCGATGCTTCGGGGGGAGGATATGGCCTGGAGGCTTACACATCAATCAGATCTGACGGCAGGCTATGTATCATAGCGGTAAACAAACTGCTGGATGAAACCGTACAGGCGACAATCAATCTTCACGATTATATATCAGCGGGAATTGCAGAAATCTGGGATATCACAAACGACGCGCCTATGAATGCTCCGTGGAACGGCACAACCGGCGTGCAGTATCAGGGGATCCTGAACGGAACATCAACATCTTTCGAGTACCTGTTTCCAAAAGCGTCTGTCACATGTTTCGAGATACTTCCGGATACTACAGGAATTTCTCCTCAAACCCCTGAAGCATTCGATATTGAGTGCTACCCTAATCCATCAACCGGTGCTGTTACCATATGTATTGATATCCGTGAGCTTGAAAGAATAACAATGAATGTGTTCGATGTTTCGGGAAGGCTTCAGACCACAATCATCGAAACCATTCTACCCGCCGGAAAACATTCGATTATATGGAACCGTACAGACGAAGATGGAGGAATTCTTCCTGCGGGGAAGTATATGCTCCTGGTTCATATAAACGATCAGCCTGTGGATTGTGTGGAACTGCTGCTGAGATAGCGAACCGTTTCATGGGAGCCTGCCCGGTATCATACAGTGCAGTTACATAGTGTTACATAATATTCATACTCCATTCATGGAGCAGGAATAGATAAGTTTCAGATGCTTATGTATGTAATTGACACAACAGTGTTGAAGACAGCTTCCAATCGGGTGTATCGGAGGATTTAAAATGCAGCAGTTACTAACCTTGTCAGTCATTCTGGTTGCTTTTGCCCGGGGCGTAGTCCGTGAACAGCCCGTTCCGATGGGGGACATCTATATCGGACCGGGACAGGACACTCTGCTCATTGATGAGGATTTCGTGCAGGATGGCAACATCATCATCTACGGAGATGGAGTTCTGCTCGTTGATGACGCGAAGCTGACCATGTCCGGACATTTATGGGCTCAGGATCAGGGGAAGGCTGTTTTCAGAAACAATGCCTGGCTCCACTTCAACCAGTTCTATGTTGGCCAGTATTATGTATGGCTTATTGACAACTCCGAGTTTGAAGCTTCTGACGCAACCGTGGACGCGAACGGTGTAATGCACTACGCTCAGATTCATGATGATTGTATCTACACCGCCGTACGTACGGATTTTCCGGACTGGACCTTCAGAAAGGTTTTCGACAGAGCGTCCCTGATACTGGAAGATGTGGATCACGTCGGGGATATAATAGTTGACGATTCCTGTTTTGTTCATTTCACCCGATGCGATACACTCATGCCGTGGCTGGAAACCTGTGACGGTTCCGTCATAAATATCGAGTTCCCGGATCCTGATTATGTCGAGCATTTCGAGTTTTCCGAAAGTACACCAGGCGTTGACGGTATAGGTTTCATATTCATCGTTGACCAATGCAACAGGTGCTGGTGGTCTATTGAATCTCAGTCCGGTTCTACGGTTACAATAAACAATTCTATAATACGAGGCTCATGTGTCAGAATCCCCGGTTCCGATACAGTCAATATTCAGGATATTGAGAATAACAGCTATTTTTCACATCTGACAGTTCCTCTTGAAGACAGGCTGCTTGAATACATTAATACTTACGTTTACTGGTGGAACTGGTATCCGATGGAGAACACGATATTCAATATAGATTCCAGTGTTTTCGGCGAATTGATAGGAAGAGGCAATTCCGAAACCTATGCCACGAATTGCGTTCATGACGGTGCAACTATATGCCTGAGTGTAACGGATAGCGCCTTTGTATCCTTCGCCGACGGAACATGCCTTGCTTACATATCTTCCTTCAAGAAGGGAACAATGCTGCTTACGAACTCCATTGTAACTCCCATGTGGCCTTATCAGTCAACAAATATCGCTCACGATCACTCATCCATGCTGGCTGTCAACTCCATTTTTGAATATGAGCCGGAAGCAATGGATACCGCTCTTGTGATGGTGGCCGCGATAGACGGGCCATCGTCCGGACAGGTTGATGACAGCATTGATATAACCGGCTCCGCATGGATGGATACCGGTGAATACAATCCTGTGGTATTCGACAG
>JAUXIK010000140.1 GCA_030620995.1 Candidatus Aegiribacteria sp.
ATTGGCGAGTTGAAAGGCAATATGTTGAATGAAAGCAACATTATCCAAGATCAGAGAGTTCCTGTGTGTTTTTAAGAAGGCTGGAGAAAAAGAAAGTATCAGGTTTGTAGGAAGAGAAAAGAACTGGGACTATCTGGCAGATACCGGAATAACCACATCAATGAGGGAGGAAGCTCTCTTTTCTCTCTCTGTACTCGATTATGTTGAAGGTCCTATATCGGATAAAGACATGTTGGGAGAACTATGGGTATTCGGCGCAAATGTCTTCGGACAGGAAATTTATACAAAACTTAAAATTGTAATTATAGATGAGAGGATCTTTGCTAAATGCATATCTTTTCATCGTCCTGAGCATCCGTTGCGGTATCCTTTTAGAGATGAGAGGGATCAATGAAGGATTTTTGTCCAATATGCGAGGAAATGACAAAAGTTGAATCTGTAAGAACAAGGAAAGAGGTACTCGTCAGAGGAGATACTTTTTCTGTTTACTGTGAGTATTTCCGGTGTACTCTGTGCGATTCCGAGTTTGAGAAATCAGGATCCGGAATAGATCCTCTAGCGGAAGCATATAAAAATTATCAAATAAAGCATGACATGATAACTTCTGAGAAAATGATCGAATTCAGAAAGAAATATGATCTCACGCAAAAGGAGCTTTCTGAACTGCTCGGCTGGGGTGGTGCAACTCTAAGCCGATACGAGAATGGCGCTCTGCAGGATGATGCTCACGACAGAGCACTTCAGCTTGCAATGAAACCGGAAGGACTTCGAACACTTGTCCGCAATGACAAGAAAGTGCTTACTGAAGAAAAAAGACAAAGAATTCTGGATATAATTGACTCCAACAGGAACACCCGGACTTCATTACTGGGTTATCTGAAGGCTATCACTAATTATGATCCCGGAATTCTCAGTGGTTTCAGAAAAATGGATATCAGAAAACTCTTCGGTACAATTGAGTTTCTGTGTAAAGGCAATGATGGGATCCCCAAGACTAAATTGAATAAACTACTATTCTATGCTGACTTCAAGCATTTCAAGGAAAATGGTGTGTCCATTACGGGAGCTAGATACGCACGACTTCCCTTTGGTCCAGTACTTAATGACTACGAGCATTTCTTCGCAACACTAATCCATGAGGAAGGACTTATAACAGTTGAGGAGCGCTCTTTTTCTAATGGAGCAAATGGAGAGTACTATTCCACAAGTAATGCACCTGACATAGAACTTCTGTCAGACAGTGAGTTGAGTACTCTTCTTGGAATCAAAAAATACTTCCATAATATCAATGCAACCAGAATATCTGAATTATCCCATAATGAACCTGCATACATCAAAACCGAAAACTCGAACTTGATTTCTTACGAATATGCGGAGCTGCTGAGCATATGAAGAAATCCCGCTTCAGTTGCACAACATAGAAAGGAGGTGGAACATGGCAAAGAAAGCGAAGTACACCAGGACAGGTATAGAAAAGCTGCCAGCGGATAAACCTGTTATCTACCGAATCAAAACCCGAACCGGTAAAACCAATTATATCGGGTCAGCAAAATGCGGCAGAGTAAGACAGCGAATCGGAGAGCACCTTGGAAGAATTCCTGGTGCCACAGTTGAAATTGAGCAATTCAACAGAATAAAGGATGCACGGGAACGCGAATCAAGAGCCATAAAATATAGTAAGCCAAAACATAACAAGAGAGGGAAATAGTTTCTGTTGATAACTTCTCTTTGCGACGTGTACGGCAATAAGCCAGGTCTATGCTATACGGCTCCTTATTATTGAAATAAACTCATTCTATCCGAGGTACTTTTCTGAATTGTGCCAATTGATGAACTCCGATGCAGGTCTCTCTTCCGCTTTCTCCGGTAAAACGGAAAGCTCCTTCCCATGAAGCGCGTAGTAGAACTTCCCGTTATTAAAATCTTCTCTGATCTTTCTACTGACTTCTATATGATGGTCAGGACTGACTGTTATGTAGCCCTGGTCGAAGAGGGCATGAAGATCGGATCTCAGAAACATACCGTTGGATGTATGGTGCGGTCCGTTCTCCGAGTAGGGCTTGATATGTGCCGCTTCCAGAACGGGAAGCACTCTTTCCCCTGTCATGGAGCAGCGTTTGTGATAGGCATCCATCACCAGAACTCTGAAGGTTCCTTGTCCGAGCCTCGCCCGAGCAATGTACTCCTCGCCGTACCGTCGCTGGTCCGAAATCGATGAATAAGGACTGGCTATCTCCAAGCTCTCCCTGCTCCTCTGAATCGCAAAATCCCATAAGTCAGAGAACTCGGGAGCATCCATTGCGTATGTCTTACCGGAAACGATGTTCGGTGCCCAGCTTGAAGGAACCGGAATCCACTCTGACTCTGGAAGAAAAAAGGGCTCAGCAAGAATCGTACAGCCAATAAAGGGATCTCGTTCTGCTTGTCTCCGGTGTCTGTTAATGAGCAGCCGCAATTGGTCAAGACTATCCGTACCGTTCTTTTCTCCAAACGCTTTCCATGCAAATGAAAGGGGCAGGACAAAGTGCTTAACGAAGAAACCGCCGCCGGCAATAAAATTCAGCGGACTATGAAGCTTGAAGAGGAACGGGGATCCTGGAGAAATTGCTTTGAAGATTCTGGTTCCACCTGGTCTCCAGAAGTTAACCTCATCCGGTGTAATTCTTGAGAGGAAATCGAACCAATTATTGTCAGTGACTCCAACATAGAGTTTCATTTTAACAATTCTTGTTCTGGAATAGTATCATTCTCTCTCATATATCTCAAACCTATAAATCATAAAAGAACCGGCTCATAGGTTTCTGACCTGTAATCAGCACCTGCTTCCTTGCCCTTGTAACGGCTACATAAAGCAGAGCTCGCTCAGATTTCTCTTGCTCTTTCAGAGTAACGGCATCGCTTCCTGACATTGCCTTGGGTAAAGGCATAACACCATCGTTTACAGCCGCAACAATCATTGTGTCGAACTCCAGACCCTTCACCCTGTGCATTGTTGCCAATCGGACCCCGGGAGAATTTCTATCCTCTTCCTGATCCGGTTTTACAAAGCACGTGGCGATTCCGCGTGAAGCGAGTTCATCAGCGTACTGCTTCAGGAGTGAATTAGTTCTGGCTGCTATGCAGACACTGCTCATCTGTCCGGGACTGGCAAGCATGGGAACGAGCTTATTTACAATTAACTCGATTTCTTCATCGAACGATTCAAACGCGTGAATTTCAGGA
>JAUXIK010000113.1 GCA_030620995.1 Candidatus Aegiribacteria sp.
GGGATCAATCGATTCCAGGGTGACCAGAGGCGAACTGCCTTCGTTCTCCTCTTCAATTCCTGTTTCAGGATCCAGCTTTATGAGATAAACATCTTTGCCGCCTGCACCGTAGGAGGTAGTTGACCCAGTAACAATGAAACCCCCATCGATTGTCTGCTGGACAGAATAGCCCTTATCTGCATTAGTACCCCCGAAGGTCTGCGTCCACATTGTATCTCCACTGGAGTCCGTCTTTATGAGATATATATCAGCACTGCCTGCACCGTAGGAATACGTATCTCCTGCAACAATGAAGCCCCCATCAGTGGTCTGCTGGACAGAATTGCCAATGTCATTAGAAGAACCTCCGAAGGTCTCCGTCCAGAGCGTGTCTCCATTGGAGTCCGTATTTATGAGATAGACATCAGCCGAGCCTGCACCGACGAAGGACGAAGTACGTCCAGTAATAATGTATCCACCGTCGGAGGTCTGCTGAACAGAATAGCTGAAGTCTGGATTGATACCTCCGAAGGTTCTCGTCCACAGTGTGTCTCCGCTTGAGTTAGTCTTTATGAGATATACATCATCGATGCCTGCACCGTAGGATCCCGTTCCTCCAGCAACAATGTATCCACCGTCGGTGGTCTGCTGGACAGAATAGCCTCGTTCAAAAGAAGAACCTCCGAAGGTCTGCGTCCAGAGTGTGTCTCCACTGGAGTCCGTCTTTATGAGATAAACATCATCGCCACCCGCACCGTAGGACGCAGTATATCCCGCAACAATGTAGCCACCGTCGGTGGTTTGCTGAACAGAATTGCCGCAGTCATAACTAGTGCCCCCGAAAGTCTGCGTCCATGCAATATCAGGAGGTTGGGCATATATATCCTGTCCCCAGAATAGAATCATGAATCCAGCACCAATTACGACAGATTTCATAAAAAACAACTCCCCTTTACACAAATGATATTGTGAAAAATACGGATTTCGATTGAATACCTTTCAGACTTCGGTCCAGAAGGGCATAAAAAGAATGCTAATGCAAGTATGCCAATTGTAATGAAATGGCGTGTGTCAGGTATGCGTCTTACCGGACCCATATGGCTGTTTATCCTTAATAATTTAGATATGGATATCCCATATAAATGTCAATGACAGTGTATTAGTACGGGTAGCAAGAACGATGGCGGAGATTTTTGAATCGGGTGATAACCTATTTCGTACCGGAATATCGTCAGAATGAGTGATTTTCTGGAGATTTCGGTTAAAAGCTCGACCGCAGCACACCGCTGAGGTTTTGCCGACTGTGGTGCGCTGCTCTACACCTCCGCTCCGGTTCTGTCGGTCGCCCCACCCACCGCGCGAGTTTCTTTACCATGATGGAGTTCAACGCGGGGTGTCCTCCGGCTGCTCCGTCCCTGAACATTGTCCAGTGACTCCGCAGGGGTTGTGTCCTCTGGCCACCACTTCGCCGCCAACAGCGGCTCATATCTCGCTCTCGATTTTTTCCGAATTTGTGAAGGCCGAATCATGGATCATTCATGCAGATTGCGGTTTTGTATGTTGATTTCATTATCATTTAATAGGTTGTCTTTCCTTGGAATTTGCCTATCAACTTGTCGTCCAACATATTGTAGCATTATCACGTGATTTATCAACTCCGAATTACGCCTTGCTATATTACGATATAGAGTTATTTATTAACAGGTTATCCAATTCTGGCCGGGCGCTGAATGACAACGGATAATAGTTGTCAAGTAATGTTCAATCCGTTGATAAGGCCGTCGCATTAAGGGAATACTCTTGTTGATGGTTGACCCGGAAACATAGATTGCAGATTATCCGACTTAAGATATTGATTCATATTGCTTAATGACCTATCTTTCCTATCAGGGTAATTTTTTCAGATAAACAGTGATTCCACAATCCTTCTGTAATCGTGAAGAAAAGGGGTTATCATGTTTCGATCAGGAATTATCATCTTCTTTTTTTCTATTGTTCATTGTTCCCACTGCTGGTCTTGCTGATTCTGAATGGCACTGGGTACATCCACGTCCTACGGGAGCGAGTATCAAGTGTATCTGGTTTCTGGATGAAGACCGCGGCTGGATAGCCACGCAAATGGGCGAAGTATTCGGAACCTGTGATGGAGGATTATCATGGGAGAATCTGCACAAGATCGATGTGCCTTTGTACGGAATCTTCTTCACTGATTTTCTAACGGGCTGGGTTTCCGGCGATTACAAACACCTTCTTCATACGATTGACGGGGGAGAGAATTGGACTGTGCAGATCCTGCTGAACGGCCCGATACGTGCAGTTCAGTTCGTGAACAGCAACTGCGGCTTCCTGGCCGGTACACAGGGGGGGATGGCCCGGACAACCAATGGTGGAACAAACTGGATATACTTCGACACGGGCTCTCCATACTATCATTTCTTTGACCTTTCTTTCGTCAGCCCCTCTGAAGGATGGCTTGCCGGATTGTACGGAGAGATGCTTCATACTGTTGATGCATGTTCAACCTGGACAGTTCAGGACATCACAGGTTCATCCGAACGCCATATCAATGTTCATTTCGTTGACTCTGAAGTGGGTTTTACAACCTACCATGAGAACATTTACCGTACCGAGGACGGGGGAGACAGCTGGGCAAATGTTTTCCAGATAGCTGATGTATATCTGGACGATGTTGACTCGGAAGGCAGCCTTGCAGTCGCCTGCGGTGTTCTCGGCGCGGCAGTATCGGAAGATTCTGGTGTAACCTGGGGATGGGAATCGATACCCGCATCTCCGCCGTCTCAGTACAATTGTTGGCTGATGACAGTATCGGTCCCAGAGGAGGACTGCGCCTATTCCGCCGGCAATTATGGACTTATCTACAAAAGAGATTCCTACGGTGTCTGGAACAGGCTGTCATACCAGCTGAATCTGATGGATCTGACATCTATAACGAATTTCGACGGTGACCATGTATGGGCCTGCAGTGAGAGTGGATTGATTTTCCGCTCCAGCGATGGAGGAGTGACATGGATTACGGATATGATCGATCCCGACTGCAGTTTCGATTGCATCGTATTTCCTTCGCTGACTACCGGCTACTGTACCGGCCGAAACAGCGGTACAGGAGGAGTGATATTCAAAACCGTTGATGGCGGTGTATCGTGGACTGACATAACCCCCGCAGCAGCGAGTACATACAGATTCACATCCATTGATTTCATCGATCAGGACATGGGAGTCGCTGTGGGTTTTTATGGAACAATCTTTTACACGATGGATGGAGGATCAACCTGGACCGAGAAGACGGGTCTCATTGTTGAGAACTGGACGATGGTGAGATTTTGTAATTCAGACAGGGGCTGGATAGTCGGAGGGTGCAAGGATGTAATTCGATTCGACCTTTTGAGTGGAGACTGGGTTGTGCAGTCACCTCCCTCTTTTGCCAACTTCGAAGCTGTATTCCCACTCAATGAGGATACAGTATGGGCGGTGGGGTACTTCGGAACGGCAGTCGTAACTCACAATGCAGGTGCTTACTGGGAACAGCTCTGGACAATGCCTCCGGAAATTAACTTTACCGATGTCTGGTTCGACAGTAACGGTCTGGATGGATACTTTGTCACCTATCAGGATTCCCCATTCTTAACCAGCACGGATGGAGGACAGACGGTTACATTCAGTGAGATTTTAGCACTCGAGAGACAGGTGACTTCCATCGCGTTCATCAACAAGGATTACGGCTGGGGATGCGGACCTGACGGAACGATACTTCGCTATTGCGATTATCAGCAGGGAATGGAAGAAGATGAGTATCCGGCACAGGGGAACAGTCCTGTTGATCTGCATATTCATGGCAATCCGTTCAGCAGTGGTACTGCAGTTTCCTTTACCCTTACCGAACAGAGAACTGTATCTCTGATTCTGTATGATTTAACCGGACATGCTATTCAGAATATCTGTTCCGGGACAATTCCGTCTGGAGTCCATGAGTACTTCATTGATGGTGCTGCTCTGTATACCGGCATGTACTATGTAAGGCTGCAGGCTGAAGGAGCTGTCTCGACTGAGGCACTGGTCAGAATTCCATAGTCGGCCGTAGTTGTATTGGATAAAGGAGTATCTGCTGCCAAGGATACTGGAACTTCACTGAGACATTCAGCAATAAAGGAGATAGATATGCCAAAGAGAATCGATATCGTACTGTGCACATTTGCTGTACTTTCCTGGTGACCGGATGCGGAACCTGCAGCGAAAGCGGACTCACCGTACTCGGTGGTGATCCGAGCGAAAGTAAAGACAGCTCATCAGCCTTCATACCGATTCTACCGGACTCAGACATCTCCTCTGCATTTGGACTCAAGAGTTTCAGCTCTCTCGGATCAAAGACAGATCCGATTCTGGAGATTCAATACCCTATGCCTTGGAGAATACTCGCCCATCGCGAATTACCTGTCGAGAATGCCGGAATTTCCATGAATTTAATGAACTGGCGGGGGTGTTGGTTCTGAGTTGGAACCCCTTTATGGCATGGATGCAGGGATTGAAGTCTATTAAATTGACTGGTTAGCAATAATATTTTATTTGATGAGCGCGCATAAATCCATTAAAAGGACTTCTTCTTAGCAGAAATATCAATAATCATATGAACTCTTGACTTGATTGAGAGATACATGTATCTACAATGTAGATATGGAGGCTGTATGAAGACAACAGTAAAAAAGTGGGGAAACAGCTTGGCTATTCGAATACCA
>JAUXIK010000064.1 GCA_030620995.1 Candidatus Aegiribacteria sp.
GGGTTGCCTCCTCCTTCTCTGCAGGCTTTCCCGCAGCGGAGTTTCACCATGCCTCCAAGAACTTCATAGCATTGCCCGTAGTCCTTGAATTGTTTGAAGAAGGAGATCTCCGAAAGTACTTCCGCTGTTTTATCAAACCTGACATTTCGGTTCTCCTTAATCTGGAATGCTGTGTCTGGACAGTTCGCGTTGATGTTTGGATTAGCTTCAACTGAAATCATCTGGTAATGAAACTACGAATTACCGGGAGGACAAGCCAAATACTGATCAGGGATCTTGCAGCTACCCTGATTAATTGACACCTGCAACATGAACGAATATTATGCTTTTAAGTGATGGAATTGTGAGACAGGAAGATGGGCGTTTTGAAGGGGATTTATATACTTAACTCCCTTAGTGGTGTGATGGAAATTAGCGTTTGAAGTGCGGTAGAATTATTCAGTCTTCTTCGTGAAATATTCTTTAAGGTCTAAACACTTGTCATAATCGGGTTTTCCAATCATTACCCAATCAGTACCGTTGATTCCTCGCTGATTTTGTGATAGGGAACTCACTGGATAGGCACTTACTATTTTTATCCACCGGTCTTCCGCTTTTGCTATAGCCTTTATTTCTTTTACTGCTTCATACAAGTCTTGATCTTGACTGAAAATTATTGCCACATTACACTCGTGTCTTCTGCAACACTTTAGCACATCAATTGCAATTTTAATATCAATTCCTTTTTCACGAGCTACAAGAACCTCTTTTTCTACGAAGTTATCTGAGTCATCTTTTATATACTTTGTCTGGAGACTATACTTCAATTGTGTGGTATAGTGTCTAACTGCTGTTCTGGACATACTTGATAGTTTTTTATTCCAGAAGTTAGCCCATAGAGAATCATCTTTTTCAGAAGGTACTCCAGTGTAGAAATTAACCCCACCAAGATTATAGCCGTTGGATTTGCATACAAACCTAGCCAAAGCCATTACATCATAGTTAGGATACCAGTAACCAAAAGCTTCTTTTGCTTGGAAATATAGATTCTGACCGTCAACAAAAACACGAGCGGATTTATGCTTTGGTTCTTCACACAAAATAGACCCTTTGATAAGGATAACCCCCTCCAGAGGGAACGAATCCAGTCCGAAGGGGGAACAATACTAACACATACATAGAGGTTTGATACAGAAGTGTCAAGAGTATACTCTTTTCTAATCAAAATTCCAAAACCAGTTTTGACTTACCTTCACTAGTATATACAATCTCGAAGCCATTCATGAAACGTCGAGTTTTTGATACCTGTTATAAGTGTTTACTGACATAGCTTTTAGGAATTAAGAAAAGGATTCTGCTTAAGTAACCAATACTTCTTCAAGTTCTTCTGCTTCTTCAAGTTCTTCAGCATCAGGGGATGAAGTAACCTATTCAGAGTTTCAAAGAATTGCCGATTGAATATCTTACAATGAAGCAATAGACATAATTGGTTTTGAATGTGAGGAAATATCCCGGAGTAATGTCGCTGGGTATTCTACAGTAATGTACATGTGGAGTAATTGGGACGGAAGCAACATGAATGCAACTTTTCAGAACGATGAGATGATTATGAAAGCTCAATTTGGACTAGTGGGGGTATTCAAGAATCTTAACACCTGAATACCCCTTAATTGTTACTTGGTTAGCAATCTCATGGAGAGGAAACTAAAAAAATGAGTTTGTATTATGTAAGTTATGAGCCAGCAGAACTTAGTACTCTTGATAATCTCCTAGATCAATTAAGGAAAATGAATGCAAGACAGATACTTTCAACAGCTTGGTGCATAAGAGACGATAGTAACTCATGCTCTAAAATATTTGACCGTCTTTCTCCTTATATTGATAAACATGAAAATGAGAGACTCCTTGTAATCCAACAAGATATATGTACCGATTCAGTAAAATCCACTAATCTTCGAAAGCCTCTTTTTCGATAAAGCAAGTAATAGAATATCTTTAATCATACAATTTTTCAGAATCCCCAATCACTGCGGTTGTTTGTGATAGATAAAAATTCTCATTCTCTATATAAATCATTGTACCATTAGGAATCCTAAAAAGGGGCCTTGAACTGTTTGAGGAGATCGGCAACAGAAGAGGGATTGCCTACACATGCTGTAATATCGGAAGGACATACACCGTCCTGGGCGTCTCGATGAAGCTGAAGAAGTTCTCTGTAGAGGTCTTTCAATAACAAGGAAGCTTTCGATAAAGGACTGGGAAATTCTCTGCCTGAGGAATATTACGGACCTGTATAAGATAAAGGGTGATTTGAAGAAAGCCCTTATGTACTCCCGGGAACTTAAAACATGTGTGGAAGAACACCTGAACGAAAAGAGTATGGAGAAGATAGCGGGTTTACAGTTACAGTTCGAGACCGATAAGAAAGAAAAGGAAGCCGAGATATACTGCCTGAAGAACGTGGAACTTTCCAGTATGAACGATCAGCTTCGTGATGCCCTGGATCATGTGAAAAGACTCCAGGGCATGCTCCCTATCTGCGCTAATTGCAAGAAGGTCAGGGATGACGACGGTTACTGGCAGCAGATAGAGTTATATATCTCCGAACACTCCGACTCGAAAATTTCTCATGGGATATGCCCTGAATGCATGATCAAGCTTTACGGCAAGGATTTCACCCGGGATTGAAGTAGAATCTTTCCTCTCCATTTTTATGACAGTATTTCCTATCCTGCGGAACGGGTTGCCTTCTCCTTCTCTGCTGGATCTTGTAGCTGTTCTGATTAATTGACACCTGCAACATGAACGAATATTATGCTATTCAGTTGTGGAATTATGAAAAGAAGAAACTGTTTCAAACAGGTTTTAGTCTGGAGCAGCTGAATGCCGAATAAGGAAATCATAGATCTGAAGAAGGAACTGGAGAGGCTCAGGCTTCTGCCTCCCGGTTCATCGTTTGTGTCTGTGTTGAACAAACTTGCTTATGCCTGTCTGCATTCGGATCCGCGCAGATCGGAAGCGTGCGCTTTGGAAGCATGTGATCTTGCTGAAAAACAGGGGTTTCCTGTTGAGCAGGCCAAGAGCTTCTCTACTCTTGGATCAATAAAGCATCAGGATGGGAACTATGCTGAGGCGATGTCGTATTCCCGGAAGTCTATGAATATCTATTCGGAACTCGATGATAAGAACGGAATAGCATCTGTTCTCAGTGTTATGGCCCGTGTTTACTGGTCTCAGGGTATGATTGATAAAGCACTTGAACATTACCACGAATCTCTCAGGGGGAAACAGGAATGCGGTGCAGGTAAAGAAGAACTTGCTCTTTGCCACTTGAATTTAGGTGCATGCTACAGCGGTCTGCTTCGTCTTGATCTGGCACTGTCATCCTATGAATACGCGATGGAGATTCTGAAGGAATCCGGTGATCTTAATAAACTGGCATACCTTTACAACAACATCGGTTCTGTATACGGAAAAAAAGAAGAGCTGGACAAGGCCCAGGAGTATTTTCAGAAGGCACTCTCGATCAGGGAAGACCTGGGAGACAAAAACGGGATCGCAAGTACTCTTGCCAATCTGGGAAGCCTGCAGGAAGACCTCGGCGATAATGAATCAGCACTGGGTTACTTCTTAAGGAGCCTTGAACTGTTTGAGGAGATCGGCAACAGGAGATTGTTTGCCTACACATGCGGCAATATCGGTGGCGTATACACCAAGCTGGGGCGTCTTGATGAAGCTGAAGAAGTTCTCTGTAGAGGTCTTTCAATAACAAGGAAGCTTTCGATAAAGGACTGGGAAATTCTCTGTCTGAGGAATATTACGGACCTGTATGAGGTAAAAGGTGATCTTCAGAAAGCGCTTTCATATTCCCTGGAACTCAATACCTGCCTGGAAGAGCATCTGAATGAGAAGAGCATGGATAAGATAGCAGGGCTTCAGGTACAGTTCGAGACCGAGAAGAAGGAGAAGGAAGCCGAAATATACCGTTTGAAGAATGTTGAGCTTTCAACAATGAACGATGAGCTTCGTGATGCCCTGGATCATGTGAAGAGACTCCAGGGGTTACTTCCCATCTGTGCAAGCTGCAAGAAAGTCAGGAATGATGACGGTTACTGGCAGCAGATAGAGCTGTATGTCTCCGATCACTCTGATGCTACATTCTCTCATGGGATCTGTCCTGAGTGCATGATTAAGCTTTACGGTAAAGATTTTATTCAGGAGCAGAAGTAGAGTATGCAGTATGCCGAATAAGGAAATTGTAGCGCTGGAGAAGGAACTGGAAGGGCTCAGGCTTAAGCCTCCCGGTTCAGAGCTTGTGGTTGCTCTGAACGGGATAGCTCTCGCCTGTTTCCATTCAGATCCCCGTAGATCGAAAGCCTGCGCTCTGGAAGCACAGGATCTTGCGGAAAAACTGGGGTTGCCTGTTGAGCAGGCAAAAAGCTATCGAATACTTGGAATATTCAAACGTGATTCGGGAAAATTCGCTGAGTCGATGTCGTATTGCCGGAAGTCGATGGAAATCTATGAAAAGCTCGGAGATAAGAAAGGTATGGCATCCGTTCATAGTACTATGGCCTTGACTTACAGTGCTCAGGGTCTGATTGACAAGACCCTTGAGCACCACCACGAGGCTCTCAGGCTGCACCAGGAATACGGTGCAGATGAAGATGAACTTGCTCTATGCCACTTTAACATAGGCGCATGTTACGGCAGCCTTCATCGCCTGGAGCAGGCACAGTCATTCTATGAAACCGCTGGGAAAATCTGGGAGAAGTCCGATAACCGCGGGAAACTGGCATACCTCTACAACAACATCGGTTGTTTATGCGGAGAAAAGAAAGAACCGGACAAGGCTCGTGAGTACTTCAAGAAGGCCCTTGATATCAGGGAAGATCTGGGAGATAAAAAAGGTATCGCAAGCACTTTCGGCAATCTTGGAAGTCTGCATAAAAAACTCGGTGATAACGAATCAGCCCTGGATTTCTTCATAAAGAGCTTTGAACTGTTTGATGAGATCGGCAACAGAAGAGGAGTTGCCTACACATGCGGTTGTATTGGCGGTGTATACATCAAGCTGGGACGTCTCGATGAAGCTGAAGAAGTTATCATCCAGGGCCTTTCAATAACAAGAGAACTTAAGATAAAGGATTGGGAAATCCTCTGTCTGGAGAAGATAACAAACCTGTACAAGGCAAAAGGAGATCTGCAGAAAGCGCTTCAGTACTCCAGAGAACTGAATACCTGCGTTGAAGAAAATCTGAACGAGAAGAGCATGGAGAAGATAGCAGGGCTTCAGGTGCAGTTCGAGACAGAGAATAAAGAAAAAGAAGCCGAGATCTACCGCCTGAAGAATGTTGAGCTTTCCAGGATGAACGATCAGCTTCGTGATGCCCTTGCGGATGTGAAGAAACTTCAGGGTCTGCTTCCCATCTGCGCGAGCTGCAAGAAAATCAGGGATGATGATGGTTACTGGCAGCAGATAGAGCTGTATGTCTCCGATCACTCTGATGCTACATTCTCCCATGGGATCTGCCCTGAGTGCATGATTAAGCTTTACGGGAAAGAATTCGCTCAGGGGCAATAGCGGAATCTAGCAGGGGGGACACGCAGCAGAGCCTGCATGTCCCCCGTGTTGTGTTCGGAATGCAGTCCAAATATTTTGAGTTGACCTAGGAATGTACTCTTAATATATATTCAAATAATAGGAGTGAGGTCATAATATGGAAAGATTCATTGCTGCTTATGAGAGGCTTCTTCACAGCGTAAACTTCAAGACATACAGATACCTATACAAGGATTTCAATCTTGACAGCCGTCTTACCGGATTGATCGGACCCCGAGGAACCGGTAAAACAACACTGCTGCTGCAGTACATTAAGGACAGGATAGCGGACAAGGGCAAATGCATCTACGTATCCATGGATAACATCTATTTCTCTGAAACAAGATTAATCGATTTTGTGAATGAACTCTACGAAGTTCATGGGATCCGGTATTTCTTCCTGGATGAAGTACACAAATACCCCAAATGGAACCAGGAACTGAAAAACATTTACGACAATTATCCGGACGTTAAAACTGTTTTTTCCGGAAGTTCAAGTATAGACCTGGTCAAAGGGACTTATGATCTGTCCCGAAGAGCCGTCATTTTCAGGATGAACGGATTGTCGTTCAGAGAATATCTTCATTTCAGGCACATAGTCAGTGAAGATGCCATTGAATTCGAAGAACTGCTGAAGAATAAAAGAAAGTACGCCGGGAAAATCGGCTCAATAGAAAAGTTGAGAGGATACTTCAAGAACTACCTTTCGACAGGATATTATCCCTTTTTTCTTGAAGATGAATCTACCTACCCTCAGAAGCTGCTCCGGATCGTAGACAAAACGATCTACGAGGATATAGTGAATCATTATTCGATAAAAACAGAGAATTTGTCGAGCTTCAAAAGGATACTGGCTTATACCGCAACTATTCCACCGGGAGAATTGAGCATTAACAGTATTTCAAGGAATATAGGTCTTGATAACAAAACTATCGTCAGATACTTGCACATGCTGCAGGAAACCGGACTGCTGACTCTGATAAGTTCGGGAAAAACCGGCAGCGGTCTGCTAAAACAGACTGAAAAGATCTATCTGGATAACTCTAACCTGTACGAAGTCATCACGGCTGAGATTGGTTCAAAAAGCAACACAGGATCCGTCAGGGAAATATTCTTTGTGAGCATGATCAAAAACAGCGGTCATCAGGTGCATTACAGCAGAATCGGTGATTTTGAAGTAAAGGGTACTGTGTTTGAGGTTGGGGGACGGAATAAATCCCTGAAGCAGATAGGTAAGAATCTCGATAGAGCATACCTGGTAAAGGATGATATCCTGTACGGAGGAGATCATGAGATACCTCTTTACCTTTTTGGCTTTCTTTACTGATAGGGAATTCTAATTGTCGGTGCTCGGGATATTAACAGTTTATGATCACGTTCTAACTTTGAATTGAATTGATGCCTAAGGAAGTGCGCATGGCCACAAACCTGGCACTGGACGAAAAGTTGATAACGGAAACAGAAAAACCTGAACCTTGCAAATCAGGGAATACTATTCCTGTTTTGCGTGGATGAGGAGGGGAAACCCGCTTCTGCAAGCGGTTTGATAACAATCATTCCACTCGGAAGCCGTAAGCTCTATCGTGCAAATCGAAAGTCATCGGTATTTGAGGAACTACATCGTTTGATATTCAAGACAGTTGGTCTATCGATATCTTTGAGAGAAGCCCTGATACCGTTTGCGGATTCCATTTATGTTGCTTTCTGTAGATTTCTACAGGAACCATTAGTTTCTGGCTGTGCGGCTTTCGCCTATGGTTCTACAGCGAAAGGCAACGACTCCGCAGAAAGTGACATCGATTTGATGGTAATCGGCGGGAAATTATCGTATCCTGATATTCTGGTGGCTCTTCAGCTGGTTGAAGAGGACCAGCCTTCTCCCAGTCTTATCGATTCCGGAGTAACATCAGGTTGAATCGTAGTTAGTGTGAAGTCAAAGGGGACAAATGCGTTCAGCGCAGCTTCAATAACACAAGAATCAGTAACTCCCTCACAGACAATTCCGATATTCATGTTAGATTGAGGGGACACCCTGTATGAATCCATTGACCCACAGTCTGGACAGGGGCCAGTTCTCTTCCAGAATCTCCTCTGTAAGGATTACTCTGGTTACGGTGGTAAACCCTCTGTTGTTCCTGTTCACTGAAAACAGCCTTATTCTGTCATCGTTAAGATCAAGCCCGTCGAGAGCGGAGGGATTATGGACGGTGAAGAGAATCTGTCTGTTGGTATTCAGATCAAATGTCCATTTACACAGCTTACTTACAAGATTTCTTGCAAGCCTGGGATTCATCGTCTGATCCAAATTGTCGATGGCAAGGAGTCCGGGAGCGTCCGGAAGGATTGACAGTGCTGCCATGTACAGCACATAAAGAGCGCCCTCACTTGCATCAAAGGCAGTAAGTTTGTTTCTACTTTTGTTCATGAATCTGTCCTCAAACCTAAGAAGGTTTCTCGGACGGGAAATTGATGGAGAGAGCAATTGTTTGTCCTCGTCTGATATACTTATTCTGGAGACCCAGTCTATCAGCTCAATTACTTCGCCATAAACGTCCCCGTAATCCTCAGATTTCTTTGAAAGCTGCTGTATATCTCTAACTGCTTCAGCCAGCCGACCGCCATTCAGCCCAACTGGAGATCTCGTCTGGCTGTCCGGTTGGATGCCTCTGAGAGCATTTGTTGACGGTGAGTAAATAGCATAGCCTGACAATAATGACAGTAGACTAACCGCAGGATCAGTCTGCTTAAGCTCTACAGCCTTAAGAGCAGCGACACCCCTCTCCTTGTTCATTGTTCTGGTTCCCCTGCTTGCAACAGTTTCATCGCCCTTCTTGAGAAGTTCAGTCTTGTAGAGCCAGGAAGGTTGTGGTTTCTCAATGATATTGTTGAGAGAGACAGAGTACTCTGCCTCATAGTTTCTTGCTTCGAGAAAAATATGAGGTGCAAATCTCTGTTTGATGAAGGAAGTCTTATACAGAGCAGGAACTCCCGGTCGAACACCTCTGCGCATCAGAGATTCGTCATCCACTACACCTGAAGCCGCAGCGGAGAGAATTCCCATTGCTTCAAGTATATTGCTTTTACCGCTTCCGTTGGCTCCGATGAACGCATTGATCTGACCCAGTTCAACCGTCAGATCAGGTATCGATTTGAAAGCTTTAACAGTAAAAGAATTAATCATAAGTATTTCCTTCGAAAGTAGTTGCTGCATCCTTGTATAAATAGTCTAATCGGTACTGCTGGTAAAGGTTTGCGTTAGCAGCAATGTAATTATACACTGAGAATAGACTATTCTGCCGTATCACTCCCTTAGAGAATAGTCTTCAGGATGTTTTCGATAAGAATATTGACAGCCTCCTCATTCTTTTCCATTAAGGTTCCTAAGACCATAGAACTTATCAAAAGAGGCCTTTCAATAACAAGGAAGCTTAAGATAAAGGACTGGGAGATCCTCTGCATGGAGAAGATAGCAATGCTTCAGGTGCAGTTCGAGACAGAGAAAAAGGAAAAAGAGGCTGCAAGAAAGTCAGGGATGTTTATGGACATGTCCCCGATTCTTATTTAGATCTTGTGATACACAACGTGGTGCATGTCACGTCGATCCTTTCTCAATACAATTACTATATCTGAATGCCATTTTCATCTCCCATTAAGACTATTGAGCCGAAAACGAGTGAATGGTAGAACAATTCATCCTCTTCCTGCATTTTCCTGATCTTCTCATTTGTCACAAAGACCATTTTACTGTTCTCTAAATCTCTGTGAACCAAAGAAGATAATGATGCGAGGTCTTCATCACTTGTAGCCTTGATCTTTATCCAGATGTCAATATCCGAATAAGTGTTATTCTCTCCTTTTGCACAGCTCCCATTGAGTCCAACTGATTCAACAAATGGGAATCTACTGAATAATTGTATATCAATGCTCTCAATGTTCAGAAGTATCTTTATTCCTTTTGAAATCGAGGAGTCAGATACAGTCAGTTTGCCATCTGCTCTCTTCAGAATATCAAGTTTTGTTAGAATCTTGAAGTATTTTGAGACTAACCCTTTACTTAATCCAGTGTTTCTGGAGAAATATAGAGAAGACCTGAATAATAGCTGATTGAGAATCTTGTATTTCGGGAACTGCATCGACAGGGGTACAGAGTAAGCACCGGCAGCCCATTCGGCCAGGGCTGACGGATGTCTATTCTATTATTCTGTCAAGCAACCAGCGCCAGGCTGAAACTACTGTTATCTTTTTTCCTTTGAAGTGTATTATCTCATCTTGACTCACGGTGATGATTATTCCAGTTTCACAATTCAGATTGTTCATGGCTTCAACAACTCCGTCAATCTCTCTTTGCCGGTTTTCATCGCTAAGAACAAACGTTACCTGAACCAGCTTGGTAACAACACCGCGATTCTGAATAACAAAATCACATTCTCCCTTTTTCCGGTAATAGTAGATATCCCTGCCTCTTCTTTTCAGCTCAAGAAAGACAATATTTTCCAGATTATTCCCATACTCTTTTGAAAACGAGAAGGAAACGACATTCCTCAGTTTGTTGTCAATTGCATAAATCTTCCTGGGATGTACTCGTTGCTTCTTTATGCTGTAATCAAAAGAGAACAACTCAAACAGAAGATATGATTCTTCAAGATAGTGTATGTAGTTTGTGATCGTTGTGATGTTGCTGAAACCCAGCGGCGTTTTCAGAGAATTGTAGCTCAAGTCTTTTGTGAAGTTGCTGAACAGGTAGTGTGAAAGTTGTTTAAACTGTTTTACATTACGGATACCATGTTTTGTGATGATATCTCGATAAAGAATATCATCGTATGTTCTTTTCAGAAATTCAGGGTCATCATAGATTAAGTATTCCGGGAATCCACCATCCCGGAGGTAGTTGTCAAAATGAGTCAGAATCTCAGCTTTTGTTTTCGTAGTAATCTGATTTGTATCTGCTCCTTTGAATTTTAGAAACTCTTTGAATGAAAATGGGAAAAGTTCTAATTTTACATAACGACCCGTTAGATGAGTTCCCAGCTCTGAACTTAGAAGTTTGGCGTTTGAACCAGTTAAGATAATTTTGTACCCCTCATCGTGAATTCTTCTAACAAATCTTTCCCATCCATCTATGTTTTGTATTTCGTCAAGAATTATGTTTTTTGATGAAGAGCGTTTGTGAAAAGCAAGCATCATTGTTTGAAAGTCATCAAGGCTAAAATCGATTAATCTTTCATCATCAAAGTTTGCAAAATGAAAGTTTTCAATTCTTTCGGAAAACTGCTTAAGAAGAGTTGATTTCCCGGCTCGCCTTACTCCAGATATTACAACTATTCTGGGATGCTTCAGGTATTTTTCAAAACGAACATCCCTTGTAATCCCTGCAGATTTACCTGAGAAGTTTTCTCGCTGGTCATTAAGAACCTCTTCAATTTGTACTAAATTCATTCCGACCCTCCTTATTGCTCACTATACTGTACCACTTTGAGGTAGTATTGTCAATTAGTATTTAACACTCTCCCGTTTGATTTTCAGGGAAAGGAAAAACCTGATGGAGTATTTTCTCCATTCATTCTCGACATTGTTCTCTATCTCCAGGTTCACAGAGAGGCTCAAGTCAGAAGGGATATCATCAAGCAAGAAGACCGTATCAGCTTTCCTGTCGTATCTGGAAGAGGCTTTCTTTATCCATACCGGTGAACTGTGCGATCCATCCGCCCACAGGAGAAGGATGAACCCCAGGAAGGTTTATCTGATGGATCACGGTTTCGCGGTTATTCCCCTTGCATATTCCGAGAACCTCGGATTACTTCTGGAAAACATAGTTGCTATTGAGCTTCTCAGGAGAGGACGTAAATTCTGCTACTATAGAGGCAAAGGGGAATGCGACTTCATAACAGATGGAGATGAGAGTGGACGGGAAGCAATACAGGTCTGCTGGGCGCTGGATGAAAACAACCAGCAGAGGGAGCTTGACAGTCTTCTTGAAGCCGGAGCCAACGCGGGAGCCTCATCCTGTATTGTAATAACCGCGGATGATAGAAGCACTTTTGAGCGGGATGGGCGGATAGTTGAAATTCTTCCTGCATGGCAGTGGCTAATGGAATCGTTTTATGAGAATAATTAACTTGGTTCTTGATTTTGTACGGGTACACAAATTCCTCATCGGTGGGATTTCGCCTGGGATGTTCCTGATCTCTGTTAGTGCTACGGAGAACTCCCGTTCTGAAAGGCATGAACTGGCTTCGGAAGAAGAGGGGCAAGTCGCTTTTCGAACTGCCGGAGAGGTAAGTACTGGAATCAGCAGGATCGAAAGAACCATTTAGTAACTTTGCACAATTCATTATGGATTGGGCAGGTTTGCTTTTACGGTACAAATCAGACATATTGTAACCACTTGTGAATATATGGTGACTATATGTCTGGGGATAAAATGATTGAGCGTTTTGAGGACATTTTCCGTAAGCACGGCGGCCAGCTGCGTATGGCTGAGGCTATAAAGCTCGGAATCTCTCGTTATATGCTTTATGGCCTAAGGGACAGAGGCGTCATCAGGCAGGTCAGCAGAGGAATCTATCGACTGACCAGGCTGCCCCCGATCAGCGACCCCGATCTGGTTACAGTGAGCCTTCGCTTTCCGAACGCTGTCATCTGTCTGATCTCTGCACTGGCATATCATGACATAACAACTCAGATTCCTCATAGTGTTTCAGTTGCTGTTCAGAGAAATTCGCGCCTGCCATCGCTTAACTACCCTCCAATCGAACCGCATAGATTCTCGAGTGAAGCCTATAGCGCCGGCATTGAAGAGCATATCATCGATAAAGTACCAGTTAAAGTATACAGCCCCGAGAAAACACTCGCTGATTGTTTCAAGTTTCGCAACAGAATAGGAATGGATGTGGTACTGGAAGCGCTGAAACTCTACAGGACAAGAAGAACACTAAATACGGAGAAACTGATTAAATATGCGGGAATCTGCAGAGTCGAAAGAGTTATGCGCCCGTATCTGGAGGCATTAGTATGAACATTCCTCGAAATATTCCTGCATCGGTCCGACAACGCCTTCTTAACCTTGCCAGAGAAGAACAGCGACCATTCACCGAGTTGCTTCAATACTATGCCATGGAAAGGTTCCTGTACCGATTATCCGAATCTGTTCATGCGGCTCGCTTTGTTCTCAAGGGAGCTATGATGATGCAAATTTGGCGCATGTCTGAATTCCGCCCGACAAAGGATATCGACGTGCTGGGAAGAACAGCCAGCAATGAAGCTGGAATTATAGCACAGATCAGGGAAATTCTAGTCACAGATGTGCAAACGGATGGGCTTTCCTTCGACCCGGACACTATCATAGCTGAAAGAATCACACAGGAGGCAGAATACAAAGGAATCAGGATTCTTTTCCGTGGAGTACTGGATAATGCCAGGATTAGAATGCAGCTGGATATAGGTTTCGGTGATGTTGTTTATCCGGAACCCCGGGAATTGTATCTTCCGACTTTATTGGATTATCCATCTCCTAAGCTTCTCTGCTACAGCATGGAAAGTACTATTGCTGAAAAATTTGAAGTACTTGTCAAACGGGGCTTATTGAATAGTCGCATGAAAGACTTCTATGATATTTGGGCATTATCACGACAATTCAATTTTCGCTTAACTCCGTTAGCAGAGGCTATCCGACTAACCTTCAGCAAGCGTGAAACGATACTACCATTTGAGATTGAGGCTTTCAGTAAATCCTTTACAGAAGCAAAACAAACACAATGGACGGCATTCCGGAAAAGAACTCGACAGGATCATGTCCCTGTATCATTCAGTGAAATCACTGGCGCAATCAGGGCGTTCCTTTTACCAGTAGTCATAGTTGTTCTCTCAGAGAAGAACGAGAGTAATAACTGGATTGCCCCGGGGCCCTGGTCATGAACAAAAGGAGAGTATTAATAACAGTCATCCTGATAGCAGCAGTTGTTTACCCGGCAATCTGTGTCTACATGTATCTGAATTAGAGGGGCTTTTACCTACTTTCCGCAGCCGGGGGAATTGCAGACCGGAGAAATACCTGTAGAGATGCAGAACGGTGAAATCACCCTCAGGGGATGGGTATTGAACGAGGGCAGTGACGAAGCTGTCATTTACTTCGGAGGAAACGCCGAGAGGCTTGAAGCGAGTATCACCGACTTCAGACAGAGCTTCGATAACCAGGCGGCAGCATCAGAATAACTGGAAAGGGTTCGGCGGAATTGCAGGGATCGTTCCCGCCGATTTTGGGATGTTCCCTGACGTATGTACCAGCAGGAGGAGAAGGGCTATCAGCCGCTGATACTATGCTTCGTGTACTTCCTCCCTTTGAGGCAAACCTGAAAAAGCGGTTGATAAAATCCCCCAAAGTATACCTTCGTGACAGCGGGATACTTCATGCATTGCAGCGTATTGAAACATTCAGTGAACTTCTTGCTCATCCTGTTGTGGGTTTCTCGTGGGAGGGAATGGTAATTGAGCAGATCGTTGCCATGATGCCTCGCTGGAGACCTTCCTTTCTCCAAACGTC
>JAUXIK010000166.1 GCA_030620995.1 Candidatus Aegiribacteria sp.
GCATTCCAAGTGAAAACATAGACGTGCCATCGAATAACACACATCCGTATACCAAAATGTACTGAATCGGATTTTTTCTGCTAGCCGCAACATCCCCAATATTTGCGGCGGACTAAATCGCAATAGGCTCCCCCCCGCAGAGGGGCGACCTGATTGGTCACACAAAGAGTGAAACTGTCATGAAATCAGATCTTTAGGAAGATATCAAGGAGCTGTTTATAAAATACCATACTGAAGCACATCTGGAATAACCACATCTCCGTATAGGAACTCACTGTCTTCCTGTTGACATGGTTTTCGATCTATGTATTATAAGGTCAGTGTATTGATGCTATTAGACAAGAAGGAATATTAGGTTAATGTTCTGATCTTAAGGAGTAGATATATGAGAAACGTTACATCTGAACAAGTCATAGCCAGAATGAGGCTTGAGAACCCTTGGTGGGATTCCAGACCGGAAATATCCGCATCGATATTGAAATACACTCCCAGACCCTATCTGGAACTGTTTCAACCGCTGGTCGAGGACAGATCAATCCGAAGGGCCGTAGTACTGCTGGGACCGAGGAGAGTCGGGAAGACTGTTATGATTCACCATTCTATACAAAGGCTGATGAATAAAGGCATTGATCCGAAAATGATATTCTATATAACGGTTGATCATCCCCTGTATAATGGTTTGGGACTGGAAGAATTACTTGCACTGTACAATAAGGCTGCCGGTACGGATTTCACAAAGGATGCCTGCTATGTATTCTTTGACGAGATACAGTATCTGCGGAATTGGGAAATCCACCTTAAGGCTATTGTGGATAGCTGGGAGAGTGTGAAGTGCATAGCTTCCGGATCGGCTGCTGCCGCATTAAGGATGAAAAGCTCCGAATCGGGAGCGGGACGTTTTACAGACTTCCTTCTGCCTCCTCTCACATTCTATGAGTACCTTTCGTTACTTGACTGCTCGGAGCTGGTAGAAATCGGACATTCCAGGGCAGAAGATTTCTCGACTGATAATATTGAACGATTGAATACTCTTTTCATTGACTATATCAACTATGGTGGTTTCCCTGAGGTTGCTCTTTCAGAAGAGATCCGGAAAGATCCAGGCAGGTATGTGAAGAGTGATATCATAGACAAGGTTCTGCTTCGAGATCTTCCAGGATTGTACGGTATTCAAGACATACAGGAACTCAATTATCTTTTCACTACTCTTGCATACAATACTGCAGGGGAAGTTTCGCTTGGAGAACTTTCAATGAACTCAGGGGCTTCAAAGAACACGCTCAAGCGTTACATCGACTATCTTGAAGCTGCATTTCTGATAAGGATAGTACATCGTCTCGATAGAAACGCCAGACGGTTCAAAAGGGCCAGATGCTTTAAAGTGTACCTTACAAATCCGTCAATAAGGAGCGCGCTTTTCCAGCCTGTGTATTCAGAAGATGAATTTATGGGAGCTATGGTTGAAACCGCTGTTTTCTCGCAGTGGTTTCACTCGAATTCACCCCTCTATTATTCGAGGTGGAAGAGCGGTGAGGTTGATATCGTCCATCTCAATCCTCTTCAGAAGGTTATTTCTGCGATAGAGATCAAATGGTCAGACAGGTTCTATAGTAATCCGGGTGAGCTTAGAAGTCTGTTCAGTTTCTGTCACGAGAATAATCAGACAAGTGCGATTGTTACAACAAGAACTAAAACTGGCAGAATCCAGATAAAAAATGTAAACATTGAATTCGTTCCAGCCAGTCTGTATTGTTTCGCACTCGGATATAACATTATTCACAGCCAACGGTTCCAGGGAGATAGTAACGGTATTCCGACTTTCTGAAACCGGCACGGATAATGAACATAACTGTGTCAACTTCAGGCGGATGATTTCAATCCACGCCCCCACGCGGGGGGCGACTAAGTGGCTGTACCGTTCAGCGTCGGGGTCAGGTGTTTCAATCCACGCCCCCGCATGAGGGGGCGACTTTTTCTTCAAGCAGCATGGCGAGTGATTGGCGTTTCAATCCACGCCCCCGCATGAGGGGGCGACTCCC
>JAUXIK010000154.1 GCA_030620995.1 Candidatus Aegiribacteria sp.
GTACTTTCGGAGATCTCCTTCTTCAAACAATTCAAGGACTACGGGCAATGCTATGAAGTTCTTGGAGGCATGGTGAAACTCCGCTGCGGGAAAGCCTGCAGAGAAGGAGGAGGCAACCCGTTCTGCAAGATAAGAAAATGCTGCCAGAAAAAGGAAATACAAGGCTGCTGGCTCTGCGATGAGTTTGAAACATGCAAGAAACTGAATGAGCTGCAGGCAAACCACGGCATAGCCCACATCAAGAATCTCCGGAAGATAAAAAGAAAAGGAATCGACGAATTTCTCAAAGGGAAGAAGCACTGGTACGTTAAGCCAAAGCAGTGAAGCTGAGAACCCCGCAATATCACAGGTGAGCCTGGTGTTAATTCAACTCGCAATCAGCAACATATCCTTATTCAGTCAAACTTATGGACGAAAAACAGGTATTCTTCATCCATTCTGTTAAGACACAAAGAATATTCTCTTCCTCTCCCGGAACCTGGATGTATAACCTGTTCAGATGAGCATCCTAATCATCAGATACTTGCTCATTTACACCGAAAGGATCAGAAACTATAAAAAGGTAAGGTTGTTAATCAGTTGAAAGGAGCAACAATGAATATTTTCCTGTCATTCATGATACCTCTGCTCAGCCTCTGGCCCTGGGAATCAATCGGCCCTGAGGGAGGAGAGGTAAGCGCTGTTCTCCAGTCTTCTCAGAATACCGATATCCTGTATGCATATTCAGGTGACTCCCCCAGCCAGGTAATAAAATCAATTGATGGCGGCAGTACCTGGACGGTTATTTCGCACTTCGATAACGGAACTCCCTGCGACATGGTCATGACAGCCAGCGGCAAGCTGGTGGCTGTAGGTTTCTACAGAGTATGGGTATCCGATGATGATGGTGTTACATGGAACAGTAATTCATACATGAATACTATTTTCAACGATGCTGTGGCACACCCCGTAAACGGTGACGAGATCTTTGCCATAGGAAGAAAGGCTATCGGCAGCTGGAATATGACTTTTTTCCACTCCACAGACGGTGGTGTCGTATGGGATGAGCTGACACTCATCAGCTCCGTCTGCCATTCTTATGGTGACTGCATCGATATTTCTCCCTCGAATCCTGATGTGATACTGGCTGGAGGTGAGGAGCATACCTTTTCAGGTTCCATACCCTTCCTGTTCCTCTCAACTGACGGCGGAGCATTTTTCAGCGATGTAACTCCTCCCGCGGCATTCTATGAGAATGCCATCTCCGGTGTCGGCATCCATCCAACTCATCCCGATACCATGCTTGCAAGCACCTATTCCGGTGTGTACCGCACCCTTGACGGCGCTACAAACTGGACAAAAATGCAGAATCAGCCATACAGTTACGATATCTCCTTCAGCAAAATCAACACGGATCTTGTTCTGTCCACCAGTTGCTGGGATATCTACCGAAGCTCGGATTGCGGAGCTTCCTGGTCAACTTCATCCGCAGGTCTTACAGGTTCCAACATATACTGGGTGGTTCCCGATGCCGTAAACAGCTCCATTGCATACACCGGGAGCAATACCGGATTCTTCCACAGCTCGGATGGAGGAATAACCTGGTCCCTTCAGAATTCCGGTCTGCTTGCAGGCAGGATTATGGCTATGGAATATGTAAACAACTACATTTTCATGAGCATGAAAAACATCGGACTCTTCAGAACAGCAGAGGGCCCCTCCGTAATGTGGGAAACAATAGGTGTTCCCGCTTCCTTCCAGGATATGTGCGATATTGAATCCAACGGAGGCGATACTCTTCTGGCTCTTGAGGGAACCTGCTTCGGCAGTGCTGAACTTTTCAGGAGCACAGACGGGGGTTCCGTCTGGACATCGATAGATAACTACTACGAAAATGGCTACGACCTGGTTCACGGAGGCGGCAACACATTCTGGTGCTGTGGTTACAGATATGAATACCCCATTTTCAATGGGGTTGTTTCTCAGACAGTTGATGCGGGAACAAACTGGACCAGGCATGAATTGTTCAGCAGTTCTCAGATCGGTTACATAGAAGCGCTGGCAGTAGATCCTTCAGATCCGGACAGGGTATTCAGCATGGGCTACCTCAACAGCAATTATATAATTTACTACACTGAAAACGGTGGAGGTTCATGGCAGACCCAGTCCACCACAGACTATCCGGGAACAACCAATGGACTTGCAGTCTGTCCCACCGATGGAAACAAGCTTGCTGCAGCATCTGCCCATGGGCTTTACGCTTCCGACGATGGCGGCGCAAACTGGTACCAGGTGACAACTGATTTCGAGGGAGTGAACGATGTCAGGAATTCGAATATCCTCGGAGGGCTTCTGGTGGCAACGGAAGAAAACGAAATCTGGCTCTGGGAGAACTGGACAGGAACGCCTACAACAATAGGTAACCTTGGCTACCCTGCGGTTCAGTGCGTTGAAGAGGGCACTGACTATCTGTATGCCGGAACGGCAGGATACGCTGTGTGGCGCAAGGATGTCAGCCAGACAATCGAAGAAGGAGCTACA
>JAUXIK010000164.1 GCA_030620995.1 Candidatus Aegiribacteria sp.
TTTTCTGAAGATTTCCAGTACTCTATTTTTTACATTCTTTCTTATAATAGATAGTATACATATGTATACCACTCTGCGCAACCTCAAACCAAAGAGCTCTGCTCTTTTTGGTCTCCCCACTTTCTTCGATTAGCTCTCGGAACTCTGGATTACGGATTGCTGATGGACAGCGCAAAACCAGTCGGGGACAGATGTCCCCACTCGTGGATTCTGGGGGATTGAGCTCAAAGATAGACAAGCCACTCAGCGCCGGACTCCCCTCGAATAGCTCATCATCAGACTTCATGCCGATTCTTCCGGACTCTGAAGTCTCGACTGCATTTGGACTCAATGGTTTCAGTTCTCTCGGCTCAAAGACAGATCCGATTCTGGAGATTCAATATCCGATGCCGTGGAATATACTCGCGGAACGCGAGTCATTTTCGGAAAATTCTGAAATTTCTGGAAGTTGGTACCCCTAACGGGATTCGAACTCTCTTATTTTTCAGCGACAATACCGAAGGGAAACTGACCATGGTCATGAATGTTGAACTGGGGTATTATTCCCTGGAAGCAGATATGAAGCTGAATCCCGTACCAGAGCCATTTCGGAGGAACTCGAATGACCGAACAACAACCCGAAGTAGTCAGTGTTCATGACCTCAGAAAAACCTACCGTGACGTCAAGGCTGTTGACGGCATAACCTTCTCCGTGATCAAGGGCGAGATATTCGGAATCGTCGGGCCGAACGGTGCGGGCAAGACAACCACGATGGACTGTATCGTCGGTATGAAAAAACCTGATTCGGGTTCTCTGAGTGTTCTGGGGCTGGATCCCATTAAACAGGGGCTGAAGCTTCGTCAGAGACTTGGTATACAGCAGCAGGAATCTGAGTTGCCGGACAGGATCAGAGTCCGCGAGACCATGGAACTCTTTTCTTCCTTCTACAGCAGAACACTCGAATGGAGAGATATTCTCGATCATCTTGATCTCCTGGATAAATCCGAAGCGTATTTCTCAGATCTTTCCGGGGGTCAGAAGAGAAAGCTGTTTGTGGCTCTGGCATTGGTTGGAGATCCCGAAATCGTCTTTCTGGATGAACTGACAAGCGGTCTCGATCCACAGGCACGAAGGATAATCTGGGAACTTGTCACAAGGCTCAGGGATGAGGGCAGGACGATTTTCCTATCGACACATTACATGGACGAAGCCGAAAAACTGTGTGACAGAGTTGCGATAATCGATAAAGGCAGAATAATAGCGCTCGATACTCCGGATAGACTGATCACATCACTGGGATTTGGCATCAGGGTTGTCTTCACGGCATCGGGAGAATTCTCAGAAGAAACACTGAACGGAATCTCCGGCATGCTTTCCGTCGAGAGGGATGAAAACAGGATCACATGCATGATCCGTGACAGCGGTGTCGTATTGGAGATTGTGAAGAAACTCGTAAGTCTGGACACCGCTCTGGATGATTTCCGTACCGAGCGGACGACACTGGAAGACGTGTTCCTCTCAGTAACTGGAAAAGAGGTGAGGAACTGATGTCCGGGTTCAGGAAACTTGCCATAGTCGAGCTCCGCCTCTATCTGCGGGATCCTTCGGCTTTCTTTTTCACTCTGATCTTCCCGCTGATGCTGATGATGCTTTTCGGCAGCATCTGGGGCAACGATCCCTTCCCGGGAGAAACATTCGGCTACATAGACTTCTCCGTCTCAGCCTTCATTGGAATGGTTATCCTGACCAGCGGTGTAATGGGTCTTACAACAAACCTTTCCGCTTACAGGGAAAGGGGAATACTCAGGAGGTTCAGAGCCACGCCGCTTACCCCTGTCTCGATACTGATGGCCCAGGTGGTGGCTGTGTTCACGGTCACAATCGGCGGAGTTATTCTTCTTCTAATTGCGGGGATCGTGGTTTTCGATCTCCATTTCTGGGGTACTCTTCCCGAGGTTATCTTCGCATTCGTGCTTTCCGCACTGAGCATCTCTGCTCTCGGTTTCATTCCTGCCAGTCTTGCCCCTACATCACGAAGCGGGGTCGTGATGGCAAACATCATCTACTTCCCGATGCTGTTTCTGTCCGGTGCTGCTCTACCGCTCCATATGCTTCCACCATTTCTCCAGACATTCGCGCAGGTGCTGCCTCTGACCCACGTGATAAAGCTCCTGCAGGGA
>JAUXIK010000148.1 GCA_030620995.1 Candidatus Aegiribacteria sp.
GACTGGTTATCGTCCCGGTGAGCAGGAAAGCGAATGCCAGGCCGAAAACGATGGCAAGGATCGAGATCACGGTCATTAGAGTGGATAGACGGTTCACTACTGCCGTGACCTCTGCCCGCTCTTTAGCTTGCAAACTCCTCTGCAGTTCGCCGAACTCCTCTGCTTTCCCTATTAATTCGAACGTGATAGGGCGGGCCTCTTCGATGCCAAGCTCAAGCGCCTCTGTGTAGTTTCCCTGCTGTGCAAGGGCAATGACATTTTGCTGTGCCTGCTCATGTCTCACATGCAGGTTATCAATGTCATTCAAAATAATGACTTCTTCATCAGTGAGACCCCTGTTTCGCATTTCGGCTATGATCTCATCGAACTGCCGGTAATCCTCCTGCAGATCATCCAGATACTCCTGCTGTTTGTCGGGATAGAGGAGAATGGCGCGGTAGTGGGCGACCTGGTCCCTGACCTCGAACCTGAGTTCGTTGGTGGCCTCGACCTGCCTTTCCCTCACATCAATAAATTCGCTGTACGAATCCTGGATGATATTGAGGGAATAGAATGCAGCCCCTGTTATAATCACCAGCATCACCAGTACGGTCAAGTATCCTCCTAAGATTTTCTTACCAATATCCATGATTTTCTCCCTTCCATTTATTAATTATTTAATTATTTTATCATTTAATTATTTAGTCATTTAATTATTCTATCTCCAACTATACTTCATCGTGAACAATTATTTTCTCATCTGAAAGAATCTTCGCCACATCGAGAATTATAAAGCGTTCCTCTGTCACCCCTTTCAGGTACTCAGCACGGACCCCCGTCAATGTGGGGAGCGAGGGCTGCAGTTCGCCAAGCGCAACACTGCGTACACCGAGAATGACATCTGCCAGAATACCGAACTCCATTTTACCGTCAGTAACAATAATGACCTTATTGAGGTCGGTCAACCCCTTATCAGGAAGATCAAAGAATTTCTTGATATCTATGACAGAGATGATCTGTCCCCGAACATTGATAATGCCCGGAACAAAAGGCGGCGTGCACGGCAGCGGTGTAAGTTCCTTCATCGGATAGACCTCGCTGACATAGCCTGACTCGATACCGTACTTTTCGTATGCCAGGAGGAACTCCACAACTTCGAGATACTCTTCGGCTGTGTCTTTATCTTCCGGTTCCTGTGCCAGTGCTATCGCTCTTTCTTTTAAGATTCTTTTCTTTTCACTGGCAGACGGCATCCATTCCTGCTCGATAACCGCCCGGGCATGTGCCAGATTGCGGTGGATCTCACTCCAGTCTATTGAAGCTGTGTGCTTTTCATCTGACATATTCTTAATCATACCGATCCCTCCTCACCTGTTATTGAGGCTATGATATCAGAGAGCCTGCCAGCGGTAATGCCCTCTGACTCAGGCAGGATATCTTCATGATCATAGCTGCGCAGGAGCGTAAGAGCATTCTTGAAATGTTTGTTCGATTCCCTGCGCCTGCCCTGCCGCATGGCGAGATCACCAAGCGCAAAATGGGCAAGCACAAAGTCCTGGTCAAGATAGAGCGCCTGTTTGAGCGGTATAACCGCATCGTCGATCAGGCCCTGTTCCTGAAGGATGGCAGAGCGCAGATAATGCAATCCTGAATTGAGCTTGTCGGCAGCAATTGCTTTTTCACACCACTCAAGCGCTTCGGTAAGTCTGCCCTGGTTGGCATAGGCCCGCGCCAGGAGGTGGGTTGCTTTAGGATCTTTCTGGTCGTCTGCGATACGCTTAAGAATTCTATCCGCGGCTTCGGCATACCTGCCCTGCTGATACAGCGCCCAAGCCTCCGCATAAGGGTTATGTGATCCTGCAGTCTTTTGTTCTTCAATCGCTGGTGGAATGGACGGCCTCTGCCATTTCGGCAGAGTTTCTTTATGTTCTCCCGGGAACGTGACCTCTGGCTTAATTTCTGTAGTAAATTCGGCAGGGGTTTGAAGTGATACGTTCGCTTCTTTATCCGGTCCGGCCTGAAGAAATTCCACTGTGTGCGGGACATTGCCATCTTTCCTGTAGAGGATCGCACCAGGAAAATCGACTGTTGTGAACTGTGAAAAAAGAACATGGGAGGCCTCGCTGGGACTGACAATGAGCCAGCCGTCGTCAACAAGGGAGTGGTTAAGATTATCGATCACTTTCTTCGCATGCCCGGGTGTAAAATACATCAACACATTGCAGCAGAAGATGATGTCCATTGCATTGGTGTTGTTCAGGAGCGACGGATATGTATCTTCTGCCAGATTATGATAGGAAAACGTCACCATCTCCTTGATATGGGGAATAATCTCTAAAAGGCCGTCATCTCTCTCTTTGAAATATCTTTCCTTAACCCACTGCGGTGTATCGCGAAATGACCAGTCACCGTACACGCCCTCTGAAGCTTTCCTGAGGAAATGCGGGTTGATATCTGTTGCCAGAATGGTAATGTTCCAGTTCTTCCAGTCAGGGATCAGTTTGCTGAGCAGGATGGCAAGGGAATATGGCTCCTCACCGGTCGAGCAGCCGACGCTCCATATCCTCAAACGCTGTTCGGTTCCCCGGCGGGAGTGGATCAATTCAGGTAAAATATGCTTTTCAAGTACCTCGAAACTTTTCTTCTGCCTGTAGAAATAGGTTTCCCCAACAGTAAGATGGCTTGCAAGGATCTCAATCTGGCTCTTTGTGAGCGGTGAAGACAGCAGCCACC
>JAUXIK010000119.1 GCA_030620995.1 Candidatus Aegiribacteria sp.
AGGAGTTCTCACCAATCGACCGTGCAAATCGAAGATGTGAAGCTGGACGAAAGCAGATTCCATCAGGAAAAATACGAGTACAGGCAGAGGTGAGGGATTCGGGGAAATCCATTGTCCTATTGTCGTACTCAGCATAGGAGCCCTATGGCCGTTCAAGGGTCATGAAATGGCCGGGGCTCTGCATAGAATACTGACTGACAATCATCTCAGGGAAAAACTGATTACCGGTGGCAGGGAGTTCGTAACCCGGGAAAGATCTGCAGTGGAAGCCGCTTCCAGACTTCATGAAATCCTCTCCGGTATGATTAACAAGAAGGGGGATTAGTAAGCTGGTTTCTGGTAGAGTTCCTTTACACAGTCTATGGCCAGAAGCGGAAAAAAAACAGTGAATGAAACATCATATTTCCAGAATTTCCTCTACCTCTTTTTGAACCATTGTCACCGTCACGGCTTGCATGCAAACTGATCTTGTACACGTCAGTCCTGCATGCCCGGGTTGACAAGGATGACAGGCAACGTTCTTCGGCTTTACAACTCTATGCATGGTTGATGTTGGAAACACACCTGTCCTTATAGGATCGGAGGGTCCGAAGATTGTCACAGTAGGGGTATCTACTGCTGCAGCTATATGCATAAGACCGCTGTCATTTGTAATCAATAGTCTGCTCATAGATATTACCGCAGCCACATCAATTACCGAGGTCTTCCCTATAAGATCAACAGATGAAGAGGGTAGAGCCTCCTGGAATGACTCTAGACCCGGTCTGTCCCCTGCGCTTCCGACAACGACAGTCCGTATGCCTGACCGGTCAAGCTTCTTAATGACTTTGAGGAATCTGTCGTGCGGCCATCTGATATTATCAAGGGTTCTTACGCTCGACCTGCCTCCTCCTGCATTTATTGTTACAAACCCTTCTCCTTTCGTCATTTTCACTGCCCGCAGGAGCTTCTCTTCCGGCACAGAGATAACAGCTCGTGGAAGCTCTTCTTGTCGGGACCAACCGAATATTCTGGCGTATCGCTCAGCATCGTGTTCCGGCTGGCCAGTTTCAAAAGGCACTATCCTTGTGAGTCCCATTCTCTTTTCTCCCTGACCTGTTCTTTCTCGTATTCCGGTAGCAAACAGAAAGAGCCTCAATGGAAGCACCCTGTGAAGCAGATATGCATGTGTATACTTTTTCTTCCTGAGTTGAATAGCCAGGGAGAGCAGCGAAAAGAGTCTGCGACGATCTGTCAGAATCCTTTCATCTACGGAAATTATCCTGTCTACCGGTGCGGAGCATTCCGCAAGAGGAGCGACGATTCTTCCCGTAAGAAGGTGTATTTCGGCTGACGGATGCTGTTTCCTTAACAGCTCAAGAGAGGGAAGAGACATTATTAAATCGCCGATTGCATACAGTTTGATGACCAGGATCCTTTCCATGTTTCTCGCAGCGAATCTGGAACTGCTATCCGTTCCCTGGCTCAATGGAAGAATCCTTTCTTCAAATGTCCTGAAGCGGCTTTCCGACGGTAGCAACAATCCCTGGAGCAGGCATACGCCGTCAACAACGCGACCAATATCAATGATTGATAACATGTATACTTAATCCTGTACAAAGTACCCCTGTGACAATTATCTTCTCCCAAACGGAATATTACTTTTTCAACGGGAACAGTATATGCAACTTTTAACCGAAGGTTCCTCGAAGAGAAATGCCCGAAGTGCGGAGGAGAGATGAAAGTCATCTGCTTCATCGAGCAACCGTTTGTCATAAGGCGCATCCTGAAACACCTTGATTTATGGGAAAATCCCAGACCCCCGCCTGAGCCACTGGAACTCGTCTGTGAGCCCTTACATTCGCGAATATCAGTTCCATGGCAGGATGATGTGCCTGAGATAGAGGTTGGGTAATGATTAAAGTATCCGACTTCAGTGGGGATGTACATCCGTATACCGAGTTTCCAGTGCATATCTGACGGAAAGGATATTTAACTGCGGATTTCTCAGATGGTATGGTTTATTGAGGCTTGTTCTTTAGCCATCCAGATACTGAAGATAAGAAATGGAACCGCTACAACTATCAGGAAAGTGCTAGTTCCAATCCTGTCTCCAATTTGCAGAATGCTTTGTGACAGATCCCGTTTTATCCGGGCAGATGAATACCATGAAAGTAGTATCAATGCCGGAAAAAGCATCAGAAGCTGTATAATCTTGTCCGCAGAGCCCTCCGTTCTTTGCCCGAAAAGGGCAAAAACGGCAAATAAAGTCCAATTATCAGGTATATTAAACGGTGTATTTAAGACTTTCTTTTCTTGAGGTAAATACGGGTGATCCAATAACTACATTACTAAATAGTATAAATTTTTAGGTTGAATAAAACAGGATCAGCAGATCAGTTCTTCGAGTTTTTATGACTATTGTGCTCTAATGTTAATCCGTCTAGTCCAGGACCACGAATGATCGAAAGATTGTGAATTCTCCCGTGGTCATTCTTGCATAGTAAATACCCGGTCGCATATTGCCGGGATATATATGATTGCTGCCTGATGAATAGTAGTTCACCTCCTGGTATATCATACGGCCAGTCACATCGAACACCGAGATTTTGGCGATTAAAGACTCGAGCAGTTCAAAGGTGATGACAGGGGAACGGAAACACGGATTCGGACAAACGCTTAGCAGGAATGGATCAGTAGACTGACCACCGGACGTTTGACGTACTATGCCGGTTCCTGGATTGCTCCAGTAGATGGCTCCAGGTCCACCGTAGGTACCCATGTCGTTCCTGAGACCACCCAGTGAGGGCCAGAGGGCATAACCTGGATTATCAGGGTCCTCCGGATCGTTGAAGGTAGGGTCAGTGTTGTCACCGGCGTCAACGCAGGGCGAACTCAGACTCAGGTAATAATCCGGGGGGCCGGAGAGGTAACACGGGTCTTCGTCAATGTTACCCGTGCCCGGCCAGCCGCCTTCCACGTCACTGTACTGTATAATGGGGCTATCGTATATATCGTTTGCCCAGATTATACTGCTGGATATATGCAGCTGAGCTCCTCCAATAACCGCCACACCCGTCAAGTAGCCCGGATCGTCGTCAATGTAGTTATGATGAAACGTGCAATTACGGACAGTTACTTCAGCATCACCACCAGCGCACAGAGCGTTTCCACGGCAGTACCAGAAGTTGCCAAGAAAAGAATCGCGGAAGCCATTTTTAAAAAAGAGGTTATTCTCGAGTATTGTACTGCCGTCGCAGTAAACGCACAGGCCGAACATATAGACACCGAATGTTACAGCAGTGTTGTCATTGAAAATATTATTGCGCAGTTCTGCGCAGTTCGAACTCCCCTGATTTCCGATGTAAACGCACATGCCCAGGAACTTGCTGCTCCACCCATAGCCCGCCAGGGATGAATCCGGATACGAGTCACAGAAAAAGTAATTATTGGTAAAGCTGTTGCCCTGGATAAGCGCGCTGGATTCGTTCAGGGAAACTATCAAGCCTTCCTTCGACACACCCTTATAGAAGCCAAAGATCACGTAATAATCCTTGAATACATTCTCCAGAATCGACGGGCTGGCACCATTTATTACAAGGGCATATGTGTCCAGGTCAACGAAGGTGCTGATCTGAAATCCCTTCAGGACGGCTTCCCTGCTTTCATTACTTACTACATATATCGTACTGTTTATCACAGTTGAATCCGGGCCGGAGGTACTCTCAATATGGATGTTCTTCCCCTGGTAGTTAAATCCCGAATATTCTCCTGGAAGGACCAGGATAGTATCGCCATCCACCGATTCTTCTATAGCCTGCTGGATAGTTGGGTAATCATCTGGAACAAAATAGATTGTTGAATGGATAGCTGTTGTCAGAATAAATAGAAGATAAAACATTACATCAATCGCCCTTCATTTCAATTCAAAACTTTTTTCACTCCTCCATTTGAACATGAATGTTTTACGCTGTTGGTGTCAATAAAGTATGCAGTATGGTCTATGTTGTAGTATCGTAACTGTTCAGAGCAATAGCAATTTAGATTCCTCACCATTCCTACAAATCTCACGAAACATCATATCTGTCTCAATATCACCCAATATATCTGCCTGAAATTTACTATACTGCCCGAAACAAGCCTCGTCAAACATGCCTTCCCGCAGATTTTCACTGATTTTCACTGGAAGCACCGCATCATGGCGCACTACCCCTCTTTGTAAAACGCGAAAAACCTCGGAATCCCTGCCTGAGTCAGTGAAGTACGGATAAGGCAAGCTATGTAAGGAGTTTGAAAAATAATGAAATCCGGGAAGATCCCAGACCCCCGCCTGAGCCACTGGAACTCGTCTGTGAGCCATGCGCGGACTACGTTCCATGGCAGGATGATGTGCCTGAGATAGAGGTT
>JAUXIK010000183.1 GCA_030620995.1 Candidatus Aegiribacteria sp.
ACAACCGGAGCCCCGCTCGCCATGGCTTCGAGAGCAGGAAGCCCGAAACCTTCCTGCAGTGAAGGCATGACAAGACCGATACATTTGGAGTAAAGCTCTCGGAGCTTTTTGTCGGAAATATATGATAGTACTGTAATGCTGTCCGTGGCGGAGCAATCTTCCACATCCCGCATGAAATTCCTGAAAGCTCTGTCCTTCCGAACAACCATAATAATTTTCGGGAAAGCGGGATTCATGGCCCTGAGCCGGGCATATGCGACCACGAGTCGAGTCAGATTCTTGTACGCGCGGGCATTGCCGACATAGAGCAGAAAATTCTCCCTCTCCTTCATGTTCGTCGTATCAGTCGGGAAAAGATCCTGCCCTTCACCGGTGACGAAAGCCTTGTCTTCTGAACCCGGAAAAAATTCATCAAGTATGCTGAGGGTTGCGTTCGACGGGACGGAAACAGCGTCAGCGTGAAGGATGGACTGTTTCAGCTTTTTCCTGAAAACCATTCTGGACAGAACATTTCTGATAAGACTGTTTCCGAAGTACCCCGGCTGGTTTAGAACGATCAGGTCATGAACGGTAATTACCGTTGGGGTTTCAGGACAGGGACCGGCCATGGAGAGGTTAAGATAAATATCTGCCCCGATGGAATCGATAAATCCGTTCAGGTGTTTATTCTCTCCGCGGGAGAAACATCGAACATCGGAGATCATATACTCCATATTAATGTCCTTGAGGTGCGTAACGGCATTCCGATTGATAAGAGCGCTGTATTCCCAGTCAGGTTCTTCTTTCAGCATACCATTCAGCACACCGAGTGAATACCGGCTGATCCCGTCCACATGTTCCTGCAGAGCCCTGGCATCGATCAGAATTTTCATTTACCATTCCTTCAGCATCATCTTCAGACATGGGCAAATATAAACAGAATAAGAGGAACAGCAGAATACAGTGTACAGGAGCAACTCTGGTGAAATATGCAAACCAGGACAGACTCACTTCTATATTCAGGATAAACCTTCCAGCGCCTTTTTACCGGTTTTGTCTCCACTTCCTGTAGGCCTTATAGCCTTCAGTGAAAGCCCTGTTCCCCGTTATAGCGGCATACATCAGATGCAGAGGAAGCCAGAATGCGGTCATGACAGCCATACCCGGATAGTTGCAGTTTGCTTCCATGAAAATAAAACGATTTCTCTCCCTCAGTAAACAAGTTTCAGGGGAATCTCTCATGGTTTCCGCGTGCATGTGCTTTACGGTTATCTCCGGGCATCTCAGTATACTGTATCCGGAATTATGCATTCTAACGCCCATATCAGTGTCTTCCCAGTATATCGGTGCATATCTGCAGTCAAAGCCCTGAAGCTTTTCCCAGGGGGCTCTTTTCCACATAGCACATGCGCCGGAGGGATAAAGATGCCCCTG
>JAUXIK010000083.1 GCA_030620995.1 Candidatus Aegiribacteria sp.
CCGCTCCGAAAAGTTTAAGATAATCAACATTATCTATCATTTTCTTCCTGCTTCGTAGACTCCAGTTTCACCGAGTAAATTCTTACACGGTCAGAGCTTGAGTCTCCACAGGCGTAAATTCCGCCAGAGCTTGGCGTACTATATTCCGCGCTGCGTTTACGTCGCGATCCGCAACATATCCGCACTTGCATCTGAATATCCGGTCAGACAGTTTCATATCTGTCTTAACCTCACCGCACTGGTGACACAATTTGCTTGATGGGAACCAGCGATCAATGGCCACGACATTCGCGCCATACCAGGATGCTTTGTATCCCAGCTGGCGCCGGAACTCATTAAATCCAGCGTCGGATATGTGCCTGGCCAGCTTCCTGTTCTGCATCATGCCCCGCACATTCAAGTCTTCTATGCCGATGAATGTATTGTTGAGAACAATATCAGTGGTCAGCTTGTGCAGCGAATCGCTCCTGATGTTGGTAATCCTGGCATGAAGCCCGGCCAGTTTCATGGCTGATTTTCTACGGTTGGCTGAGCCCCTTTTCTTTCTGCTGTGCCATCTGGACAGTCGGCGTAGCTTCCTCAACTCCTTCGACAAAGCCTTCGGGCCATCAATCTTGCGTCCATCTGATAATACGGCGAGATGTTTAATGCCAAGATCAACACCGATCGAGCCGTGGTTTTTGCGCTCATTCGGCAGTTTATCGGCATCAATAGCCAGCGCCACAAACCAGCGGTCAGCAGTACGAGAGATAGTTGCTGACTTGATCTGTCCGGGGAACCGAACCTCTTCTGTCATTCTGACCCAGCCGATCCTTGGAAGCTTGATGCGCTTGCCGTCAACTCTAACCGCATTGTCGCCCTTCCGTGGCGGGCCGTTGTCGATCCGAAAAGAGTCCTTGCTCCTGCCCTTCTTCTTGAATTTGGGATAACCGGCAGGCCCATCTCCCCGCTTTAAGCCGCGGAAGTAGTTTGTGAATGCCTGCCCCAGATTCTTGATCGCCTGCTGCGGAACTGCTTTGCTTACGTCAAGCATCCACGGGAAATCAACGGACTTGATGGCATTCAGTTGCTTCCTGAGCCCTGCTTCAGATGGCTTGTCACCGACTTCGTACTGCCGTTTCCACTCGGCCAACGCCCAGTTGTAAGAAAAACGGGCAACCCCGGCAGCCTGCGCGAAATGCTGTATCTGTTGCTTATTTGGGCTCAGAGCTATCTTGTGTACTGCTAACATTCTTGATTACCCGATTCATATCTTCGATCAGTCTCTTGTTCTTGTGAGAACGACTGCCGTATAACCTGGCTGAGAATACTGTGATCATCTCCAGCACGTCCTCCGCCAATTCCTCCTCAAAAGAAGGTTGCTCCCCCTGGTGAATTATGACAATCTCGATTCCCTGCAGACCACAAAGCGCGAAAACAAGCTCGCTTCCGAACCGGAGAAGCCTGTCCTTATGCGTAAGCACGAGCCGTTTCATCTTCTTCCTGAGAATGAGTTCAAACAGCCTGTCCAAACCTTTCTTCCTGTAGTTCAGGCCACTCCCCAGATCCTTGATAGTCTCGGATCTCCAGCCCCTGGCAGCGCAATAGGATTCCAGCATCATCTGCTGTCTTTCTAAATCCGCTTTCTGGTCATGGCTGGATACCCTGGCGTAACAGACTGTCGGGTAGTCCGTTTCATCCGAAGACAATAGCATAGACACATCATAGTATCTGGTCCCACCCTTTGTCTTCCTGGTCGGAACCAATTCACCAGTCTCTTCCCACTTTCGGAGAGTCCCAGGAGTAGACCCCAGAAGCCTTGCCGCTTCTCCTATTTTTACTAATCTCTTTTTCATAATAATAAATTATATAGTATTATCATAGATTGTCAAGCTCTGTTACTTACCCTGTTTATCCTGACAGGATTCATCATACCTGCAGGCCTGCTTGCCCAGTCAACAATTCAATGGGAGCAAACCTACGGTGGCTCCGGTATGGACAGGGGGCATTCAGCGCAACAGACAACGGACGGCGGTTATATAGTAACCGGATTTACTACTTCCTATGGCGGTTCAGACTCAGATCTCTGGCTCATAAAGACAGACTCTCTCGGTGATACACTATGGACAAGAACCTACGGAGGCTCTTCATGTGACGAGGGATTCTCTGTTCAGCAGACAGCAGACGGCGGTTATATAGTAACCGGATTTACTACTTCCTATGGCGGTTCAGACTCAGATCTCTGGCTCATTAAGACAGACTCTCTCGGGGATACACTGTGGACAATGGTCTATAACAGTGGAGGTTCCTATGAGAAGGGCAAATGCGTACGGCAAACCGCGGATGGAGGCTATGTTATTACAGGAGCCTTTGGCGCAGGCGCAGGCTGCACTGATGTCTGGCTCGTAAAAACAGATTCTTCCGGCAACGTACTCTGGACAAACAACTGGGGAACCATCTACTATGAGAGTGGAAGTTCCGTGGAGCAGACAGCAGACGGCGGTTACATAATAACCGGAACTAAAGGTATCACTGCGGGCCAGAATGATGTCTGGTTAATAAAAACCGATTCTCTCGGGAACACACTATGGACGCAGACCTATGGCGGCAGCGGTAATGACAGTGGAAACTCTGTTCAGCAAACCCCTGACGGCGGTTATATCATTAACGGCATTTTCAGCGGCTGTGATGTTTATCTCATAAGGACGGATGCATCGGGTGATACCTTATGGACAAGAACATATGGCGGGACTGACACTGATTACGGCTGGTCGGTAGACCAGACCGCAGACAACGGATATGTCATGGCAGGATATACCTGGTCCTTTGCCGGCTATCCGCAGATTTATGTTATCAGGACAGACTCAAGCGGCGATACGTTGTGGACAATGGTTCACGATGATGTCGGCAGTTACGGCTGGTTTATTGAACAGACCGCAGATAGCGGCTATATCGTAGCAGGCTATACCGGGGGGTATCAGACAGATGTCCTTCTTATGAAATTGACCGATGACGGGGTAGGAATTCAGGATCCGTCCGGAAACCAGCCTCAGGTTGCGAATTATGAATTATGCCGGATTTATCCTAATCCATTCAATGATATGACCGATATCAGGTTCAGTACAACAGGTCAAAGTACTGAGAACATAGAACTTGAGATATATGATGTAAGCGGCAGGGTAATTAAGGAATTCAGTCTGCAATCTGAAATCTGCGGCTGGCAATCGGTCAACTGGAACGGCACCGACCAGCTTGATCGTCCTGTCCCTCCCGGTATCTATTATGTGCGTCTGACAACACCTGATGAGTGTTTTACCAGACAGATGACTCTACTCAGATAGAAGATCGGCGGAATGTACAGGAAAGCAACGGATCCGAAGTTATATGCCATCAGTCAGCCGGCTGATCTGCCCCACCATGTACAGCGGCAGTGAAAGGAGATCGAAGGAAACCTCACTGCTCTCTCCAGCTCCGTTTCCGAGCATATGTTCTACTTTCCGGATTGAAGGAGGATTCATATCAAAGCGGACAGCCAGAGAACTGTTCTTCTCCTGCGTGAACCGCATAAGTGACTTTAACCGGCCGGTAGCTCCTGCTTTAACCTCAATGGGTATGACACGCCCTTTTTCATGAATCAGAAAATCAACCTCCGCATTTGATTTTCTGCCCTCACGCAGCCAGTAATGAAGAGATGGGAGTTCAAAGGATGGCCCTCTGAACAGCAGATGCTGGGCAATGAACTGCTCCGCAAGCCTGCCGCTGTTCACAAATTCAGCGTTCAATATCTGATCCTTCGAAATATGAACTATTCCGGTAATGTTGCTCATAAGGCCTACATCCAGAAAATAGAGCTTGAATACAGATGGTCTGCTCTCAGCATTCAGAGGAACTCCATTTCCGCTGGAATGCACTGCCGGGAAAATCACTCTTGCCCCGGAAAGCAATTCTATGGCGCTGCGAACCTTTCCGGCCTTTAAGTGTGGCGATATCTGCGAGTAGATGACTTTGTCTCCCGCCCTGGCAGGCACCCAGTCGAAAACGCGCCGAAGTGTCAGCAGTTCTTCTCCCGACGCATATTTGGCGAAATCATCTCTGTAGGTGTTCAGTATTGATGAATGAACCTTCGCAACATCCAAAGTCTCTCTGGAGGATAGGAAGACATCAACCGCCTCCGGCATTCCTCCTACAACCAGAAATTGACGAAGCAGGTCAACAAGCCTTTTATGGGCTGCAAGTGGAAAAGAATCGCCAGGGGTCCATTTCAGGATAAGTTCAAGTTCCCTCTCCGCAGAACCGTCTGATATAAGGAATTCCTCAAATGTGAGAGGTCCCATGAAATTGTAATCCATACGACCGACCGGAATGGAGATCTTTTTTTTACTCAGGGCTATTTCAAGAAGAGAACCGGCTGCCACATAATAAAGATCAGGCCTGTGTTCACGCATGTATGCCATTGCTCCAAGGGCAGAGGGAGCGGCCTGAACCTCATCGAGAAAGACAATAACCCCGGCTGACAGGTTTACATTCGCGGAGAAAGACAATTCTTCAAGTATCCGTTCCGCATCCATGGAATCGAACAGATGTTCAAGCTCCGGATGCTCCTCCAGGTTCATATACAATATCTGCTGCTCGCCTGAGCGGAGTGATGGAATATCGAGAACCGCAGTGGTTTTCCCAACCTGCCTTGCTCCTCTTATAACAAGGCTTTTAGGATTACCGGACTTCACCCAGTCCAGAAGTTCAGATGAAATATCCCTGTATAGCATAGTGCCCTCAGACAAAACATACCCTTTTTTCGTCCTACTTATAGACGAAACATAGGTATGTTTCATCATTATTGTCAATGGTCAATGAATATTATCTTCCGGATTAATCCGCTGACAGCATCTGTCCCGGTGAATGCAGATTCCAGCGTATTTAATCTATTTCTCCGTGTTAAGTGTTCTTCTTGTTCTGTAGAGTCTCAACGCTTCCAGTACAACATCCATTCTAATTCTGTTGTCATCGAACTCGGTCTGAGCTCCGTGTTCTGCATTGAGCCTGCCGATCCGGTCCCTTTCTTTCTTCCCAAAATGGGAATAATACCGCTCATATCGGGGATATTCAGTAAAGCCATACTACTTCAGCCCGGAAGACATCCTGCCAGCAGGAAGAGGCCGAAACCTATCATAAGAATGCCGCCAAAGAGGTGAAGTACAAGATTCAGAATACGCGAACGTTTCCGATCTTCAAAGAAGCGGGATATACCGCGACGGAAGAAGATGCTCAACAACCCAAGCCCCGAAAGAAACAGCCCCATCCCGAGAGACATGGCCAGTACCGCGAGGATACCAAGGAGCATGGCATCGGAGGTAACGGCAAAGATCATTATCGCTGATGCTCCGGGACATGGTACAAGACCGGACAGGATAAGCCCGCCGATACCTTTCGCGTCAGCACGGCACTGCTCATTCCGGCGATAACCCCTCACTCCCTGGTACAGCATCCATGCTCCCAGGACAACGATAATGCCATAGGTAATGGGAAACAGAAAAAGCTCAGCCTGATTAACTGATACCAGCAGGGATCGGGAAGCAAACCAGTAGAACCCGCCCACAAGAACAATAGCGCTGCCCGCATGCACCAATGCCAGAAGAAACCCCGCCATAATACCCATGACGGGCTTTGCTTCCTCTCCCATGAAGTAACCGATCACAAGCATTTTCCGGTGCCCCGGCCCTATGACATGGAGGAGCCCGAACACAAAGGATGCCCCCAGCAGAACAAAAAGGCTCCCTAAATTCCCTTTATCCTTAACACTCTGCATGGTCTCCGAGATCGAACGCTGAAGCGTCCGCTGCAGAGCAACACTTTGCCTAAACAGATAACCGATAATCCTGGAAGAGTACAACCCTGTTGATTCAGTTACCTGATTCTGCGAACTGTTATCAGAAGTTCCGGACAGGAACGGATTACCCTGACTCAACCCCGCTGACGGAACAAGCAGCAGAATACAAAGGATGATAAAGCCAGCCATTAACCGCATGAACTCAATTATCCTCTATGGTTACTACCACCTGCTGGGGGTAGGCCATGCCGGTGTAGGTCTTGCCATCCCTGGATACCGATACGGCACCTCCGTACAGAATCTCAATGCTATTATTCTCCACGATCTGAAAAGACGCGTTCGAACTGCCGGGACCAACAAGTGTAATAGGAGAATCTTCACAATAGAGGATGTCGCAGTAATAGGTGTGGTCGTAAATGGCAACAGCAAAACATCCGTCACAACAATGGATATCGAAAGGCACAAAGAACCTGTAAGCCAATGTCTGACCATCCATAAAAACCGCAAAATCCTCCACCGCTGAGGGGGACAGTGTTGTATTGCCCGTACTGACGTACGTGAAGTAGTCGAAATCAGCAAGGTTCGAGAAGGCGTTCTCATATACCAGCTCAACCTCAGACGAGCTGAAGCTGCCGTTCCCGTTTAAATCGTAATCATTCACAATGGACGCGGTGAACATCGGGTCGAAAAACCAGGTTATCTCCAGACCGTCAAGGCAATCTCCGGAGATACGAACCTCAAGCTTCGTATCGATGAACATATGCGGGTGAGCGTATGCTGAAACAAACAGGCTCAACAGACAAACGATATACAACCATTTACGAAACAAAGGTTTGCTCCTCTTTTACTCTCGGGCGAAGTCTCTGCCGTAAAGTTCGATCATACACTCAGGGCATATCCCGTGGGAGAATTCAGTAAGGGAGAGTCCTACAGATCGGCAAAGGGCAGTGCAGTCACGAAAGAACCAAGTGGAAGTATAACATTTCCCGGATGCACCACATACCCTTTCAGTGCTTTATTACCCATATCAGCCTGAAATGCTTTAATTCCGGAGGCCATTGCAGACCGGGGGGTCGCAGAAAGTTTAACCTCAACAGGTACAAGCTTACCCTCTGTCTCCACAACAATATCAACCTCTGTCCCAGCCCGGGTTCTCCAGAAGTAAATCCTTGGGGAAATGCCGCGACTCATATAGGTTTTAACAATTTCTATGAGAACAGCTGTTTCCATTATTGCCCCGCCCATTGGCCCTGCGAACGCGTGTTCCGGATCCTTAAGGCCTGTAAGGTAACATAGTATGCCTGTATCAGTGAAATAGATCTTCGGTGTTTTTACAAGCTGTTTGCCCACGCTGGCATAATACGGACGAAGTACAATTATCTGGAATGTGGCTTCCAGAACTGATATCCATGCCTTTGCAGTGTTCACTGATACACCAAGATCCCGGGAAACATCGGATAAATTCAGAAGTTGACCGCTTCTTGCAGCAAGAGCCCGCAGAAAATTCTGAAAAAGAGTAAGATCCCCCACCTGTCTCAGCATGCGTACATCTCTTTCAAGGTATGTACGCACGAAGCTGCCGAACCAGAGATTTGCGTCACGGTCAGGATTTGCTATAAGCTCCGGATACCCGCCTCTGAGAAATGTCTTCCAGAGATCTCCAAATGTGTTTTTCTTTGATGATGCCGCTTGAGTACGATAAGATTCCCATGGCAAAGCTGATTGCGGTTCCCCGTCGATCTCTCTTCTGGAAAGAGGTAGAAGAGTAAGCATAGCTGCCCTGCCCGCCAATGACTCCGTTACTTTTTCCATAAGCAGAAGGTTCTGAGAACCTGTGAGCAGGAATTGTCCAGCCTTGAGGCGGTCTTCGTCTATCATTTCCTTTATAAAGGGGAGAAGATCTGGAGCATACTGTATTTCGTCAAAAATAACAGGCGGCGGATTCATTTCAAGGAACGAGCGGGGGTCTTCTATTGCCGCTGCTCTAACATCCGGTGGCTCCAGAGATATGTATCGATACGCGTCGATGAAGAGGTGCTGAAGAAGAGTGGTTTTTCCTGATTGTCGGGGTCCTGTAAGAACAACAGCGGGGAATTCAGAAACCGCCTGCTTGAGTACCGGCTCCAGTGATCTATTTATATACGTTATGCTCATGATCAAATCCTCCTTTCTGATGTAAATCTTGCATTCCAAATGCAAATTGTCAAGCATACCTTCCGGGAGACATGATCTTGATTTTCCCTCAAATGTCTTTCTCCATTTTCATTCATCCTGTGAAGATGAATTGATAAAATCACGCAGCCTTTTCCGGAATTAATCCGCTGACAGCATCTGCCCCAGTGAATGCAGATTCTCTACTCTGACGTTATGCCTGTACGTATATGGCTGATCAACCGGAGATACTATTGCAGCCATCTCCGGCTTGAGGGATTCAAGAAGTGTC
>JAUXIK010000175.1 GCA_030620995.1 Candidatus Aegiribacteria sp.
AGGCTGAGGGCGTCAAAGATATCTCCACCCGTTTGATCAGCGGGTTCATTCCAGCCGGCCAGATCGTAACCGGCAACGTTCGGCATTTTTTCCGGCAGCAATGAGCGCTGGATTATCCGGGCCAGAACCAGATCGCGCTCAAGCTTCTGTTTAATTATGTATTCCCGCAGTAGCCGTGCTCGCTGGAGCGCGACAGCACACTGAGAGGCCAGAACATCAGCAATCCGCTCATCATTTATTCCGAAATGTCCTCCAATTTTGTTTACCAGCTGCAGTACGCCGACCAGAGTGTTATTCAAGCCGATTAGCGGAATGCTCAATAGACATCGGGTCAGGTATCCAGACTGTTTATCAATGTCAGGATTGAAATGATCATGAGAATATACGTCAGAAACGTTAAGAATACGGCCGGTTCGAGCACACAGACCTGCAATCCCTTTGTCAACGGAAAAACGGATTTCCTGAATATCCAGACCCGTGCCGACTTCCGCATATAACTCATTAGTCTGTTCGTCAAAGAGAAAAACAGTTCCTCGATCTGCTTCAAGTACGGATCTTGCCACGTCCACTACCTGAACCAGCATATCGTCCAGCTCGATAGGAGAGCTGAGCTGACGGGTGACATCCAGGATCTTCCAGAAAATATCCGATTCGAATTGAGGCTTATCAACCATAGTAATCCTCACCTGAAAAGTGAATGACCCTGATCCTAACCCGCAAAACTCACCAACATTCTAAGCAATAGGACAATGGATTTTCCGCCGTTCCGGTAACATCTCCCGAAGCAGCTCATCCGTTCCTTAATACCCAATTTTCCTATCTGAGACTGACCATACTTCCCGAAACAATCCCACGTCAACAAGGAAACCAACACTACCAGTAACCTGCGAGTTCCAGGGAGATCCCGGAAACCGTCTGGTGCCACCTGGAAACTCCGCATCAGGATACACCGGTCCCTCTGATACCCGATTAATGAATTATCAACCAACCTCTATCTCCGGGACATCATCTCGCCAGGGGACTGATATTCGCGAATGGAAGGGCTCGCAGACAAGTGTGTGACACGAAAGGAGTGCTGAAGATGTAGAAAATCAGCATGACTATGCTGCATAGAAGATGAGGGAAGGCCCCTCGAAGCCGCCTTACAGGAGGAGGCTTCAAACCACCGTAAGCTGCGTCGGTAAAGAGCCGGGGTGGTGAGCGTTACGGAAAAGGCAGGACACGATTCTGTCAGGTGAGTTTCAGGGAGACGAACGCAAGTGAACCACTGCTGAAGTGTCGAAAGCGAATAAGATGAGGTCAAAACCGGGGGATGCTTGTTACCCTGGGACAAGTCTGGCGGGAACCTGTTTACTGGCCAGATGGCTTCCGGTATGAAGGTGGCGTGAACCTGATACAGGCTTCTATGCGGAACGTGTGAACCTGTCGCTCTGATGTCAAGGGAGAAATACAAGCGGAGGCCCCGTTAGTATGAGAGTACCGATGCAGAGCACAGGGGCGGAGCGCCCCGTAGTAGTGATGAAGGTTCTGTAATGGAACTGGAGCGAAGGGGGAGCATTGTTCAGTCTGTAGTAAAGAAGACAACTGGGAACAGGAGGACCGGATTGAAACAGACAAAGCCGTTTTGTGTTTCCAAGCGAGAGGTTTGGGAAGCGTACAAACGGGTCAGGGCCAACAAGGGGTGCGCTGGAGTTGACGGGCAGTCGATAGAAGAGTTTGAGACAGACATGGAGAATAATCTGTACAAGCTCTGGAATCGGATGTCCTCCGGCAGTTACTTCCCAAAGCCTGTGCTTCGGGTAGAGATACCCAAAGCCGACGGCGGCA
>JAUXIK010000017.1 GCA_030620995.1 Candidatus Aegiribacteria sp.
GCGGCTCCAACATCATTCTTACCAAACTGGATCCAGAAGGTACCCTGCTCATTAACGGTCTCAACATTGTCGTGGGAGCTAATGCCTGGACAAATGAAGCACGCGTGGACATTGCCCCTGACGGCAGGATCTATGTTGTCTGGTCTAAAAGTCTTCACGATATCCAGTATGTATACTCCGACGACGGCGGAGATTCAGGCTCCTGGTCGATCCCGACATCCATCTGCTATAACGCATCCGATCAGTTGTGCAAACCGCAGATCTCCTGTGATACTAACGGCAATGTCCATATAATCTGGCAGCACTCCAGCAAGCTTGCATACATGAAACTCCTGCCGGACGGCACTGTGTCCATCGATGAGAGTTTCCTTACTTCAGGTGGTGTCTGGGCGCCCATGATGAGTATAGATGAACAGAACAATCTGCATATAGTCTGGGGAACAGGTACTCAAGGTTCTAATTCCGTCTACTACACGAAGATCAATGGAAACCTCGACGGAGGCGGCGCTTCAATGAGTGACGATGATCTCACTATCATTCAGGAAGCTCCATTCATTGTCAGCACCGATGTCAGGTACCCCAAATGTGCTGTTGACAGCTATCTGAATGTTCATGCGGTTTACGAACAGGGCGAATACGGACGCTATCATCCGAAGGCCATGAATTACATAAAGATGAATGGTGTTCCGCTGTTGAGAATAGTGTGTCCTGATGAATCGGTCCTGTTCGTTGAAATGACCGGAAGCGGTACAGACTGGGAGGGAACTTTCACTCCTCCGATGAACGGAATTTATTCCGCAGGGGTTTCAGGCTCAGATGCCGATGGCAACACGGGCATAGATACCTATGAATTCGAATATCCCAATACCGGTATCGAGTCACAGAACGGTTTGCCTGTCTCGGGCGTTTGCTGCTACCCGAATCCATTCAGAGGGTCGATCAGTTTCTCCTTTGCTCTTTCTGAAACAGGTAATGTCAACGTGAGTATCTACGACATGACAGGTCGTCTGATCAAAACGCTAATGAATGAGGAACAGCAGGCTGGTCTCCATTCCGTTGACTGGAAAGCATCTTATATGAACCCTGGTATTTATCTGTGTCGGATCTCTTCCGGTGCTGTCTCCGAGACACTGAGATGTGTCATCGTAGCTGATTAACAACAGCAGTATCACCAGTGGCGGAGGGCTCATCCCTCCGCCTCCCAGCAGAGAAAATCAGTGACCAGTACAAGTAACCTCCGGGAAACGTTCTCTGGTTCCGCAAGCACAGTATGATTAGATTTTTCAGTGGAATATTGTTAAGATGCTCTAAAAAGAGGAAGGAGAAGATTGAAACAGCGAAAGACATTTTCATCTTTTCTCCTTCCTTTAGGGGATTTTCTGCTGGTTATAGGTGTTTTCCTTCTCGGGTACTGGCTCCGTCATTTCATTCTCTCCGATGTCTTTCAGGATCTGTTGAGAGTTTCCGATGATTTCAGGCTTGGTTTATGGCACTATGTCATCTCCGGAACAGTTATGGGAGCCATTGAAATCATCATGCTTCAGGCCTTCGGGGTTTACAGAAGGGAATACGGGCTTGCCAAGGTAGAAGAACTGGCCTGGATTCTACGTTCATCATTCATGGCAGTGATCATCACTTTTGCTTTCACTTTTGCCACAAGGCAGTTACTCTTCTCGAGATTTGTACTGCTTTTCGCATTTCCAGCAACTTCTATTGCGATTTCCATCTGGCATGGATTTTTTCACCGACTGGCTCGCAGGTTCGCTCTCAGTCGCGGTAAAGGTATAAGAGTAGCGGTCTATGGCTCAGGCTCACTTGCTTTCGAACTGGCTGAGTTCATGGAGAAGAGAGCCCTGGTTCCATACGAAATAGCAGGATTTGTACTCACTGACTGCGGGAAGAACATAACTCCTGAAAGCGGTGTTATAACATTCGAATCATCCGGCAGGATGTTTGAATGGATGCAGGAGAACAGAGTTACGGAACTGATCGTGGCGGACCCGGAACTGACGCGGGAGAATACGGCTTCACTGATCTACGATTGTGAACATGAAGGAATACCGTATAAGCTCGTAGCTGATGTATTTACTCTGGTCAGTCTTACTACAAGAGTCGTACATATGGGTGGTACGATCATGATCGAGTCTGTTCCACCACCACTGAGCGGAGGTCGGATACTATTTAAAAGGATAATTGATCTGATAATAACAATTCCACTGATTCTTCTGCTGCTTCCTCTGGGACTTTTGACAGCTGTGTTCATTGTGATCGATACAGGTCTACCCATATTCTATATTCAGACCCGTCTTGGCAGAATGAATAGAAAGTTCAGAATGTTCAAATTCAGGTCCATGAAGGTTGGTGCTCATCAGAAAAGGGATAAATTGAAAGAAGCCAATGAAGCCGGCGGTCTTCTCTTCAAGATCAGAGATGATCCCAGAGTTACGAGAGCAGGCCGATTCATAAGAAAATGGAGCATAGATGAGCTGCCGCAGTTGCTTAACGTTATCACAGGAGACATGAGTCTGGTAGGACCAAGGCCGCCTTTGCCTGAAGAAGTTGAAGAATACTCTGAACGTCACCTGAAACGGCTGGAAACTGTACCTGGAATTACAGGTGTCTGGCAGGTTTCAGGCAGAAGCGGGCTCGGATTCAGTGAAATGGTAAAGCTTGATCTGTACTATGTTGATAACTGGTCTATCTGGATTGATCTTTCAATTCTCATACTTACGATTCCCGCAATATTTTCCAAAGAAGGCGCATACTAACGCCGGGCATAACTTACTTAACTAATCCTCTAACTCTAAGCTGGACACAGTTTAATAAACTGAATTCCAGATATAGGAATTTTAGGCTTCGTAGAGTCCCCCGTCACGCGAGGGAGCAGAATCGTCCATTCCAAATTCTGATTCTTCAAGATCCCGTTCAATTTTTTCCGGATCTTCTCCGGCTTCCAGTCTCGACAGTGCTTCGCTGACTTCGGAACCGAGATCTTCCCCGAGCTCATCAGCCATTCGGCGGATTGCTCTCGCCATTGCTTTCGGATCTTCTTCATCAAGTCCTGCAAGTGACGGATCATCTTCCATCCCGTCGCTTGTCGAGGAATTACCGCGTCCAAAGGAGAAGGAGCTCATGACCCGCTCCATGTTTTTACTATTGCATTTGGGGCATACCGGCAGGGTGTCTTTGGAGGGGTGCCTGACAAGGAACTGGAAAATCGTATTGCATTGCTTGCAAAGGTATTCGTATATGGGCATTATTCCTCCCTGCTAAGCAGACCTGATCTCTCAAGGAAAAGTCTGTGAAGTCTGTCATCGGAAGTGAGTTCAGGATGAAATGATGAAAGCCACAGGTTATCCTGTCTGATCAGTACAGGACCATCATCCACGCTGCTGAGCACATCAACTCTCTCTGAGAGTGGCTGAAGCAGTGGAGCTCTGATGAAGACTCCTCTGAAAGTGTTTTCAAGACCCTGTATGGAAAGGTCCTCTATGAAACTCCTGGTCTGTCTGCCGAAATAATTGCGAATCGCTTTTACATCAGCCAGGTGCAGACTCTCCTGTTTGATTTCATGTCCCATTTCACTGATGGACGATGAAAGCAGCACCGCGCCGGCGCATGTGCCGAAAATCGGAAAACCATTCTCACCCATTCTCTGAATTGGTTCGGTAAGCCCCCATCTGTTCATGAGGAAAAGAAGAGTTGTTGATTCTCCTCCCGGAAGGAATAGCGCTGAAATCGAATTCAGCACATCCGGCGTCCTGATTTCAATTACATTGAAATTGAGTTTTCTGAGAATCGTAGCGTGTTCTGCTACACCACCCTGAAGCGCGAGTACTCCGATGGATTGCACGTGGTCTACCAGCCTCTGTCGGCCATACGTTCTTCATCGGGAAGGGTGGAGATATTGATGCCGACCATGGCTTCCCCCAGGTTTCTCGAAACTTCAGCCAGTATTTCAGGCTCATTGAACCTGCTTACGGCTTCAACGATAGCCCTTGCGCGTTTTTCCGGGTCGCCGCTCTTGAATATACCGCTACCTACAAAAACGCCGTCCATTCCAAGCTGCATCATCAATGCCGCGTCTGCCGGAGTGGCAACACCTCCCGCTGCGAAATTGACAACAGGCAGACAGCCATTCTCATGAACATATTTCACAAGATCATAAGGAGCGCCCATTTCTTTCGCTATTGTCATAAGTTCCTCAGGAGGAGTAACCTTCAGCTTCCTTATTGATCCAAGAACGGATCTTGCATGTCTGACGGCTTCCACGACATTTCCTGTACCCGCTTCGCCCTTTGTCCGGATCATAGCGGCACCTTCACCAATTCTTCTGAGGGCTTCACCAAGATTTGTGGCTCCGCAGACAAATGGCACCTTGAAATCGAACTTGTAAACATGATTTTTTTCATCAGCAGGTGTGAGTACTTCCGATTCATCAATATAGTCGATATCCATCGCTTCAAGGATCTGAGCTTCAACAAAATGACCTATTCTGCATTTGGCCATTACCGGAATATCAACAATCTGTTGAATACTTTTTATCATGTCCGGATCAGACATGCGGGCTACTCCACCCTGAGTGCGGATGTCAGCAGGGACTCTTTCAAGAGCCATTACGGCAACAGCTCCGGCATTCTGTGCAAGTTCAGCCTGTTCCGGAGTAACGACATCCATAATTACGCCGCCTTTGAGCATACGGGCAAGCCCTGCCTTTGCCTCCCAGGTTCCTTCAGTTCTTGTCTTATTCATAATATTTCCTCTTCTGCAAGCAGTTCAAAAAATACTGTTTCTTCCAGACTCCAGAGGGAGTCATATTCAAGAAGTTGATTTTCGAGTTCAATACACAGGTGACTTTCAGGCAGGATATCCTCGTGGCAGGTTTTCTGAATGGTTCTAAAGACATTCAGATATTGCTGAGAAGAGTGGAGATAGCCTGTCCAGGCTTCCGAGATGTCCGCAGAACTGATAGAGTTGATATCCAGCGTTTCAGCGTTTTCTAATGCAGCACTGGCTCTGAGCCATGCAACATCGAGAACCCAGACCCTTACCGGTGTTTCAAGGGTAATCGGGCACTCCGGAACAGCTTCGAGATATGCGTCAAGCAGACCTGCCATCTCTCTGTCAAAATTCACAATAATATCAAGATAAGAATCACTCAACTGCTGCGCTTGCGCAAGCCCAACTGAAATGAGCAAAGCTGATGTGTAGAGAATAATTAATAACCTTTTCATCATAATGCAAATATAGAGATTCCGCCCGGTAGTTTCAATGACCTGTTCCGAATGAACTGAAAAACAATCATGATTTAAATCAGAGCGAACAGAGATTGCCCATGCGAAATGTAAAGGGGTTTTCCAACAGCATTCATCGTTGTAGGTTTACGCAGTGTTATTTTAGATGTCCGCTGAAGATGGAGTTCCTGTTGAAAAGTTTGTTTGTGACTGTATTTCTCGTATCCGTTTCATTTGGAGAACTTGCCGAAGACCTTCGATTAATTGGCGTTCCTGTTCTATCCGCCGAATTACAGGACACTATGATCGTCATCAGTATGTCGGGTTCCCTGGCTCAGGGTGATTCACTTCTCAAACATTACGGCGGCATTTTCTACTCAGTTGCTGATAGTATTATCGGGGGCTGGGATATATGTGGCATCAGCGTTGAAATTGATGAAGCCACCCTCGTCTTTCGAAGAAGTGACATGCTCCTGATGTTTGAGCAATTATCTGAAATTGATAATGATGAGGTTATAGCAGACTGGGTTCTGAATCATACCAGGGTTTTCAGGGATTCTGACTAACATGTGTCTTTCAGGTTAGATTCCTCCCTTGCTGAAGAACATAACAGGAACAGTCTTTAGAATAAGCCTGATATTCATCCCGTCCGACCTGGAAATCACATAAACAAAATCCAGGAACTGAGACTTTTCAAATGCCAGTCTGCTTCTGGCGTAAACCTGCCAGATACCGGTTAAACCGGGCTTCACCGTAAACCGTTTTTGGAGCCAGTCGCTGTTGTAATGTTCCAATTCGTAACTTATGCAGGGGCGTGGTCCGACTATGCTCATATCCCCTTTGAGAACATTGAATATCTGTGGAAGTTCATCCAGCGAGGTTTTTCTGATAATTCTTCCAATAGTTGTTACAGAATGTGAACTAACCTTCTTGAAAACCTCACCGTTCTTTGTTTTCTTTGCAGCATCACCGTTGACGTATCTCCTGAAGTACTCTCTATGGGATTCTTCCCGGTTTTCGGCATCGACCAGCATGGATCTGAATTTAAGGAATATGAATGATTTCTTATTCATGCTGATTCTTTTCTGTTTGAAAAGCACTCCTCCGGGGCTGGTCAGCACTATAGTCAGTGATATGGCGAAAAAGACCGGTGTTAACAGAATCAAACCTGCGATTGATAACAGTATATCAGCTAGTCTCCATACTTTTTCAGCGGTTTTTGACCACTCCATGGAAAAGAACGTAAGTGCGCCGAAGTCTTCAAATGATATCCATGGATCGAAATAACCGAGTTCGGGTATTCTCTCTGAGTAGACCGAGAATGGAATTCCTGCACTTCTTGTATGAAGGCAGAACTCGGCGATAGAATCAAAATCCTCATCCTTGAAAACCATGATAAATTCCGCTGAGTTGTCTTCCTTCATGATTTCCCTGCATACCGCCAGTCGTTCGGCAGGATTATCAGGAAGAGAAGATCTGTGAATTCTCAGCTTGAGAATTTTGCGGAAGACCGGTGATTTAAGCAGCAGTGAGCGTATTTTGACCGTAACATCGAACGGTCCGAACAGGACAACGGAGATAGTGCCGAATCGAAAGATTCGGAGAAGAAGCGGAAAGATATAGGGGATCACAGTGATTCGCATGAGAATACTGAATATCAGCCAGAATCCAATGAGCAGAAGGACTGAAATCCTGTTGCTCAGAAAGATATGCGATGGAAAGTGAATCAGAAAGAGTACTACTATATACAGCATGGACGAGATGATAATCAATCTGGTAGTTCTGAAAATATTCATTATCCTGTTTACTGTTGTCCGGACAGTATATAGGTTTTCCACCATCATGAACAGCAGTTCGGTCAGGGCAAAGAAAATCCAGGTTCCGATCATGGCTGTAAAAGGAGCAGCGGAAGTATTCAGTGAACCGAAGCGAATCAGTACCGCAAGAAATATCGATATCGCGATCACGATGAAATCACTGACAAGCAGTGTCAGGAAATACAGCCTGTTGAGTCGGAAACCCGGTTTGAACGGCAAGTCAGTCCTCTCTGAAGAATGATTTCACAGCTTCAGCAACAAGTTCCTGCTGTTCAGCGCTGATATCCGGGAACATTGGAAGAGTAAGGTTATTTGAACTGTTGTATTCAGCCACAGGGAATTCTCCCTCTTTATACCCAAGGTAAGCGTATGCCTGCTGAGTGTGCAGCGGGAAAGGATAATGAAGTCCGGATGCGACACTGCATTCATTCATATGGTTTCTCAGATTGTCACGCTCTGGAGTATGAATCGCGTAAAGATGGTATACATGCCTTACACTTTTTTCTCTACCTGGAAGTTCAACAGGCAAGTTGCTCAGGAGTTTTTCATATCTTGCAGCTGCTCTGATTCTGTTATCATTCCATTGTGAAATGTATCTGGATTTCACGCCAAGAACAGCTCCCTGAAAAGCGGACATCCTGTAATTATGTCCGATGAAATCGTAATGATATTTCTCGGTGGAGCCATGATCACGAAGCTGCCTTACTTTTACGGCGAGCTCATTAGAATTTGTGGTTACCGCGCCACCTTCACCGTATGCTCCCAGGTTCTTTCCCGGATAGAAGCTGAAAGCAGCCGCTGTTCCGAAACTTCCCGCCGGTCTTCCGGCTCTGGAAGCATCGACACTCTGGCAGGCATCCTCAAAAAGATGAAGACCGTACTTCTCCGCGATCTTCTCAAGTTCCTGAAGATCGGCGGGTTGTCCGTAAAGGTCTACCGCGAGAATACCTTTTATCCTGACTCCGGTTTTTGGGTCTATCGGGCTCCCGGTGCTGGAGCATCCCTCAAGAAACTCTTCAACCTTCATCGGTGACAGGTTGAACGTCTGCTTGTCAACGTCAACGAAAACCGGAACGTGTCCCGCAAGTACTATACCCTCTGCTGATGCCGTGAATGTATTGGGAGGAACGATGATACCGCTGCCCGGTTCCAGATCAGAACCCCAGATAATGAGATGCACAGCAGCAGTGCCGCTTGATACGGCAATGCAGTGTTTTGTTCCGGCTATTTTCGCGAATGTTTCTTCAAAAGCTGCTACTTTCGGTCCAAGAACATAGTAACAGGTATCAAGTACTTCTTCAAGCTCCGGTTTGATCTGATCCTTTATCTGGTTGTACTGGGTTTTCAGGTCAAGGAATGGTACGGGCATTTATGTTCCTTTCGTTCACGGGATGGGTATTATTTCAATATCAACAATATTCTACTATATAATTCCTGTTCAGTCAGCACCCGTTGGATTAGAATAGGTAGATGAGAGCGATAACCCATATTAAAGCAAGTACGGCTGCTGCCGTAATTGCCGGAGCCGTTTCCGGAACTCCAGCAGCAGCGGGAATATTCCTTTTCGGAGGATTTCTGGACGTTGATCATGTAACACACTTCATCTCCTCCGGACTTCCTTCCAGTCCTGGAACACTTTTTAAAAGTATCTTCATGAATGAAATGCAGCTTGAGAAAACATACTCTATTTCCAGAGGTGTACCATCCAGCTGGACTTTTCCCGTGTTTCACTGTGTTGAATTTGTTTTTCTTCTGGAAGTCTCAGGTTTTCTTCTCGAATCGAGTTTTCTTATGGCTGCAGGAATCGGAGTTCTGCTTCATTTGCTGATGGATATAAGAAGTTACCCCTGCGGAATATCTTTCTTCTCAATTATCTGGCGCTGCATGAAAAAACAGAAGCTGATGACGGAATGGCAGACGCATCGTTCCACAGTCATGTGTTAACCTGAATCCAGTTGCTGTAACCGCCGATCTTTCTTCCGATCAATTTTTCCAGAGCTGAGTGAATTCTGCATGAAAATCGAAGGTGTTCAAGATTCGGGGGATTGTCCGGATCCGAGTAATCTTCCGCGTTCCAGTCCTTCTCGCTGATTCGATTCCGCATGATCTCCGGATGAGTTTCATTGAAAACAGGAACCCTTTCGAGAGGGCCGTAGTCCCAGGGCCTGCCTGAATCGGAGTGCTTTTTCTTCATCCACTCATCATCATGATAGAAACTGTCCATTATTATCGTTTTTTTTCTCATCACTTCAGGATGACGAACCCAGCCGTAATGGTATATCCACGCTTCGCAGTCCACTACCCGGAGTTTTTTTCCATCCTTTCTGAAACTCTGTGCGTCTTTCCAACTTTTGATATTTCTGTTGTTTTTTATTGCTCTTATATCCATGTCGTACCAGTTATGGCCTCTGTGTACCCGATCGTAGCTACCCCAGAAATGGTTGTAATGGAAAAGAAGACCGTCAACATCATCCCTTGAATCATACTTTTCCATGGCACTCAGTATTTTCTGAAAATCCTGTTCATGAATTACTTCATCTGCCTGCAGATACAGGCACCACGGATAGGTGCATTGATCAAGCGCGATATTCGTTTGATCGGCATAGGTTACGCCGTCCACAAACCGTTCGGGATTCCAGTCCGTTTCGATTATCCGAATTTTCGGATCTCCTATATTCCGGATGATCTCAATCGTATCATCGGTGCAATCACCAGCATTCACTATGTATTCATCGACTATGGGAAGAGCTGATCTGATCGATTCAACAACAGGATAGTCAAGCCGGACGGCATCTCTGACAAAAGTGAATCCCGAAATCATAACTTTCTTATCCAATTGTTTCCCTTCAGAATATGTCAGAGCAGAGAACATACGGCTTAAGGCTGATCAACTCAAGGTTGCTGGTATGGTTTTCCGGGACTATTATCCTGTTTCAGTATCTGATTGAAAGGAAACAATGAATCTGTCGCTAGTTGTCATAACACTGAATGAAGAAGAGAATATCGGCCGATGTCTGGAAAGCGTACCGTTCGCCAGTGAGATGATAGTTATTGATTCCGGAAGTACCGACTCGACCATTGCCATTGCGGAAAAGCACGGAGCCAAAGTTCTTTCTCATTCATTTGAGTCTTTCTCGAAACAGAAACAGTGGGCTATCGAACAGGCTTCAGGTGACTGGGTACTTTCTCTTGATGCCGATGAAAGCCTTGATACAGAACTCTCAAACGAGCTTGAATCTCTCCTTGAAGATGATATTGAGCATGTTGCATTCAGGCTTCCATTCAGGATACTCTACATGGGAAGACTCCTGCGATTCGGCCCGTGGTCAGGAGAGTATCACACAAGGCTTTTCAGAAAAGGGTCTGCTCATTTTCCCGATACAGGTGTTCATGAAGGTCTTCTTATCGATTCTGGAACCATCGGGACCGTCAGACGGGGTTTTGTTGTACACCGATCCTACGATTCACTCAGCGATCAGATGGAGAAAATGTTCCGGTACAGCCGGTTATGGGCTGAAGAAGAGTATCGGAAAAGGAGAAAATCGAATATTCTTCAAATTCTTCTTCGACCTGCATGGCGTTTTATATCCGCGTACTTTTTCAGGGGTGGAATTCTTGAAGGAGTACCGGGACTGACTGCTTCCGCAATATCAGCTTTCTACGTATTCCTGAAATGGGCCATACTCTTTGAGATGCGTATCAGCACCCGATAACTGATTCCTGTTCCGCGGACAGTGGCTGTTTACTAAGTGCCGCAAGTGACGTCCGACCCCATGCTCTAATCTATCAGAACAACTCTTCTGGATGAAGTAAAGTCGTCCGAACTTACGGTAACTATATATGTCCCTGAGGGTCTATCAGCGAAGTTCCAGCAGAACGTGCTGCTTTCGAAAGAGAAAGATCTGTGCACCAGGTGACCTGCAAGATCATAAATTCGCAGGCTTGCTGATCCTTCAAGACCTTCAACCAGGATACTGAGCGTCTCCGAGAAGGGATTTGGGAATACTCTGAGATTGTATTCAAGCGGAGAGGAAACAGATGGATCAATTGATGTAATCGAATCTCGTAGTACGAACTCAAGCTCAGGATATTCCGCATCAGAGCCATTTTCCAGCCAGGCGATCCAGTAGCCATCCTCGACGCTGCAGACAGCAATGTCACCCTCTAATACAAGACCCGTGCTGGTGCGGACAATATGGTCGAAGTCATTCCAGACATTCAGGAAATGCCTGCACCTTATTTCGTCGTTCCGATACCAGGCAAGGAGCAGCCCCTCGTCGTCAGGATTGCATGACATGGCACAGGGATTGCTGTTATCGGGATAAGCCCATGAGTAAGCTTCCGTGGAGACCGGTGCCGGTTCTGAACAGTTGTAGCTGGAAAAGTGATCGGCACCCCATTCGTCCGCCCAGAGGAGCAGTCCTCTGTCGGAGCAGCTGCCCATGGCCATAATACAGGGGTCACAGGGGAGAGTATCAGGGGCTGAGGTCAGCGTATCGCAGAGAAGGTAAACAGGGTCTATGGGCGGGTTGTGCGAAAGGGTCATGAGCAATGTGTATCCCGGATAGCCCCAGCCGCCGCCGAGAAACTTGTCCGTAGCGAATATGGCTCGACTGTCCTGGCAGGCAACCGGTCCAACCATCCTGAAGGGGAAATATTCCGATGCGTCTTCAAGAGGATATGGTGTTTCCTCGTAGAGAATCGTGCCAGGATCTATCTGACCGGAATTGATGCTGTAATCCTGCATGAACCAGTAGTAGTCGGTTCCGCTGCTTAGGCAAGTGTAATAATATCCTGCGATAAGGCCGTCATACAGAGGATGATGGTGCCTGATGAGACCGTACTGTGCGTACTCCGGTGAGATCCTCTCGAACGGCACCTTGTCCTGCACATCAAGGAGGAGAAACCACAGAGAGTAGAGAGTGTCGGTACAGAAGGTGTCATCCAGGGATGTGATCAGCATTAGGTTCGGTGTGTCAGTATCATCCAGGCAGATGGCTACAGAAGCCATTGTACAATCGTGGAATGTTGCCTCAGCGACAGGGGTGGTTTCCTCATACCTGGCCACCCTTGCATCGCCAGAGTCATCTATCCAGCTCACATAGAGATAGTCATTTCCCATGAAGTGCAGAGGAGCCATATCGACATTAGCCATACAGACTCCAACCAGAAGGATGGGCACCAGACACTTGATCATGCTAATTTTCCTGACTACCCCATAGAATGCTGTTTTTTATCTGCAGTATTTCCTGGAAGAACGATTCAACATATCCTGTCCTGTCGAATCTCCTTTCTTAATTGATAATACTAACGGTAATCATGTCCGGTCAATGTTCATTGTCCTGTTCAGGAAGAGTAAAACTATATCTACCGGAATATGTATAATTACTTCTATATTACACATTGTGTAAGTGCCGCAAGTGGCGTCCGACCCCGTTAGCGGCCGATGACTGATACCGATCCGGGCAAGCCTTCCGATTCAGCAACCGCTGCCGGATTACCAGGTACGAAAAGTTTCATTGAGAATGGATTTCCTGAGGATAGACCGAAGTGAAGGTATCCGCTGTTCTGGCTTGTCGTACCGCTTCCACCCTCAACCTGCCTGAGGTATATGATTCCATCCTGTTCCAGCTCAACGGTACATCCGATACCTGATGGATTTACGCCTTCAGGCGGATCTACCTTGACGATTGCACCGTAACCGCTTTCCGTGACATTTCTCAGAAGTATCGGGCCATCCCCGGAACCGACTATAAGATCAAGTTTTCCATCCAGGTCGAAATCCGCTGCTGCCGCACCCCAGCCGTTGAATGCTCTGGCGCCTGCGAGCCATGTTACATCCCTGAAGGTTCCGTCACCCTGATTCAAATAGAGAAAACTCCGTCTGTCAGAGTATATTGAAGTAATAAAGAGATCAAGCCATCCATCGTTGTTGAAATCACCCCATACGGGGTTTGAATGTGTTTCCTCGAATCTGATCCCCGCGTTTCCTCTTTCATCAGTGAAGATATCATCTTCGTTAACAAGCAGTTCACTTCTGTCGGAAAAAACTATGTACCTCGGATGAGCAAGGTTTGCAGAGAAAAGATCCCAGTCTCCATCACGATCAAAATCTCCCCATGCACTGCCGATAGTGTGTCCCCACCAGCCATCTGTATCCGTTCCCGCTATTCCTCTTATCAGTGCTGAGTTAATCGCGCTTTCAGATGTGTTCTCCCAGAGGAAGTTCTCCTGAAGACGATAATTTGAGACGAAGATATCCATGTTTCCATCCCTGTTGAAGTCACAGGGGCTTACTCCTCTTCCGCAAAGAGGTTCATCAAGGAACGGGTTCATTCCGAGACTGTCACCCATCTGTATGAAACCGTCAGGACTGCCAAGGTAGAAAGCGTCATCTGTTCCCGATCCCATATCATCTGCCTGTTCATAACTGGCCAGGTACAGATCAAGCCATCCATCCGCATTCCAGTCAAGAAGCGCCACTCCCTCGGCTCTTGAATCGGTAGCAGTTATGCCCATCCTTTCAGTCATGTCCTCGAGAATACCGTCGATACTGATAAATACCTGAACCGGATTGCCGGAGGTGACCAGATCGGGGAATCCATCCCGATTGATGTCTCCCCAGACTCCGCCATTACCCCTGCATGAACCAAGACCGGCCTCATTTGTTACATTGACGAAGGAATTCCCTTCCATATTCTGATAAAGCGAATGTCCGATCAGAACATCCGGATACCCGTCTGAATTCCAGTCGCACCAGGATACTCTTGAACCTTGAACAAGGCTGTCCGGTCCGAGAAGATACGTCACATTTTCGAAGATCGTACCATTATATCCGGTATGCTCCCGTCCCCATGCTTCGGGTGTAATGTCCGGCGGCAGAAGACTGTCCAGCTCCAGTACAGCTTCACCGCTCCAGCGATTCCGGACTTCTCCCAGCACAGCTGCGTCAAGGAAATGATTCATTGCCTGAAGAGTGTCACCAATACTGAGATTCAGTCTTCCGGCAAGCCATTGCAGGGAAGCCTCTGTGTGAAAATCATCTACGGGATAGACTGTGAATAGCAGTAGAGTTTCCAGTTCCTGAAGAGCCTGCTGTTCATAACCTAGACCGGCCATGGCGAAACACTTCCTGAAATTCAATCCTGTTTCAAGCGCCATGCCGGTCAGAAGCCATTCTTCCTGAGGCATTCCCGCAGGAGTCCAGCCGTTATTCATCAGCTCCAGCCCTTTTTCCGCGAGTTCCAGCGCCTCTGACCAGGATGAATCACGATCAATGTACAGCGCTGCGCCGCTCAGGCAGGCCTGCGGATCTTCAGGACAGGCTTCGAGCCACATATCGAGGGTGTTCGTCCAGCTGGTTGAATCGGCCGTTTCGATGATAGCGTTCAATGTATACCGCCATGCTCTGGAGCGCCAGAGATCTGACTTACTGCCCCATTCATCAAGGAAAACCTGAAGAACCTGAATTCTGGCTGAATCATCATTCCAGACAGGATACAGGTTATCGTAGAATTCCCGGCTGATCACCTCTGATGCCTCCATGGATTCAGGGAAGCTATCGACCAGCACCTGCATGAGACTGTCCGCCAGAATACTGTCTTCGAGTAAGGTTACAGACTCGATCAAAGAAAGAAGATGCTGCGGTTCCCAGTCAAGTCTGCTGCTCCATTCCGACAGTTCTTCTCTGAGATATCCGGAGGATATTGAATGAAAGTGTTCAGTTGAACCGGAAATAACAGCCCAGACTGCCGCAAAAAGCCCCGCGGACGGGTTTTCTCTGAATGCTCTTTCGAAAAGCATGGAAGCCATGGATGTATTGCCTGATTTCAAAAATACTTCAGCACTGAGCGAATCTGAGTTCTCTGTGAGTTTAAGCGCATGATCAAAATCTCTGATATTCAGTAGAGTATCGAATTCCGACGGTTGTGCTATGGTAAGAAACGGGATAATTATTAATGCAATCTGCATGATACCTCTCCAGTCTTGGTTGAAATGGAGATTTCCATAAAAACATCAAATATATGATTCCAATGTACACACTATTGAGTTAAAACACAATATGGAAACGGCGGCATTCAGTTTTCAAGAGATAACAGGTAGATAACATAGTGATTGGTAATATCTTGTGGAACTGCAATAATTCCGTTTTCGTTAATGAAGAACTCCCAGTGATGAATATTATTCCTGTCAGGAAGAACTGCCGTCATCAGGTGTTCACCGGATAGATCGTACAAGTCAAAAGTGATCTGATGCTCGAATCCGCGCTGAACCCAGATCCGGTTCAAGCTGTCTACTCCTATAGACGAAATCATCGGGTGGTTTGGATAAGGTTCCCACTCCCATTCAAAATGCATTCCATAACCGGATATTAAGTTGTTATAATACCCTTCAATGTATGCTATCTCTTCCTCTATCTCCTCCTGGGTTTTCGGAATTACAGGATAGGGAAGCGAAAGGGTGTCGATCATTGAGCCGTCATCGTTAAATAGAAGCAGGATAGGATCATCCAGAGGTTCTGGTGCAACACAAACAAATCCATACCCGGCACTGAAAAGAAACGGAGGATATACACTGAAACTTACTCCGTCCTGCATTAATTGCGCCATATCAGGTCCATGTGACATAATGTACTCCTTATAGAAATACGTGGTTATGATGGAATCCGGATCGGATGCGTTCCATCTGCACACTGTCATGTCTCTTGAATGTCTGCCGTCTTTCAGCCTGCGATGCACGCTCTGTCTTCCAACAATATCAGTCGAATCAACGGCAACTATCATACCCCTGGTTCCTGAATCCAGTAAATGCGCACTTAAATTCTGTCCTGATGAATTGTATTTTATCCAGCCATTACAGCCATCAGCGACACAGATTGAACCATCTCCGAGAACTGCTATGCTGCCAGGATTATCCAAATCTCCAGGACCGTTGCCAGGTTGTCCGATCCTTTGAGTGAACTCACCATCTGAATCATAGACGAATATGGTCAGCAGTATTTTATCCAGGACGTAAATTTTGCCATCGTAGCCGATATCAACATCTGTAACTGATCCGAATAAATAATTCAAGTCTCCTTGCTTTGAGGTGACAGGGGTTAGCACTATATCTCTAAGTTCTTGAACATATCATCAATATTCTCATGTCGAATAATATTTTTGCCTTCATCAGTCTCTTTAAGCACCTTTTGAGTTAACTCATTAGGTATCGCAACTTCAAAAGGAAGTCCATGACGAAGCTTAACCTGTTTGAAAAAGATATTGATTGCATCAGTTGTAGAAATTCCCAATTCATGAAAGAGTTTCTCAACTTCCTCTTTCAGGTCTGGTTCAATTCGTGCTCTCACAGTAGCTGTTTTGCTCATAACTCACCTCCATACATATACCATGTATGGCACATTTGGGCCACATCGTCAAGTCTTTCTGCATTTATAAGTGTGTATAATCGTCAACAAAGGATGCTGCATTTGGAAATTCCTGTAAGGGTAATTGATATATATGATTCCGATTTTTCAATAAAGGGAGTCATCCGAATAATTGCATAGGCTGGTCAGGACAGGTTGAAATTGACAGGTTAGGAGTGAATTCGGGAAAGGACTCGATCACATATCAGTAATCGGAGGAATGATGAAACGAAACGGTATTATCCTTGAGGTGAGAGATGATGAAGCTCTGGTCTCACTGTCCGGTGCAGGAGAATGTGATGGCTGTGAAGCCAGGAGTGCCTGTTTTTCGCTTTCAGGCGGTAAATCATCTAATCCGGAAAGCTGGATGAGGAACGAAGCTGAGGCTCAAGTCGGTGATTTTGTTGAACTCGAGCTTGCGCCGGCTGCGTCACTTGCCATGATTACTTCCACATTCCTGCTGCCCGTGATGCTTCTTACGGCTGGATATTTTTTCATGATGAATGAAACCGACTCGGTCAGAGCAATCGGTGCGGGTGTCGGGCTGCTGGCTGGTATCGCAGCCGCGATTGTCATCAATCGAAGGTTGGGATCGAAGAAGAATTTCAACATGAGAATGACCAGGATTATTGAGAAAGCGGACTGCCCTTCAAGCGGCAATGATAAAATCATGAACGATCTGGAAGGAAATATCCAATGATTGAAGAGATGAGAGGTTTATCGCTTAAGATTATAGATCAGCTTCAGCATCGTGGTGTGGATTATGGCGATGTACGGGTGGAGAACGTTGATCTTGAAAGTATTGCTTTTCGTAAACAGAGACTGGCTGAGACTGAATTGCAGGCAAACCAGGGCATCGGAATAAGAGTACTCGTGAACGACTGCTGGGGATTTGCTTCATGCAGCGGATTTGAAGCCGGTCTCATAGAAAAAACCGTTGAGAGAGCTGTTGATGTGGCAAGGTCCGGATCGTGTGCGGTAGGTGGTCTGGTGAAGCTTTCCAGTGAGAAACCTGAAACCGGACATTACGATGGCCCCTGCGTGAAGAATCCTTTTGAAATACCCAGAACAGAGAAGATGGATCTTCTTTCAAGCGCGGCTGATATCATTCATTCCTCTCCATTGATCAGCATGAGCTGGTCATATCTGTGGTTCGAAAGGAGAAAGAGAGTCTTCGGGAACACAGAGGGAACCCTGGTCTCATCCGATCTGACATTTACCCAGCCTATTCTGATAGCGTACGCTGTACATAACGATGATATGCAGAGCCGCTCTCTTCAGGACGGCGCAAGGATAGCCGGATGGGAATGGATAGAGCAGGTAGACATGATCGCATGGGCTGAGAAAGCCAGAGAAGAAGCTATTATGAAGGTGAAAGCACCGGAAGGGCCTTCGGGCGAAATGGATCTCGTGCTTGACGGACTTCACCTCAGCCTTACCATGCATGAGTCCGTTGGACATCCCACCGAGAGTGACAGAGTCCTTGGCTGGGAAGCGAATATGGCCGGCAGAACCTTTCTCGAAATCAGCGACCAGGAGCATTTGAAATATGGTTCGGAAAAGGTGAATTTCATCGCTGACAATACACTTCCGTACGGAGTAGCAAGCTGGGGCTGGGACGATGACGGAGTGCCGGGTCAGAAATGGTATACAGTGAAGAACGGTATTTTCCAGGAATTCGGTTCCGTTCGGGAAACGGCTCTTCTTGTTGACAGGCAGCATAGCAGAGGGTGCTGCAGAGCTATGGATTTTGCCTGTTTTCCAATAAACAGGCAGCCTAATTTCTATCTTGAACCCGGAACGGAGCAGGTCACTCCGGATGATCTCATTTCGGAAGTGGAGAAGGGTGTATATATCGAGGGGCGCGGGTCATTCAGTATTGATCAGAGAAGGGTCAACTTCCAGTTCGGTGGCGACCTTTTCTGGGAGATAAGGAATGGAAAAAAGGTTCAACCCCTCAAAAAGGTCATCTACAGATCTAAAACCAGAGATTTCTGGGGCTCCTGTGACGGCATCTCCGACAAAAGATTCTTCAGGACTATGGGTCTGCTTACATGCGGCAAGGGGGAGCCTGTTCAGTCCGCCAGGATGACCCATGGAGCCAGTGTGTCCCGGTTCAGAAATATCGAAGTAGGAAGGGGTGCGGAATGACCAGGGAAGAGATGTTTGTATTTATTAATGCAATTCTGGAGCAAGCCTCTGTTCCCGATGTGATGGCAAAGCTGACCGAGGAGCGGCTGGCAACTGTCAGATTCGGCCAGAACAGAATCACCCAGAACATGGATATTTTTGAACGGAGACTTCGCTTGACACTCGGTGACGGGGAAAGACAGGCTGTCTACAGCACCCACAGGATAGACATTGATGCGATTCCCTCTATACTCGATTCCGCCATGGGAATACTTGAGACTGCCTCACCGGACCCTGAGTATATGCCTCCGGTTGAAGCCGGTCAGGTTTATCCAGTTGTTGAGAATTGGGATGCTGAAACTGCCCGGGCGAATCCGGATGATCGCACCGGAGCAGTTGCAGCCGCGATAAAAACTGCTGAGAGAAACGATATGGAAGCTTCCGGAATAACGGGAGTAAGCGTTGATACAACTGCTATTGGCACTTCCACAGGGAACCTGGGGTTCCAAAGGTCCACATCAGCTTTCCTCAGATTAACCATGGACAGGGGAAAGGGCTCAAGCTACAGATCCATCAACTCTGTTGCATGGCGCGATCTTCCGGTTTCCAGGACAGTAGAAGAGGTTGCTCAGGAAGCGGAAGCTGATATGGATCAGGTCGATCTTGAACCGGGTTCATACAAGCTGATTCTCGAACCGCAGGCTGTCGCTGATCTTGTACCGTATATAGCCTGGTCTCTGAATGCCAGACAGGCTGACGAAGGATTAACTGTTTTCACAGGCAGACAGGGGGAGAAGGTTACCGGAGATCTATTTACATTGAGCAGCATGGTTAACGGTATTCCGAAAGGTGTTCCGTTCAATGAAGAAGGCCTTGCATCAGAGGATGCTGTCTGGATCGAAAATGGTGTACTCATTAATCAGCCATGCCAGCGATACTGGGCAAAGAAAACGGACAGAGAGGCATTGTTTATCCCTGGAACACTGTCCATTGAAGGGGGAGAGGGATCGACAGCGGACCTCATAAACAGTGTTGACGGCAGAGCCCTTCTCTTCAGACGATTCTGGTATATCCGTTTCGTTGATCAGAAAGAAATGAGCCTTACCGGGATGACACGAGACGGAGTGTTCCTTGTTGAGAACGGGAAAATCATTCATCCTGTCAAGGATTTCCGATGGAACTGGAAACCGCTTGATTTATTTAATAGAATCGAGATTCTGGGAACTGTAGTACGCAAAGAACATAAAAGTGTTCCGCCGATGGTTATTTCAGAAACGGTATTTGGCTGACAGAGATTAACAGATGAATCTAATCCCCGTAATGTGTCTTCGCCCGAACGACCAGGACGATCAAGTCGTCATCGTCGATCGAATACACAACTCGGTCCTTGTAGCTTAAGCGGAGAGAGTAGTAACCCTTCATATCTCCCAACAGTGTCTTGCCGGAGTATGGATCAACTGCGAGACGGTTCCGAAGGATGTTCTTCAGCTTTGATTGGAGCTTTGGAGTGAGCTTCTGAATGTCTTTGGCGGCCTGGTGTGTGAAGCGAATACGATAACTCACTGCTCCTCTCCGAAGACCTCGCGGAAAGAGAGGGTATCACCAGTTTCGACCTCCTTCAGAGCCGCGTCAAAGCCTTCCCGGAAACCGGGAACAGAGAGCAGTTCCAATGTTTCCTGTAGACTCTCATATTCAGCCTCGGACATGAGCACTGCATCACCGCTCCTGTACCGGATGTGGTAGATCTCATGTCTCTCGTTGGCTCCCTTCAGGAGATCAAAGAAACTCTTGCGGGCGTCTGTCGCAGTTAACTTCGTCATATTGATCACTCCTAGTGTACATGTTTTGGTACATCAGTAAACTAAGTCTGAATGGACTTGCTGTCAATGCGAATGCCTGTGCTGTATCGATAATTCAGAGCTCCGCAAGTCATATAATAGACCGGATCGAAGTCACAAACGATACCCTGACAGGTGAACGGGGCTTATTACCAGATGAATCTGATTCCCCAGCAGGTTTCACCGTCGAGTGACCTGAAGGGCTGTGTATCCCTGAAATAGTGTGTCAGATGAGTTTCAAATGAGCCTGCTGGAGTTCTGTACGCGAAATATATCTCTCCTTTATGTCTGGATGAGCTTCCTCCATCGTCATGGAAGAAGAAGTCAGCGTGATATCTCGCTCCTGACAGCCATGAGTGCCATGTTGCTCCTTCGAAGTTAACATCACTATGCATAGACCAGTTGAAGTCATGGCCTTTCTGGAAAGTGCCCCCCCTCGGTCTGTACAAACCGATTGAAAACCAGCCATCCGGCCATCCGGCAGGCAAAAAGCAGATATCCTCACTGAAAGCCGGAGCGGGGTCTTTCAGCACAACTCCCACTTTGATGTTATTCATGTACTCGGAAAGTGTATCGGCCATATCAATGTTATGAAAACACTCATGGTCAGTGTACAGCCTGAGAAGGAGCGGTTCCAGCTGATATTCGAACTGAGTCTTGAGATTCCAGTGACCGCCATATATGTTGAATTTCATCTCGGGACTGTTCCAGCTTTCACCCATGTAGGTTTCAAAGGAAAGACCCAGTTTCCATGAAAACCGGCCTATCCGGAGTATTCTGACATCAGCTTCAATATTGCCGTATATGAAATGCTCAACACTCTGATTAAAGAAGCTGTATGCTTCAAGAACTCCGGTGCATTCCATCGGGAATTCAATGGGAACTGCAAAAAGCGAAACAGTTATGAGAAAAGCAGAAATGAGAAACCTCCGGATTATTGGGGGATAATACAGTGACTCGAAACAAAAAACATGTCACCATAATCAATAAGATACAAGAATCAGTTGTCCTGAAGGTAGTCTATGATATTGATTTCACCGGACGGGTCATCCTCCAGAGCGTGCTTCAGAGCCTGAATCATCATTGATTCCGGCAGGGAGCCTTCAGCATAGAGATTCTCATTTATCACTGTTCTTGGTACTCCCTGGACTTTGAATTCTGCGGAGAGTTCCGGAAACTCATTGGCTTCAATAACGGTTGAATAGACCTTATCACTGTAGCTGGCCATTCTGTTTGCAAGAACGGCTGCTCCGGGGCAGTGAGGACAGGTTGGAGTAACAAACACCTGCATGTTCAGGTCAGTTTCAAGCCCGTCCAGAAAATTCGTTGTATCCTCTGTCAGGGGTTCTCCGGATCCGCCGGCATCTACGATACAGGTAAGAAGTGAACTGAACTCGTAGCCCGATGGAGCACCATAGAATTTTACTCTGGAATGAGTTCCGTCAGAAACCAGTATTGCGGGTATACTGTTAATCCCGTCTTCCTCCGCTTTTTCGCTGTCTGTAATAGGATTCAAAAAAGAAACTTTCAGTTTGTCGGAAAGGGTATCAAGTTCTTTCAGAATCATCTCCGTATCGGAACATGTCGGACAATTCAGTTTCTGTGTGTAGACCCTGACATTTACATCTGTTTCAAGCATGTCAAACAGTTTGCTTACCTGTTTGGAATCATCGGACGATAACAGTGCCATTATTCTCTCCTTCAATCATTCGTGACTTGTATTGAATACTTACTGACAGCACACTCAAAAAAAGTTCCTTGTATCAGGATTTGAGTTCGTTTATATAATTCCTGGCAGATATTGCAGCTATTGTACCATCTGCACAGGCAGTATCGATCTGACGAATATTTTTTGACCGCACATCACCTGCGCCGAATATACCGGGAACGGACGTTTTCATATCCTCATCTGTAATGATATATCCCGCATCATCCAGCTTCACACTGCTTTCCAGAAATCCAGTATTGGGTAAGAAGCCCGCATATATGAACACTCCTGAGACCGCTATCTCTTTTTCTTCTCCGCTGTTCCTATCTTTTACCGTAACAGATTCAACAAAATCCCCGCCGTTTACACCTGTGAGTGCATGATTCAACAGAAATTCAGCCTTTTCATTCTTCTGCAGTTTCTCCTGCAATATCCTGGCGCCTGTCATATAGGGGAGGTACTCGATAAAAGTAATGTTCTTCACGTGGTTAAGAAGGAATTCACCCTCCTGCAAGCCGGAGTTTCCGCAGCCGATTACAGCTATGTCCATATCTTTGAAAAGCGGCCCATCGCATATTGCGCAATAGGATACGCCCTTGCCCATGAATTCCTTTTCTCCGGGAATATTCAGCTTCTTCGGTATGCTGCCTGAACCCACAATTACAGCAGGGGTATGATAGGTATTGTCGGATGTCTCAACGAGTAAACTGTTTCCTTCTGAACTGACCTGTTTTACTTCCTTGTACTCGGTAATATTTACACCGAATCTCTTTGCCTGTTCTTTGAACTTCTGTACCAGTTCCATTCCCTTAATACCCTCGGGGAAGCCTGGATAATTTTCAATAATATCCGTAGTTGCCGGCAATCCTCCACAGGATATCTTTTCCAGTAACAGCGTGCTCAGATTTTCTCTTGTTGCATATATGGCTGAAGTAAGGCCCGCCGGGCCTCCTCCGATTATAATGACATCAAACGATTTTCCTGTTACTGACTCTTTGCTCCCGGAGCTTACAGGATGGCCTGTCAAACCTATTTTGAGATCTTTCATTTCGCTAGATATTCAGTTTTGACTCGGCGAGTTCGGAAAGTTGTGTTTTCAGAGAGTCTGCGTCACGGTAGCCGATCATTCTGTCTATCTCCTGGCCGTCATGGAAGACTATCAGAGTTGGAACACCCCTGACTCCGAACGTGGAGGATTCAGATGGGTTTTCATCAACATTCACAGCATAGAAACTGACATTGTCGTTCATTTCTTCTGAGAGTGTTTCAAGAACCGGCTCGATCATCTTGCATGGTCTGCACCATGGCGCACCGAAATCGATAAGAGCAATTTTGTCTGTTACAGCAGCTGCATCTTTGATTTCATTTCCTTTGATGTGTTTTACGGGCATGTTGGTTTCCTTTCAGGTTTAATTGTTACGTTTTTCACAAGCATGTTACTTTCCATCATTTCAGGCAAACCATACATGCTGATATAGTAATTAGATAAGATAAACATACAATTCTGCATTTCATTCAAAAGAACTCTGAGAGACTTTCTGGCGCAGTAGTTATATCTCACAGATGCTTGTATTATAATGAACACTGATCGCTATAATTACTGCAAAATTGATTCGGATTGGGAATTCGAATGATCTATTAGCTGATATCTGCAGGAAGGTAATTGGAATGCTGAAGAAACTGGAGACCGCAGGGAGAAAATTGCTTTCCAGGGCCGTATTGTCACACTTTGGATCTGAGAAAGTATATCAGCGGATACCGGAGAACGTAAAGCTGAAACGAATTCTGATAATGCGCTGGGACGCTATAGGGGATATGGTTGTCTGTCTTCCATTATTCCGGAAAATCCGTGATCTTTTTCCAGAAGCTGAAGTAGGAATTGTGGTTTCAAAGCGTAATATTCAACTTCTGAAATACGAAGACGGTTTTCATACTATACTGTACGACAGCAGTCCATCTATCTATCTCAAGAGCATTATCGAGGCCATTCGATTCAGACCTGACGCTGTTGTTGATACAAGAATGCACTACGATTCCACCACATCGTTCATCTATGGAGTTTTTTCAGGTGCGGAGTGGAGACTTTCTGCATCCAACAGGGACAACAGGCTGCCCTTTTCGGTGAGAGTTCCAATGCCACCGGGAAGACATCACTATGCCGACCTGACGAAAATACTTCTTGAAGGGTTGGGGAAGAAGATCGATGAATCAGAACTTGACAGGGAGATCAGGCTTTCATCTGAAGAAATCGGATTCGCTGACGCTTTCTGGCGTGAAAAAGGTCTGGAACTTCGGGGAAAAGCCATAGGCATCAATATATCGACCCGGGATCCACGGCATCTGTGGGGAGAATCGAAAATCAAGGAACTCTGTTCCCGTTTGAACTCTTCAGGTCACGTTCCGATTCTGATGTCGACTCCACCCGAGCATATGAAGGCTATACAGATTGCTTCATCCTCACCGGGAACACTGGTTGCCCCGGTTTGTCCGACGATTCTCCACGCAACTGCTTTGCTGAAGGGTTTCAGGATCTTCATCACTCCTGATACCGGTATTGTGCATGTGGCGGCATCTCAAGGAGTACCGATCGTCGGGCTGTATTGTCCTAATGAGAGTCATCTGCCTCTCTGGTACCCGCTCCAAGTCCCTTATGAAATCATAAGTGCTCCTTACAGTGTTGCGGAAATAGAAGCAGGGGATGTTCAGGAAGCAGTTGAAAGGTTACTTGAAAAGGTTGGAGTTGAAAGCAGATTATGCCGGGAATTCTGAAGAAACTTGAAATATTCGGCAGAAAACTGATGTTCCGAATCATCGCTCCGGGAGTTTCAGCGGCGAACGTTCTTCCATCACTGCCTGATGGAGCAGTCATTAATAGAGTTCTTATTATGAGACAGGACAGGATAGGGGATATGATAATGACCCTTCCTCTTCTGAGAAGACTCAGGGAGATTCATCCCGATCTTTCAATCACTGTTGTAGCCTCAGAATCGAACAGTATTATCCTGAAGCACGAAAAGGATATTGATGTAATCATATATGATAAATCCCCTGCGAAATTTATCAGTTCTCTACGGGCAGCCAGAGACTTCATGCCGGACGCGGTTGTGGATATGCATATGCACGATTCCACAACTTCCTTCATCTATGCGGTATTCTCAGGGGCAAAATGGAAACTTCACATCGACAGGGAGAACAGACTGCCGTTCAACGTCAGGGTGGAGGCATCCCAGGATGGCCATATAATGGATGCTTTCTCGGGTCTGCTCTCAGGACTTGGAAAGAAAGTTGAAACAGAAGAGCTTGTAAGGGAAATTTCCCTGTCCGATATTGAAACGGATTTTGCTGAAAGTTTCTGGAGCGGACTTGATGCTGCGCCGGAGAACTGCATCGCGATCAACATCTCCGCAGGCGGAGAAAACCGCTGGTGGGGAGTGGACAGGTACAGGGAAGTATGCAGGGGGATAATATCTCTGGGAATGAGACCGCTGCTTCTGTATGCTCCGGAACATAAGAAATGGGCCGAATCAATTGCCATGCCGGAAGCGGATACTCTTCTCTCACCCCTGACACCTACAATTCTTCATGTTGCCGCACTGATTCACGATGTTCATCTTCTGGTCAGTCCCGATACTTCTGTAATACATATTGCAGCTTCGAGCGGAATTCCCGTTGTCGGAATGTATCTGCCCTTTGATCCATCCCTTCCAAAATGGTATCCCTGGCGGGTAAACAGTAGAATCCTCATGTCTGAAGATCACAGATCCCTGGAATCTATCAGCCCTGATGCTGTCATCGGTTCGGTACGGGAGATTCTGGAAAACGGAAGAGGAAGATAGTGAGGGTTGGATTTGACGCTACGAATATTCTGGGGCATGGGGGTATCAAGACCTACGCCAGAGAGCTTATTAAAGCTCTGGCTTCGGAATATCCGGAAGATAAATTCATTCTCTGCACAACAAACAGCATCTCAAAGAAAGAGAAACTCCTCAGACTGTTCGAAAATTACCCTGCTGTTGAAGTATGCACAGGTCTACCCCACGCAAAGATGCTGGGTGACAGCCTCAGGTGGCTGTCAGGACTTATCGGGGCTTTGTACTGGAGGATAATGGAGCGCAATCTGGATCTGGTCCATCTGACTGATCCTTATTCTGCTGCCGGTTATCCAGGGAGATTTCTGGTGACCATTCACGATCTGTTCCCACTTACGAAAGATGAGTTGAGCGATTCCGGTCTGAACCGGTTCTACAAACGGAAAACACCTCTTATTCTGCGTCGGGCTGAAGCTGTTATCACTCCATCTCTGTACATTGCTGCTGAGATACAGAAACTGTATCCGAACCAGGCTCGAATGATTTGTGCTGTTCCTGAAGCTGCTGACAGTGCATTTCAACATCTGAATCGTGATGATTCCGTTCTATCAGCATATGGACTTGATAAAACCAGGTACTTCCTGTTTGTCGGCCGGGTTGATTCCAGAAAGAACTTGCAGCGAATTGTCGATGCTTACGATGGGCTGGATATGGGAATTCGAGAAAATGTACCTCTGGCACTGGTCTTATCCGGACACAATATCTCCGAAGCCGATTTCTCTGAAAAGGAACACCTGCATGTACTGAGAGATGTACCTCAGGATGATATCATCCAGTTCTACTCCTCTGCGGATGCTCTGGTTTTCCCATCGCTCGATGAGGGGTTCGGGCTTCCGGTGCTTGAGGCAATGCAGTGTGGCTGCCCTGTGATTACATCAAATTGTGCCAGCCTTCCCGAAGTAGCTGGAAACGCTGCTATTCTGGTTGATCCTGAGTCAGTCAGTGAGATCAGATCGGCGATGCAGCTGCTTGCCTGCTCTTCGGTGCGGAGAGAAGAACTCCGGAAAAAAGGGTTTGATCAGGCGCGCAGATTTTCATGGAAAAAAGCTGCCCGAGAGACAATGAAGATTTACAGCGAAGCAGTTGATGCTTCTTTAAAATAGAATTACCGCAGAATGGGAGATACAGAATGAGGATTGGGTTCGATGCATCCGGAATCTCGGGTTACTGCGGTATTCATACGTATTCAAGGGAATTGATAAGGCATCTGATTCAGGAATTCCCGGAGGATCAATTCATACTGCTTTCCACGTTCAGCAAATCAAGGAGGAGAAGACTGGAAAAGGAATTCGGTGTTCACCATAACCTTGAAATCAGATCTGTACTTCCGAATCGGCTGGCTCTTGGTTCTTCTTTCATAAGCCTGATTCTTTTCTTGAGATCGATGATCATCAGACATCAGGCACACAGTTTTGATATCCTGCATATCACAAAGCCCTTCGCGGAAAGAACTGGTACTCGTAACACCATCATTACCGTTCAGGATCTGTTTCCACTCACTCTGGATGACTATCAGGGGGAAGATGCGAAGAAGGAATTCGATTCTAATATCACCTTCATTCTGGAAGAAACAAAAGCGATTATCGTTCCAACGGAGTATACGGCGAATCAGCTGTGCGGTTTATATCCGGAGGTGAGGGGAAAGGTTAATGTTGTTCCGCTTGCTGCCGGGAACGGGTTCAGACAGGACAGGAATTCTCCGCCGGAGTCACTGAGAGAAGCGCTGCCTGAGGGAGCTTCATACTTTCTGTATGTAGGAAGCGCTTATCCCCGAAAGAATCTGGACAGGGTTCTTGAAGCATATCTTGCGATGCCGGAGGCACAAAAGGCAGAACACTTCCTGGTTCTGTTGCTTACTGGTGTTGCCAGTCACCTGTCGGATTTCAAAGAGAGAAACAGGAATACTCTGTTGGAACCGAACATAATCGTACTCGGAGGTGTATCAGAAGAAGAACTGGTGAGATTGTACTCCTCGGCGGTCGCGTTTCTATTTCCTTCACTCGATGAGGGGTTCGGTCTTCCGATCATTGAAGCTATGCGGTGCGGCTGTCCTGTTATTACTTCAAATGTATCCTGCATGCCTGAAGTTGCAGGTGATGCGGCAATACTGGTTGATCCATACAGTGTTGATGATATCCTGTCCGCAATGAAGGATATGGTTTCAAATCCTGTCAGGAGAGATGAACTGCGACAGAAAGGTTTCGATCAGGCAAAGCTCTTCTCCTGGAAAGAAACTGCACACCGGACAATGGATGTTTACAGAAGCGTTCTTGATTGACAGCTGAATATTTAACTCAACTTTTTGGGATCTCACTGCCGGATCGTGACATCTCCGGGCATATCGCACAGTTGCCGGTATAGACCCCTCTTGAAATTCTGTCCCTGAGCGCCGTGTATGCAGGGCCGTTCCATATTTCGTGGAAACTGCTGCAGGACATATTTCCGAGCGGTTCGGAAGTATTCCAGTGCGGGCAGGGATTTATCCTGCCGTCAGGGTCTATGTATACCCAGTTATCGAGATATGGGCATGATAAGAGCTTCTCCTGAGAATGGGCAGAAGGAGAGTTGAAAATAAGCCCCAGTTCGGAGGCGATATCACCGGCCAGACGGATCTGCCTGGAAACCTCAGGTGAATCAGGATCGATCGTTTCCCCGGTCATGTCCAGTCCCGAGAACGGCACCAGTGGAACAACGCCAACGGACACCGCTCCCACTCCGGACGCGAGTTTCAGGATATCCGGCAGTTCATGTAAGTTACTTTTCTGCAGTGTCACGCTGAAGAAGAGCGTCGGGTACCTCATTCCTCTTCTGTCTCTTTCGGAGATCAGTTCCATCATATTGCTGATGATAAGATCCAGGTCCGCACCGCCTCTTATCCTGGCATGGGTTGGAGGAGTGGCCCCGTCTATTGATACGAACAGTGACGTAGGAGGGGATTTTAGAAGGACACTGATATTTTCAGAAGTGAGAAGGATACCGTTCGTCACTACCTCTCTGACAGGCACATCAGCCCGGTAAAGGCGGTCAAGATATCTGCCGAAATTCGGATTTACGAACAGCTCCGCCCCGCACGAGAGCCCGACGACAGAAGCTATCGGGAACAGCTCGGAGGCAATTTTGTCAAAAAGGTCAGGGTCTATATCATGCCACTTCCGGTCAGGATCCTTATCTGCCAAACGCATGGAACACATCGAACAGCGAAGGTTACACCTGTTCGTTGTGTCCATCCTGATTATCAGGTTCCTCCTGCCCCGAAGTCTAACCCACGGGAAGCGGTATGATCTTTACAGATACTTGCTGAGCACTCTTTTTGGATTCATTCTTTATCTTTCCGGCATTTTCTGTTTCATTGTAGTATACGAAGTGATATTATTAACATTGATCGAGCGTTGTCAATTCAAAATCGATAACACCACTTCATTTACTTGACATGAAAGGACTATTTCAGTACGCTGAAATAATGTATGTATTCTCTGTAAAGGGGATGAACAATGTTTATAAGATTTTTTCTTCTTCTTTTCTTTATTACAGGTACGGCTGCCTCGGACTCGGCCACAATGTGGGTCTTTCCCGATGGAAGAGGCGCGATGCCCATCGAAACGGACCAGATCACCATGGAGGCTGAGAGCGTTTCCATCGTGCCCACCGGAAACATGATCTACTATGATGCTCCTGAAATGAATGTCACCTGTGTATTCTATCTCAGGAATCTTACCGATCAGCATCTGGATGTATCGGTTGGCTTTCCGTTCGAATCGTTCTACGGAATGCACAATTACGCTTCAAGAACAGACTGGTATTACGACAGGGCTCTTGAGGATATGTCCGGTAAGGAAACCGGGGATGTTCCGGCAGATTCAATGGTACCTGACTGGTTTCAGTTCAGGGCATTCACTGATAGCGTGGAGTACGAGGTTGCCTATGAAAGGGGAAATGTCAACAGGGATAACAGGTTTATCTTCTGGCCGCTGATAGCCTGCTGGGAAATGCATTTCCAGCCCGGGCAAACGGTAAGGCTCGTTAATACATACAACACCGGATGGAATTACAGATCGTATGCAAACTATACAGCTTCCTTAACCTATGTAGTCCGTTCGGGAACCCTCTGGGCCGGCAGGATAGGCGATGCTGTCATCTCGATAACCCTGCCGGAACAGTATCCCTTCTCCATGCTCTCCGATTCGGTCTGTTCATGGACGGACTGGAACGGTTCTCCACAGATTGATGGAAACCGGGTCACATGGCATTTCACGGACTGGAAACCGGTTGAGGATCTTACGATTACTTCATCCGGTCATTTATGGGTGGATGAAAGGGGTTTCGAATATGGTCTGCATGGAAATGACTGCTGCCAACTCCATGAAACTGAACTCTATAACCGTTGGACACCGGAGGAGATCTATCCCGCTGTCCTGGAAGTTCTTAATTATATAGAACCCCATCTGTCTGCCGAAACGGTTGCTCGATTTCTTGAGAATGCCGTATACAGTATGTCAGGTATGTGGTCTGAGGAACCACACAGTTACCTTTCTCAGATGCTCAATATAGCTGGCTCCCTGCCTTTCGATCAGGAAAAGCTGGAAACCGTAATGGGGTTGCAGCGGCATCTTTCCGAATGCCGGACTGTTATGGAGTCCTCCCGGTTTGATTTCCTTCTGCCGATGACTGCTCTTCGAAGAGACTGGGCCGATGTGAATCTGGAGATGTACTGCTCCAGCCCCGGGGATCAGGCAGCATATCTTCTTCTTCTTGAGAACATTGAAGATGCCGCTCTTGGAAGGCCTATAACCGATCCCGCTCTGGAATCGCTGTTCCGGCTGACCGGATGGTTCCTTCCCGGACAGATAACGCCCATGATCGATGATTTTACGGAATGTTCCACCGTAACAGGTTCGTATGATACGCCACTCATATCAGGGGAAGAGGTAAGAAATTTCTGGATGGCCGGGGGAGGGTGTAACCTGCCGCTCGTTCTGAGCAGCTGTCCTGAGAACAGTGATATTACTCAAATGACTGACCTTTCTATAGAAGCTTCTTCAGAGCTCGCAGGGCAGGCCGGCAACGAATATTCAACTGATAATCTTACCGATGGAGATCCTGAAACAGCGTGGGTTGAAGGTGTATATGGCTACGGGCACGGTGAGGTAATAACTGTTTCAACCAATGGGAAATTCATCGTCGAAGGTTTCGTCGTAAGAAACGGTTACTGCAAACCAGGTGGTGCATGGCTGGAGAACGCGAGGATCAGGAAGTTCTATATCTGCCTGAATGATACTCCCCTGATAGTGGTCGAACTTGAAGACACAATAGATTTGCAGGTCATCAGGTTGCCGGGAAGTCTGTTACTTGATGTGGATGATAATCTTACATTTGAAATACTGGAGGTATATCCGGGAGCAATGTGTCAGGACGCTGCAGTTTCCGAACTCTCGCTGATCGCAGCGCAATGAACGGAGGTTTGCATGATCGATTCCTTTGAAATGCAGAAAAGGTACTTCACGTCCCAGCTGAAACAGTTCAGAACAAAGCCTGAGCTTAACAGAGCCAGGATAAAGGATTGCGAGTATTATCTTGAAATGCTTGAAGAAGCAGGTACTCCCGCCGAGTTCAAGAAGAGGATTCAGCAGACCGGGAACATGGTTTCCACGGCAAAGGCCGAAAGCTATGACAGGTATGACAACCGGGCTTTCATCTATGAAGAGCTGGGGCAGGAGAGAAAGGCTGAAGAGGACAGGCTTCGGCTCGAAATTATCGAATCAGCGGGAACCCACAGTGAGCTCAGTCAGAAACTCGAAGAATTTGAGCAGAACACCAAACTGTCCTTCAACGAGAACAAAGCTATTAACGCCCTGGGTTCGATTATTAACGCTCTTTTTCATCTGAACACCGATGGTGCGGGTTCAAAAGATGAAGAGCGATCGCTGATTAGATTTCAGACGTATTGGAAACTGATGAATGAAGCCGATCCGGATGTCTCATGGGAAAAGATCATGACTTATAAACCATACAGAGACCGTATCATTTTCACCGATGAGCAGATGGCTGTGCTTGAGATAAAATTCATGGAGGTGTGCGATGGACGTCACAGTTAAGCAGATACTGGACGGCTTCCGCTTCTCCGTGAGTAACTACACTTCCAGCCTTGGTCCCTCTAACAAAAAACTGCTGCGGTCTAAGGAACTCCTTGAATTCCTCTACGAGAAGGCCAATGAGGGCGCTGACATGGCCGAAATAAGCATGGACCCCTGTTTTGCGGAAGTGGCCACCCTTATGGGAGAGCTTGCTGCCGAACCTGCATTGCCCCCGGAAGAGCAGGTTTCAACTGGTACCGAGGGAGGTTCCGTATCGGATGGAGAGATTCCTCCCGCAAGTATTGCGGCCGCCGGTTACCACATGGCTTACGATTCCATGGGTCCTGCAGCGAGGGATAAACAGGGCAGTTATTACAGCAGGATATTCGAGCTTGAAGAACAGGCTGAGAATGCCGTTCATTTCAATACTCTGATGGTCGAGGACGGTGTTCTTTTTGAGATGAGCAGGGAGCCGCTTCTCGAGGCTGCAAAAGAGACCCTTGCGCAGGCTGAAGAAATTCATTCACCGTCCGTTGATTATCAGCAGAAACTTGCAATGAAGACCTATGCGGAGGTTGAGACTATTGCCGAGCTTGAATTCCAGGGTACGCTCATGGCGGAACTCTCTAATGCCGAGCACGAATGGGATGCCCTTTACATCGAGGTTGTCGGTCTTCTACCGGCCTGCGCACAGGCAATTGAGGCATTCGGACCTACGGATGATAATGTGGCGAAACTCAAAAACAGCCACAGGTTCATGCCGGAATTCATGGGCATTACCTGGGATGAGGTTTTTGCCGATTCCCGATACCTTCTGTTCTGGAAAGAAGTACTCTGGCCGATTGTGCCTGCCGAAAAAAAGGAGAAATACAAAGTGAACAGCGCCGAGGGCTGGCGGGATCTTCTCAAGGAAAAATTCTACGACCCCTATGTTAAGGAAGAACCGATTCCGGCAGCTGATCCATCAAAGGCGCGGACAAGGTTCTGGAGAAAAGTATATCCCGTTCACGAAACCCTTGACCTTCTGAACGATCCTCCAAGGCCGGTAATAGAAAGAGATTGATCATGGCAGTTTTATTTAAGAGACATATTTTTCTATTGACTCTCCTCGCAGTACTTATCACAGCTTGTCCGGCTGCGGCACAGTATGCAGGAATTCCTGGAGATATTCCTCCGATTCCCGATTCTTACCGGCTGGATGTCAGTATTGCTCAGCCCTTCTCCTCGGCATCCAGCATACCGGGTATAACCGATGAAGAGGCGCGGCGCATGGAGAACCCCGATGAGGATAAGATCATTTACAGGCGTGACGGCGTCACAGTTGCCTGCCTTGATCCTGAGTATCAGTATGATATTACATACGTCTTTGAAGGCGAGTGGGGCCTGAATTATGAAATATTCGATTGGGCCGTTTGCATAAGCCAGATCAGCCCCTCCGGAAGGTACTACGCGGTGGGATGTGATGGTACCGGTGCAAGCAGGGGGCCGGTTTACGTAATCGATCTGGAGACCGGCCTGAAATACTGCACCACACCTTCCGGTATATGGGGATGCTCGGACTGGATCGAAGGGGATTATCTGCTTATAGAGAGCGTCGGCAGATCTGATTCTGTCATAGACATGTGGAGGCATGGTGATATTGGGAACATGCCCTGGATAAACGACTCTTACTTGACCGAAGCGGAAGGATGCTCCAACAATTTCGTTCTCTACCATGGTGGCAGCTCGTGGATGATTCTGCCGGAGGACAGGTATTACAACTACAGTGCTAGAGGAATTCCGGGCTTATATGAGAATGGGATTTTCTTTGATGTGGTTGCTTCCCCGAACATCATACCATCTCTGGCAGGAATTGGTTCAGAAGGAAGTAAATTCAGCGAATGGATTGATTCCGCAGGGGGATATGATGCGGCTTTCCCGAGATTCGATTTTCGGGTTTATGTGGATACCCGGACAAACAGTATTTCTGATATCCGTTAGATAATTCCCGGGATGGTCAGCCTGAATCCACGGATTACCAGCATTTTTGAATGACTCTTCGTTATGTAATCAAATGAATCATTCCAACAGTGTTACCGGATCTGGTTCGACAAGAAGGAAGGGTATGGTCTCTTCTTCGGTAATACTGAAATCACAGATATCTACCTCGTAGCAGTGTGTATCATCTACAATTAATTCACATCCATCAAATTCAACAAACCACATTTCAGGAGTATCCGTCCACGGACGCTCAAAAACTATACGCCCATCACCTAATGGACCATTCCATAGAAGCGGCTGGCACAGAGAAAACCGCAATGGTTCAGACCCGGTGATATATGTCCACCCCTGAACAAGATATTGCACCTGGACCACGATCTCTTCTTCGCCATTACATGGGATCTCCCACATATCCGCATAAAACTGACAGGTTTCCGGTACCGCGCTCCGAAAGTGTTCCTCCGAATCGAAGAGTGACCTGTATTCCTCGACAGGGCGTAATTCGAGTCTGGTAACGGTTCCGCTTTCTTTCCCGCACCTGTGCATGTGAAGGACGGAATCGGCTGATGGATAGTTCGATTCAGTTTCATCATCAGAAAAGTTAATATCGATGGGGTAGCCCCCGAGCATGTTTCGGGGTTCCATCAAGACTCCGTTGACCCAGAAGAATTCCAGTTCCCTTGTCAGCTCTGGAACTACTCCCAGATCAAGGCATATGAGGATATCACACCCGGAAACAGGTGGAATGAGTACAAGGTTTTCGCAGACTGCATAATCCCAGCTGGCAAATCTGGAAATAGTTTCGTTCTCAATGAGTACAGGCTGGATTGTTGCATACCACGATTTCAGCACTGCAAGATTTTCAGATGATTCTGCTTCTACCAGGCCGCTGTTGTCCGCTCTATAAACCGGGCAGAGCCAGGAAGCATATGAATATCCTGCAAGACAAAAGATTAACAAAATTACTCGAAAATTCACTTGTATCCTCTCCGGTTAATACTGCTTTAATATGTGTGCTGAAGCCATGTTGTAAAGGTACAGGAATTAATGAATGACAGGTTTGACTGTTCATCAGCTCTACATTTCCTTGACATGGAGCGATTACCCTCTGTATTATCATTTCAGGCAGAAAACCGATTTCCTGTCAGCTCTTGAATTGTGAGGTTTATGTACCGGAAAAGAAACGGATACAGGAAAAAGATCAGGTATGCTGCAATATCAATTGTATTGTTTCTGATCCTTTCCTCTTGTATTGACGACCCTCCTACACATCCGGAGATCAACGATTATCAATCATATATTGAGCTGGTCTGGGAACTCTATGATCAGAAGTATGTGTCATTCGATGTTAAGAATGTTGACTGGGATGCTGTTCATGACGTATACAGCCAGCTTGCTGAGGATGTGGGATCCTTTGACGAACTTCAGGATCTCATTATTGAAATGGTGGGAACACTGGAGGATAAGAATGCTTTTCTTGAAGGCGTCACTACTTATCCAACATACTCACCTGAAATCGAAGTCAATTACGTTGATTCAGTGCTGATGGAACTGCTGGAACCCTGGGAATTTCAGTGGTCCGATGCAAATTGGGGCTACTGTGTTATCGATACTATTCCCTACTTTGCCATAAGACACTTCGAATATTACTTCACTTTTCAGAGCTTCAGAGACGAATTACTAAAACATGTCGACGCGCCGGGCATGATAATCGATATGAGGATGAGTGATGGCATATCACTTGTCCCCTCGGAACAGATACCTTGTGTCTTCACTGACCAGTATGGAATAGCATTTTTCACTCAGCATAGAACAGGTCCTGAACATAATGACCTTTCACCACTCTCCATTCATGAGGTATCTCCACGGTCATGGGCTTACACGAAACCGGTAGTGCTTCTTACCGGGGAACAGAATATCGGGGCTGCAGAAGCCTTCGCATTGCTTATGAAGCAGTTATCTCATGTAACTGTCATCGGTGATACAACCGGTGGAGGGGGAAACATCCCCGGTTATTTTGCTCAGAGATACTGGCCCCTGTGGAATGACTGGACCATTACCTGTCCCTTCTCCAGGGTATTCACCGCTGATACCATATCAATAGAGGGAAACGGTATACTGCCTGATATTTACGTTCAGACAACACCTGCTGATTTCCTCGCCGGACATGATCCCGTTCTTGAGTACGCCATTGAATGGATAGCGGAGGAAACGGCTCGCTAATCCGATGTAAGAACCATCAGATATTCACCGAAAGAAGGTGCAATAATATCCCTCGGGAATCCATCGAGATATATAACCGAAGCAACTTCCGGTTCCATGTGGGAAAAGGGGAATTCAAACACTGTTATTACCGTGTTTCCAGAATCGGTCCTGCTCATAACATACAGGTTCCCCGCATAACCTGAATTACCGTTAAAGCACATATCTATCGGGTGTCCTTCTACATTTCTATTTTCCATACCCAGAAACTCAATATAACCCTGAATAAAACATACATAACCGTTAGTCTCGGTCCACCGGGGACAGGTCACCATATAGATCGAATCTCCGGGCAAAGGAATAACACAGGAACATGGTGAGCCTGTACTATATTCCATGATTTTTGCGGTATCTGAAATATCAAGCCATATACCGTATATTGATCCTTGATCATTCGAACAGACCGCCACGATATGACGTCCGCCAGATTTCTCAATCATTATATCGGCAAGGGGATAAAAGGTATCGGAAGTGAATCCTGTATGATTACTAGTGGTCCATATCTCACCGATGTAATCCTCTATTGTATCGATGAAGTAGAGCCTGCTCGCAGTTGAAGAAGCGCAGATCGCGCCGGGTTTCGTTCCCGGGGTGAATTGATCAATTACCGAATTGGCAGAAAGATCTACTTCGATTACCTGTGATCCCGGACCCAGCACATAAAGATTTCCATCATTGGCGATTGCCGCGTCACAGTAGCCGGTTCCGGAGCTTCCTCCGATGACATACGAAGTATCAACGGTCATTTCCTCTGAGTCTATTCTGTAGAGAGTTCCATCGGCACTGAGCATGATAAGCTTATTCGATCCGCAGGAAAGGAGGATTCTTCCCTGTGGCAGCCCTTCCATGTATCTTTCCACCTCCCAATCGGAGGAGCGGATGAAAGTGATACGGGATTGATCATTGCTCTGGTATTCCATTACCTCATGGCATCCGAGAACTGCCATCAGCAGTATCAGAATGGGAATAAAGATGACCTTCATTAATGATTCCTCCAAATTGCCTAGAAATAAATGTCAAGACTCAGCAGAAAATGCCTTGCCGGTGAATATGCTCCTGGATTGCCTATAGGGCCTCCTGGTTCTCCTGTGCTCTGATAGTAAGCAGTATCGAATATTCTGTCCACATTGCTTCTGTTGAACAGGTTGTAGACGGTTATACTGGCTCTGAATTCCAGAGTATTTACCCAGAAACGGCGTGACAGCTTAGTATCGGTCTGCATTGTCCAGGGGTAGCGCTCGGTGTTAACCATGGGTATCTCGGATGCTCCCGAAGGTGGAGAGTATGGAAAGCCGCTTCCGTAAGTCCAGTCAACAGCCAGTTCCATACCCTCAAGGGGGTAGATACCGTAAACACCGGGTCCGCTTCCCCTTGGAATTGCGTAATTCAGATGTGCGGAAGCAGCATGACGTTGGTCCCAGTCAAGATAGTTGTCCTCTGAAGGAGGAATGGTATCACCCTGTGCGGAGTATTCGTACTGGGAAGTTGCTGACGAGTACTTACCTTTTGCAATGGAGTATGTGTAGTTGATGCTTCCAGAAAGATAATTTCCCGGAAGTCTCAGGAAAGTGATTTCCACACCGCGGACCAAACCGTGGCTTTCATCGTTGCTGTACTGGAAGTAACTTCCCATACTCTCATTGTAATGACTTGATGTTCTTACAAGCCCGGTGATATCTTTATAGAATCCTGATACAGCCATTGAAGCGCGGTTCGAGAAACGGTGCCGGAGGCCCGCTTCGTAGCTTATGGTTCGCTGGGCATCAAGGTCAGGGTTTCCTACGATAGTGGCGGTTTCAGCTGCGTTGTAATCTGTTCCGAAGTACATCTGATTCATATTGGGCATCTGGAAATAATGACCATACGTACAGAAGAAGACATCCCTATCCGAAATGGGATTGGTCATTCCCATACGAGGGCTGACCTGATACTTGGCTGAAGCAGCACGCAACTCGTAATCATCAGGGGAGACCAATTCAGCATTTGGTTCAAAATAGTCGAAGCGGAGACCGGTATTAAGCACCAGACCACCGGAAAAGCGGGAAGAAATTTCCGAATAGGCACTTCCGGAATATGGGTATGCTTTCCAGAGGCTTGCGTACGTTGTAAGCCAGTTCTCAATGTATGCGCTGTAATCGTAAAGGTCGTAGTAGCTGGCTTCAAGTCCTGCGCTCAATTCCATAATAGTGTTCAGCTTGCCTGTGAGATCAAGCTTTGCGGTCGTAACGTAATTGTTTGATTCAAGCCAGACATCGGGATGGATGCCTGAATGGTAGAATCCCGTTGAATCGGCAACTCTCGGTTCAAGTGCTGAAAAGAAGATCCAGTCGGAGGGTGAAAACCCATCTCCGAGATATCCTCCATCTACAGATCTGATTCGCTGCCACTGGCAGAAACGGTTCCAGCTGACCTTGAAATCGATAAAAGCCCTTTCCCCGATCATCTGAGTAAGACCTGTTGTAACACCGTAATCCTCTTCGAACCTGATGGGAATTGCGTAATCGGGATTGCGGGCTATGTAAGGTTCTTCTTCGATATATGCCGGATGATCGTACAGGGACCATGTCCATTCATCCCAGCCGTTCTGCCTGTAGTAATAATGGCTGTTAATCCATATTCTTGTTCTACCGGTAGGCCGCCAGGTGAGCTTACCGCTTCCGTTGATAAGGTTCTGCCAGTTATTCTCCCAGTTGCCGCGGCTGTCCTCGAGGCTGTAACCGCTTCGCATCCATTCGCATGCACCGAAAAATCTCACTTCACCCGGCAATCTGATACCGATGGCAGGAAGAAGGTAACTCGTTATAGGTTCCGGCCCGCCGAATGCCAGTTCGCAGTTGATGCAGTCACTTCTGTAATTATCATTCTCAGAGGGTTCCGAGTAATTGCGGGATTCGTTCTCGTAACCGAATACCGTCATGTCACCGTGGCGGATATGGAATTCCCCCTCGTAGCTGGAGCCGCCTTCTTTTGTGACCAGATTAACTATCCCTGACATTGCGTTACCGTAACGGGCGCTGAGTCCACCGGTAATTATGGAAGCCTCGGAAAGGGCAGAAAGGGGAACGCTTGAAACAAAGGCATTCGTCACTGGAGAACGCATGGAAACACCGTCAAGAAGGAAAGCCACCTCTCCGGACCGTCCCCCCCTTATATGAATCTCCCCTCCCTGTGCCGTAATACCGGGCTGGCGCTGAACAATATCCAGTATACCGGCCACAGGCATTGTTTCGATTTCCTCGCGGTCGATCACATGTATGGTGGATGGAACGTTTTCAAGTATCAGGTTTCTCTGATTGATCACCTGAATGACCGTTCCTCCTGAAGTTGATTCCTCCAGGGTATAATCGATATGTGTTATCTGGTCAGATACTACAGTTACACCCTCTATTGTTACTGATCCCATCCCCACCATTCTCGCGGTAACCGTATATGTGCCGGGGGAAAGACGGGGAATGTAGTATTCACCGTTTTCATCCGTCATTGAACCGAAGGGCGTACCTTCAATTATTACGCTTGCCCCAACCAGACCATCTCCCGAGCTGTTATAGACAAATCCGGCAACAGTACCGGTAGTTGCAGATGAAGCTGTTCCGCAGATAAGCAGAAGGGAGAAAACAATATGAAGAAACAGTGCTGAGCACCTGCAGAAGAAGTTCTGTTTTAATAAACTATTCCGCATAAGATTATCGGCCTTTTGGAGTTACAGTAACCATGGTTCTCCTTAGTCATGGATATCAATTTAACCCTAATTAAGAATCATAAGAACTTACACCGGTTAGTTTACTCTGTCCAGAGAGAAGGGGGTCTTTAGATATTCAGAAGAATCATCCGTTTTGTGTAATTGAATATGGATCCTTCAATCCTGCAGAAATACACCCCCGGGCAAACATGGAGGCCACCGTTATCTGTTCCGTTCCAGACCATAGAATAAGAACCGGCTTCCATTGGTTCATCAACAAGAGTCGTAACGATTCTGCCGGAAATATCATAGATAGAGAGAGACACGGCTTCATCAGTCCCTGATGGAACATCAAAAGTAATTGTTGTTAAATAACTGAATGGGTTGGGATAAATGTGAATATCGGATAATTCAGGCAGAGTACCCGATTGGGGCTGCGAAATCGAGGTTTCCGGCCCCAGCTTAATCAGATAAATATTGTATTCCCCCGCATAATAATCGTACGTATTTCCGGCAATGATAAACCCGCCGTCAGTCGTAAGATCAACTGATCTTCCTTGATCCAGATTATCCTCTCCGACAGTTATTGACCATATGGTATCACCATTGTCATCTGTTCTGATAAGCCAGACATCAGAATTGCCTGCTCCAAAGGATTCAGTATAGCCGGCGACGATATACCCGCCATCACTGATCTGCTGAACTGAACAGCCGCAGTCTTCTTCAGCCCCGCCGAAAGTTCTCGTCCACTCACTTTCGCCATCGCTGTCGGTTTTCACCAGCCAGACATCATAATCGCCAGAGCCGTAGGATCTGGTATCACCTGCCATAATGTATCCGCCATCAGCGGTCTGCCGAACAGAATGACTGCGCTCGGTGCCAGTCCCTCCGAAGGTTTTCGTCCATGATGAAATACCGGTGCTGTTGGTCTTTATCAGCCAGAAATCGCTGCTTCCAGCTCCATAGGAATAGGTGTCAGCGAGAACGATATAACCGCCGTCAGCGGTCTGCCGAACGGACATACCATTATCATAATTGCTGCTTCCGAATGTTCTTGTCCATTCAGAATCTCCGTTGGAATCTGTTTTTATCAGCCAGACATCCCAGCATCCAGCACCAAAGGATTCTGTCATACCGGTAATGATGTATCCGCCATCCGTGGTCTGCTGTACCTCTGTAGCCCAGTCCCAGAATGATCCACCGAATGTTTTTGTCCATAGCGTACTGCCTGAACTGTCGGTCCTGATGAGCCAGATATCAAAACCGCCTGCTCCATAGGAGCTGGTCATACCGGTAATGATGTATCCGCCGTCAGTGGTTTGCTCTACTGAAAATCCGCGATCCTCTCCGTTACCTCCGATGGTTTCTGTCCAGAGCGTATCTCCATCGCTGTCGGTTTTGATGAGCCAGACGTTGAAGTTGTCTGCGCCGAAGGAATCCGTATCGCCGACGATGATGTATCCGCCATCCGTTGTCTGCTGAACGCCCCGTCCGAATTCAAAAATGCCTCCGCCGAATATTCTTGTCCACTGCACTTCAGGCTCAACCTGAGCTGACGAAATCGAGGTCAGCAGCATTAATGAACTGAGCAGAAGGAATTTTCTTTTCTGCATCTTTTCTCTCTTCTATGCTAAGAAATTTGGGTCAGATCCTGAATATCAGCATTCTGTCAAATTGTATATTCCGAGGATAGTATACTCAATTTCAGTTTAGAATCAGGTATACCATCCCGGAAAATACGGAAAACGGAAAAATGAGAGCATACAGGATTCACTCGGGGCTTTGACAGGGAAGGATTGTACTTGATATTATTGCTTCAGGCAGAGAATAGCAATTTGACAGGCGGCGTTGGAACGTTCTTCCGGGCAGTGCTGCAGATGGCGCAGAATTCATTAGTCTACCGGCTTCCTGCAATCTCTGAATGCAGGACGATGGGAAGCGATTGATAAGGTTTACCGGAAGAACGGTGAGTACCGGAAAGGGGAACAGAGATGGAAAACTCCAAACGACCATGTTGCCCTTTAAAGCTGAGTTCGCTTGGGATTGATACTTCCATTACGGAAATGATCGGAAAAATCCTGCAGGGGCGGCCAGGCGTTATTGCAGTAACGGGGCAGCCGGGTTCAGGGAAGACAACCATGCTCTTCAGCATTGTTCGTGAAGCTGCAGACATGGGGATTCCTATCTCTCTCGTCCTTGAGGAGGAGTTCGCGGGGATAATGGACTTCCCTCAGGAGTGGACGGTTCATCTGGCGGGCAATACTGCAGATTCGTGGATCAAGGCCTTTGACAGCGCCTTTGGAACCCCGCATTCGGGGGTTGTTGTCGAGATGGACAGCATTGCTGCCCGATGCGGATTTGAATCAGTTAATAGAGTGCTTGAGGAGGCGAAGAATGGTCGATGGATTTTCTCCACCCTCGAGACACCTCTTGTCGGAATCGATATCACTTACTACCTCCACGGTTTAGGGTTGTCTGCTAAAGAGATCGCCGATTGCCTGTCCGGTATTGTGTCGATGATCCTGGCGCCTAAATTGTGCATGGAGTGCAGGGAACAGGTAGTTGCTGATATTGATGACACCCGTCTCATATATCCCAATGCCGAAGATGAAGGGCTTGTCTGGAAGGCAGTCGGATGCGAGGAGTGCGGGCAGAGCGGCATCAGGGGGAAGTATCCTCCTGTGGCTGTCGTACAGGTTGACGATCAGGTCAAGCGTATCATCGAAGCGTATCTGAGAGATGGTGTGGTGGGGCAGCTTCCCGAAGACAGGCACATCAGCATGTTTGCGAGCGCTCGGAAGATGGCGCGAGAAGGCATTATAGATATCAAGACGTACAAGAGCGTTGTGCTTCAGAATCCGCTCTTGAGAGGGCATCATCTTCTGGAACAGGAGCATTTACGTGCCAACCGGATCAAGAATATGTTCAGCCGATTCGTTACTCAGCAAGTTGTGGAAAGTCTTACCTCATACGATGACATCGAACAGATCATCAAAGGTGACAGTCGTAAAGTAACCTGCCTGTTCTGCGATATCCGCGGCTTCACTCTGCATGCGGAGGGTACTGCTCCTGTCGAACTCTTCCGGTTACTCAATACGCATTACGGGAAGATAATCAACATAGTATTTGAACATGCAGGAACGATCGACAAATTCATTGGAGATTCTGTGATGGTCGTCTTCGGTGCGCCTCTGCCCCAGGAGGATCAGGAGCTGCGTGCCATTCGATGCGCCATAGACATTCAGAGAAAAGTTGCCGTGGAAAATGTGAAGAACAAAGATAGTTCGCCAATTCGTGTGGGAATCTCAATCAATACCGGTGAGGTCGCGGCGGGGTGTCTGGGGAATGATCTGAGGATGGATTACACCGTTCTCGGCGACACTGTGAATACGGCTTCACACCTCGAGAAGATGGCTGAACCCGGTCAGATATTGATGGGACCAGAGACAGCTTCAGCGATCGCCGACATAGTGAATATCCGCGAAATAGGAACATTCAAATTCAAGGGCAAGAAGTATCCGTTAAAAGTGTTTGAAGTTCTCTATGATGGGGTCAGGTCTTGAATATCAGCATTATTATCATTTTATTTACTAACGCAGATTGTTTTCCTATCGAATCGCTGGAGATGGTCTGCTAGTCAGGGGCCCCTACCTAAGTGACACAGACAGATGTATTTTCAATTGTCTTAAGAATAATAGAAAAATCAACACTTTGGAAAATGTATGCAAAACAGTAACCTTTCCCCTAGCACCCTTGGATTGATTAAAAAATGCTTTCTGGCAACAGGAGTTGTGATAATTCTAACAGCACTGTTTGGAAGTTCTCTTTTCTCATCAAATCCCCATCCTGACTGGAGCAGAACCGTTACCGGTACTCTTGGAGTTTTTGTTCTCATTTCAGGGATAGTTATCGGTAGAAACAGCGTTTTTTTTAGAAAGCTGTCCATGCTCTTTTTCAGTCTTCTTGTTGCTTTTCTATTCATAGAATCAGCAGGAACTATGGGTCTGTTCCTGCATGAAAAACTTTCATCTAAACCAGAGGTTGATCCCCATGAAGCTGGACTGAGAATCAGATCAGGTGTGTACAGACCATTTGTGATCTGGAGAGCAAACCCTATTAGCGAAGAGAATATGACCATCAACAACGATGGACTCAGGGTCGTCCCGGGAGCAAGCGATCGTCCATCCGCCTTACAGGTATTCATGTTTGGAGGTTCCACCATGGTCGGCTGGAAAACCTCTGACAATGCCACCATTTGCGCACACATTCAAAGATATTTGACATTTTACTCAAATGAACCGGTCTGTGTGACCAATTTCGGTCAGCAGGGTTATGTGAATACTCAGGAACTGATAGAGCTTCAGCTTCAGCTCAGGGCGGGAAACATCCCTGATCTAGTCATATTTTATGACGGGACCAACGAGATCTGGTCTGCAGTGGGATCTGATACTGCGGGAATGCATTTCAACTTTCAGGAAATTGCTTATCTCTATGAGAACAGATACTTCGTCCGGGAAACCGCTGCAGCTCAACAGGGGTTTCTTCATTTAGCATCGGAACTCAATTCCATTCATTTAGTGAAAAGAATCCTGGGCATGGAGCAAGATAATGGTCTTGTTATATACCAGGAGCCTCCGTCTATGTGCATCCTTCACGGGGAAGATTTCGTTGACCCAATAGTGTTTGCAGGTAGAATAATGGACATCTACGAGGGTGATCTGAGAATCCTTCAGGCTCTCAGCAGAGAATTCGGTTTCGAATACCGTGTGTTCTGGCAGCCTGTAGTACTCACAGGCAATAAACCCCTCACTCCGGAGGAGCGCGATATCTACGACTTACAGGATTCATTCGTTAAATCACTGTATCTGGAATGCGAACAGCTGGCACTGGAACTTGAGAGCAGATATGATAATTTCTTGTGTATCACAGATGCATTTGATGATGTTAATGAAGCTGTCTATACTGACATTTGTCATCTGAATACAAAGGGAGACAGTCTGATTGCTGTAAGAATCTGCAGCGATCTTCCTGGAATCAGTTCAGTTCGGTAAAGAAAAGAGCAAGCCACCGGAATGGATCAGCTTGCATTACTTATATGGATAGGACGGTTCTCGGAATAACCTCTGCAAGGGTTTCTTATAGCTGGAAAGGATTAAGAGCGAATTCTGATAGTATGTTGAGCAGTATTCATTCTACACCGATCTGCTATAAATCAGCTAATATAGTAAGGTCTTTAAATTCAGCATTAGTATATATCCATATCCAGTACTTCACAATATCCAGAGTGATCAGTTGTCAATATTGTGAAAATCAAACTCATTTACTTTCATGTAATGCAGATTGTTTTCCTATCGAATCGCTGGAGATGGTCTGCGAACCTGACACGGATTATGTTCTCTGAATGGCTGATATCCCTGAGGTCGAGGTCGGATGAATACAGGTTTTATCGACCGTTGATGAGCCGTTGCAGTAGTAACTCCGGTGAGATATGCGGATTAAGGATGAATTCGATGCTGCCTCTTGTGTACATGTTTATTATCTGCGCCACTTCACCTCTTGAACTTCCGGAGCAGGACATACTCCATTACGAGTTATCCCTGGATGTGGATATAGCGGGAGAGCTGCTGGAATGCATTTCTGAGGTGACATTTGTTGCTCATTCTCCGGATTCTGCACTGGATCTGCATCTGATAGGGTTTGAAGTAGATAGAGTTGTGAATCTACAGGGAGATCTGAATTACAGTCGACTGGGAGATACTCTCAGCATCGTTTTACCGGAGGGAATCAATTCCGGGGACACTTGCCGGGTTAGAATCGAGTACCATGGGCATCCCCAGGCTTACTCGGAGCGGGAGTATATGATTGCCGGTGTGACCTTCATTGACGGCGGTATGTATTCCGTCGGCATGGAGCCCGGTTGCGGCGGTTACCTGTATCCCTGTATCGATGTTATTTCTGAGAAGGCTTCCTATACTTTTCATATAACCGTTGACAGAGGGCTCTGGGGGATTTCCAACGGCAGCCTCATCGGGATCGATGAAACAGAAGAAAGGCTGACATATCACTGGGACCACCCCGAAGATATTTCAACCTACCTCGTGGCTGTTGCTGTGGGGAAGTTCGAACAGCTGGAAGACACGGAGAAGGACTGGATATGTCATTGGATAAACCCTGATATGCGCCAGGACGGAAGGGATGTCCTTGCAAGGACAGGGGATATAGTCAGTGTTTTTGAAGAGATGTTCTGCCCCTACCCGTGGTCCGGGGGTCTGGGATGCATCGAGATCGCTGAAGGCGGAAATGAGCATAACACAAAGATTTACATTTCACCCTTATACTTCGATTACTCCGTCGATTTTGTTCTGGGTATACTTGTACACGAGATCGCCCATCACTGGTGGGGGAATTACGTCACCGAAGCGGAATGGTCTGAGATCTGGCTGGCGGAATCATTCGCCACCTACAGTGAAACTCTCTGGCTTGAGGAGGAGTTCGGACCTGACAGCGCTCATGCAAGGCTTCAACGGGACCTGGAGGGTTACTTCTGGAGTGGTGAGACATCTCCCATAGTACCGGCAAAGGGTTATCTCTGGACACATACTGTATACAACAAAGGTTCGTTTGTTCTTGGAATGCTGCGCAGAACAATAGGTGACACGGCTTTCTTCGATACTCTGGAGTTATACCTGTCCAGGCATGCTTTCGGTTCGGTTACCACTGATGACTTCAGGAGAGCGGCTGAGGATGCTTCAGGACTGAAACTGGGCTGGTTCTTTGATCAGTGGGTCTACGGTCACGGTTACCCCTGTTACGATCTGGATTACAGTATCGATACTCTGCCGCTTGGTTGTGCTGAAGTTGCCTTTTCCCTGAGCCAGACACAGCCTGACCACTGGCCTACTTTCAGAGCTGAACTTGAACTGCTGGCTTCAGACAGCACTACTGATACACTGGTGACTTTCGTGAACGACAGCAGGATCTTTGCGGATACACTCCGTCTTACCTTCATCCCCGATTCGATTATTCTGGATCCCGAACGTTTTGTTCTCAGATCGGATTCATCCGGTGTGAGAGAGCCGTTTCATAGTCTCTGCCTTATCAAAGCCCCGGATACCTTCGACTTCAGTCGATGGAGGAGGGGCTTGTTATTGTCTCTGTTTCCAATATTGTATGAATATGAAAACTCTGACCCGTACTGCAAGGATCAAGTTACCCATAATACCTGAACAAATACGGCCTACGATTGAGGCGGTCACCCGGGCTTTCAACTACGTCTGTCAGATCGGGTACAAAGATCGTGATTTCAATTCCGTTTCCCTGCATCACAAAACCTACAAATATGTCCGGGATACCTTCGGGCTTCCTGCCGACCTCGCTGTCCAGATCAGGATGAAGGCATCTGAGGCTCTCAAGCCCGCTATCCAGCGGGGTCGCAGGTGCCCTCAAAGCAGAATGTCTTCTATCCGTTATTCCTCCAGGAGTTACAGTATCTGGTTCGATAGAAGCGAAGTATCTATCCTTACTCTTGATGGCAGGCTCAGGATCTCCTTCAATCTCCCTGACTATTATCAGCAGTATGTTTCCTGGAGACGAAGATCTGCCGAGCTTATCCTTCGCAAGGGAAAGGTTTTTCTCTGTATAGTATTCCAGAAGGATGTACTGGAATTCAAAGATTCCGGGAATCCCGTCATCCTCGGCATAGACCGGGGAGTAAACAAGATAGCCGTCTGCTCCGACAACAGCTTCTATAGCAAGGCTGCTGTCACTCATCGTTACCAGCGTCTGAGACGAGAGCTTCAGAAATGTGGTTCTAAATCCGCCAAAAGACACCTCAGGAAGGCAGCTTCCAGGGAGAACCGCTTCCGGCGTGATGTGAACCATTGCATTACGAAGCAAATCGTAGAATCGCTTCCTGAGAACAGCATCATCGTTCTTGAAGACCTCAAACACATCCGCAAGAGGGTCAAACTTCGCAAACGTCAAAGGCGCAGGATCCATTCCTGGAGCTTTTTCCAGTTAGAGGAGTTCCTGCGGTACAAGGCTGATGCCAGAGCTATCAAAGTGGACTATGTTGATGCCCGCTACACTTCTCAAAAGTGTTCTCGCTGTGGGCATATCTCGAAGTCCAACAGGACATCTCAAGCTGTTTTCAAATGTACTCACTGCGGTTTCTCTCTCAACGCTGATATCAACGCCTCGCGCAATATCGAGGCCAACTATCGGGATGCCAGTGGCTACCCCGAAGGGCTGTCTGTCAACCAGCCTATTGTAGGAGCCGAGGAAGCAAAACGACTTCAGTCGGATTGCGCTTCCGCCTGAGGCTGCTTACAAGCCCTCTGCTTCAGCGGAGGGTAGTTGACTG
>JAUXIK010000047.1 GCA_030620995.1 Candidatus Aegiribacteria sp.
CGCTTGGCCTCCGACTTGATTTCTGGGTTGATTTAGGATTTCAGACATCAAGTATTCACTGTCTCTTTGAGCCATATATCATGATTCCAGGAGGAAGACTCATTAATATCGCCGAGAGGATATGTTCTTGTCTACTCTGAGATTGGATGACGTTTCCGCTGGATACGGCACCAGATCCGTCCTGTCCGGAATCAATCTTTCCATATCTTCAGGCGACATATGCGGGTTGATCGGTCCGAATGGTTCAGGGAAATCGACACTTCTTCGCGCTATTCTTGATCTGGGAGTTACTGTTTCCGGGACTATTGAAGTATGCGGCATTGAAACATCCGATCTCTCGGATAATCAGCAGGCAAGAATAGTGTCTTACCTTCCTCAGAATTTCAATCCTTTTTCCAGGCTGACAGTAGCAGAAACAGTTCTCCTTGGCAGGCATCCCTATAGAGGAAGATGGGCATTTGACTCATCACATGATCTTGAAGTTGCAGGGGAATGTATGCTGGAAACGGACACATGGCATCTCAGAGACAGGACATTTTCGGAACTCTCAGGGGGAGAAAAGCGGCTGGTTCTGCTTGCTTCAGCGCTTGCTCAGGAGCCGAAGCTGCTGCTGCTTGACGAGCCGGGATCCTCTCTGGATTTCAGACATCAGCTTAACATGTGGCTGCTTCTCAAAAAGCTGTCAGATAAAGGAATTGCTGTGCTGATCAGCACTCATGAGGTTGCGCTAGCCGGCAGATACCTTGATTCCGTGCTTGTACTTGCCAACGGAAACGCCAGAGCATTCGGTAAACCTGCTGATGTGTTCACAACGGAGATTCTTTCTGAGGTTTTTGAAGTTCATCTTCACGTATCGGAGGACAGTGAGACCAGGTCGTGGATAATCGTGCCGGAGACGGGGAAATGACCGCTTCTGGGAGAAGACCGTCAACCGGATTCTGGATTATGCTGATACTTGCGATTGTTATTGCAGGTGTCTTTTCCCTGATGGTTGGTCCAATGGGTGATCCGCCGGGATGGGTAGTGTTCCGGTTGAGATTGCCAAGATTCGTACTTGCTCTTCTTACCGGCAGCGCTTTGTCCATTTCCGGATGTGTTCTGCAGTCACTTCTTCGAAATGATCTCGCTACTCCATACACTCTTGGCATATCCGCAGGAGCAGGACTTGTTGCCGGTTCCGTAATCATATCGGGGCTTGCTGTTCCGGTTATCGGTCTTGTCGCGGCCGGAACCGCTGGAGCGCTTCTGGCGGTAATAGCGGTCTATGCTCTCGCATCAGGAGGCGCAAGGGGAGAGTATGGCGCAACTTTGCTCCTTGCTGGAGTTACGATGAACCTTATTGGTGCTGCAATACTTCTTCTGTTCGAATATTTCAGTGATGCATCCAGAATACTTGAGATTGTAAGATGGATGATGGGAGATCTTGCAGTGATCGGATGGGGAAAACCACTGTTTCTGATTTTCCCTGCGGTTATCGGAACGCTGATAGTATTCTCGCGAACCGATGTGCTCAATCAGATATCGCAGGGTGATGATCTGGCTTCAACAAGAGGTGTCTCGGTCCGGAGAGAACGCAATCTTCTTCTTGTCGCTGCGGCCGTTCTGGCCGGCTCCACAGTGGGAGCCGTTGGGCCTGTTGGATTTGTCGGATTGATCGTGCCGCATATCATGCGCAGATTCGTCGGGGCTGACTACCGGTATCTTGTGCCGGCTTCAGCGCTTGGCGGAATGCTTCTTATGGTTCTCGCGGATTCGTTATCCAGAATTGTCGTGAGTCCTGCTGAACTGCCTATTGGTATTGTCATGTCACTTCTTGGAGGGCCGTTCTTCCTGGTTGTTCTGCTCAGGAGCAGCCGAAAAAAATAATCTATGGATTTCCTGCACTGGAATCATTATCTGTCAGATACGGAGAGAACAGATACCTGATACTGTCAAGAGAATCTTCTATCATGCACGGAATAGTCTGAGCATATGTATCCAGTATTACAATGGCGTTCAGTATGGAGTCTGCTTCGCTTGCTGCTCGAAGCCTTTCAACAATCGCACGGTTAACCTGCTGAACATTCTCATATATCTGTTTGAGACCCTGGAGACTGAAATCAGCCTGTTTTCCCTCTTTTTTCATGAAATACTGTGCCAGCAGATACATGGATGTAACGCGGTAAGCGGTTTCCTCCCTGTTCGAGAGAGACAGATGAAATCGAGCCATCGGTTTAAAGAATACAGTGTGCGGACAGCCGCTGGTGGCTATCACAAGGCCCAGGAGAGAACTGAGACCGTGCTGAGCGGTTGTCTTCTGTGATATGTGTCTCTGTTTGGTTATCACGTCCATATAGATATCATCATATGAAATAACACGATCAAAACGTTTAACGATATTGACAAGATTCAAAGCCAGCGGGCAGTAAGGATGTACATCGCTTTTGAGTGGACAGTTGGGACATTTATGGAATTCCAGATTTATCCATTCAGGCATGGTTTCAGGAACATTGCCAATCATCTGAAGATTCAGTGCATCGAGTTCAATATGAAATGATTCCAGAGTATCATCCGCCAGCCTGAAGCGGTACGTAATCACAATATTATTCATTGTAATATCTACCGATCCTCCATCTGCTCCCGCTCTGTCCTGATTGAATCCTCGACTGCCTCAGCGTACTGCTGCCATTCATCCCTGAGATCGCGAATTTCACTTGTTTCTCTCATATACTGAATAATATTAACCCTGCTGAGTTCCTCATGTCCTTGCTGAGCGGCAACATAAGTCATGGTTATCATGGAAGGATTCTCGGGGGGAACCTGACGAGAAAGTATTTCTGCAAGTACACAGCTGGTTCCAGTACTGAACGGTCCAATAACCTGAAATTCAGGTGCGACAACAGCTGCTTCCGCGAATTCCACGGAAGAGAGAATTCCATTTACGGCATCCGGATCAGATTCAGCATCAGCCCGAATCTGTGAAGCGGTGAAAGTAGCTGTCGTATATACCTGCAGTGATTCAGATGCTGCCCATGCTCCAAGGTTGGCGCCGCTTGAATGGATTTCATTGAGTGCCTCAAGAGCAAGAACTTTGGTTATCTCTCTTCTGATAGAGTACATTGTCATTTCCTGGAGAGTTCCGGAATTGACGGCTTCTTCGTATCCGATTGTGTTCGAAGGGTAGAATTCCAGCCTGCGAACAAGTGTGAACGCGGGATATCCACCCCTGTATCCCGGGGAATAGAAGATTGGCCCCAGGGAATCCGGCCAGAGTGTATCCGTCGCAAAGGTAATGATTTCTTCTGAAATACTCCCTGTCAGCGGTGTGTCTTCCTCAACCAGAATCTCACCGAAATCGATTACCAGAAGAGAGTCGCCGATATCCGGTATGCTGTTCGCGAGAATGTTTTCCATCTGCTGTTCTACAGTCCACATTGTACTTCTTATTGTGGAGTACTGAGGCAGAACAGGTACTTCCCAGCTTCTGAGGTGAAGAGTGTCATCCAGTATTTCAGATGAAGTTATAACAGAATCAAGAAGGAGAACATGATAACTGCTGATAGATGGGTTGTTTGAGTACATTCCCAGAAATGGAACAGTTCTCTGGCCCTCTTCAAGAACAATGCCATCGCCGTAGTATTCAAGAAACTGCATTCTTGTTGCGGTGATGGGAGATCCTGCGGTTGCATACGAAAGAGAATCGAGTTTTGCAACTGCGAATTGCAGGTCATCCTCCTTAGGTGCTATCTGGATTGTTACATACCTCAGCACAGATCCGGCAGGCCTGGAAAACATTTCTGGATTAGTGTTGTAGAATTCTTCAAATACCTTTTCATCCGGAATTGGTGGAATGGTATCTATAATAATATACCTGGCGGTTATCTGGCCCTGACTGTCAAGAAGGAGGAAATCGATTTCTTCTCTGGAAGCCATACTAACCATTCCTGAAGCCAGTGGGAAGCGCCGGGAATCTCCACCTGCGTATGTCTGGTAGAGATACTGCTGGTACAGCCCGGGCTGTTCGGATTTGACCATATCAAGGTATTCTTCTGCGCTCATACCGCCAAGATCCTGCATTCTGACTTGAGCGGTCAGAAGAGCTTCGGCCTGCTCGACCGTGAAATGAGTCCAGTTTCTGCTATCCAGATAGATACCTTCAAGTTTGCTGTTTATCAGTTCTTTATAGGCTTCTTTTGTTATGACAGCGCTCATAAGAAAAAGCATCGATTCAGGATCTGGATTTCCGCTCTGCTCAAGCATCTGTTTGTAGCGCAGATTCCAGTTCTGCAGCGCAGCCTGATACTCTTCCGGCATGATATCTTCACCGTCAACTGTTGCAATAGCGCATTCGTATGGGTTAGCCGGTCTGTTATCTCCCTCGCCCATTCCCCATCGGAGAAAAATGAGAGCGACGAAGATGACAATGGTTGCGATCAGGAATATTTTAGCATTATCTCTGAGCCAGGTTAACATGTTTTTTCCCCTAAACTGGATTGATTTTGATAAGATGCAAAAATACATTCGTTTATCACATTCTGCAAGGTTTGCCCGGGGCAACTTACCGGAGATGGTTTTATGAAGATCAGTAAGTACAGCGAAATGGAGCGCAAGATGATTAAGGCAGATACAGGAAGCGTATTCGCTGTATCTGGTCCTGACATTTACCAGTCAACTCGTCTTAAGGATCTAATGGCTGAGAAGTTCGGGAACGAGCTTAAATATGATGTACTCCGGCTTGATGGCGGCGAACTTAAGGAAGGCGACCTTCGCAGATATTTTCTGGAAAACTCTCTCTTCGCGCCAGGGAAGCTTCTCCTTATCTCCAAATGTCATAACATCGGAAAGGCTGCTCAGTCTGAATTGATACGTTCCCTCGATGAAGGTCTGAATGATTGCGCATTGCTTCTTACATCCTTGAAGACTCCCAGGGAATCAGCCGTCCTTCAAAAACTCGAGAAAAAAATGCCGTTCTATATCTGTTATGAACCCTTTGAGAGAGATATGCCGGGATGGGCAGCTCGCATTGCATCTTCTGAAAACATCAAGTTAAGTCGGGAAACCGTTCAGCTTCTTGCCGGGTATTCCGGAAGAAATCTTGGAAGAATGTCCGATGCCATCATAAAACTCGCGTTATACCACGGACCCGGTTCAACAGTTGATAGAAAAGGTTTGCTGGAAGTATTAGCAGGCAAGGATAGAGCTGATATCTTCCATCTCGGAGATATGATCTTCGGTAATCGGAGAGGAAAAGCCCTTGAGGCCGCGTGGTTGCTTATGCGGTATGGCGAGGATCCAAATAGACTCATATCCTATTTATTCGGTCAGTGGCAGAAGGTTGTTCAGGCAATGGAAATCGTTGAGAGTGGAGGTGGGAAGAAGAAAGTCGCAAATGTGACAGGGGCAAGATTTCCACTATTGGACAAGTTAATGAAATACTCTCGAACCGCCTGTAAGGTTGATCCAGCTGTTGCTGCTGAAGCTTTTGCGGAAGCTGATAGAGCAATAAAAACCGGTGTTGATCAATTGGTTTTGTTGGCACGATTGATCTTCACCTTGACAAGCGGACATTTATAGATAAAAATTGAGCTTGTATGTATATTTGAATCATGAGTTAATTTAAGCGCAAATCATAGGGGGGGAACATGGCAGAAGTTCTTGAAAAGAAGATTCTGGATCTACTTGATCGCAGAGAGGAACTTGTCGGTCGGTTGAACAATCTGGAAAACATGAAAACGGACACCAACGACAGGGTGTACGGGAAAATACGTGATGACTACAGTAGTCAGCTTCAGTCGGTTCTCGAGAAAATAAGCGATAAGCGTGGCTCACTTGAGGTAAAAGCACAGGAGCTTACCGGTCAGATCAGTGAGCAGGAGACTGTTTTCACAGATCAATCAGACAAGGTCGATGAACTCCAGATAAGAGCAAAACTAGGTGAATTCGATCATGGGAATGATGAGTTCAAGAATGAACTTATTCAATCTGAATCTGATCGTGATAAGACTTCAGGAAAACTGGATAAGCTTCGAAGAGAATTGAATGAGCTGAACGGTGTTCTGAGCGATGTTGATAACGCTACTTCAGCTGGTGTTCCCGGCAGTGAATTTGTTGCCAAACCGAAATCTTCAGAAGAAGAAGTCATTGACATAGAGGATGATGAGCTTATTGAGGAGATCGATGGCGACGAAATCGAGGAACTCGACGCTGATGTCGAAGAACTGACAGAGGAATCCGAGGAGAACAAGTGTCCTTCATGCGGACATATGAATCCTCCGCACCTCGTGATCTGCGAGGAATGCAACGCTGAACTTGAAGATCTCAGTCAAGATCTCGATGACGAGTTTGATTTCGATGATATGGATGTTGATATCTAGCCAGGTGATTGGGGGCCGGGCCTTAAAAGTTAGCGTTAAGGGTCGGGTCTAAAAAATTAGCGTTTCAAATGCTAATATTTTAGCCCTGACCCTTTTGCTAAATGCTAACTTTTAAGGCCCGGCCCCATACTTCCGCTATCTGAACTGCGTTCAATGCTGCGCCTTTTCTGAGATTATCAGCCAGAACCCAGAATTGAAGAATAGTTGGATCATCAGGGTAATTGCGTATCCTGTCCACAACTACAGTGTCAGTATTCTCTACGTCAACAGGTGAGCAACCACACTGCGAAACTGTGATGCCGGGAGCATTCATCAGAATTGATGCCGCCTCTTCAGCGAGCAGGGGACTGCTGAACTTCACCACTACCGCTTCTGTGTGGCCTGTTCTGACAGGTACTCTTGCAGTGGAAGCGAATACGGGAAAATCCAGGTTCATGATTTTGCAGGTTTCATGCATGAGTTTCAGCTCCTCATCACAATAGCCGTTTGTATCGGGAGGGCCTATGCCGGTGATGATGTTTTCATGCAGGTGTGGAATTCCTGGTTCGATTTCCATTCCGTCCTGTTGTCTTGAAAGTTCATCAAGTGCGGGGTATCCGGCGCCGGATACCGACTGATACGTAGCGGCGGAGACCCACAGAATATTTCTCATCGCGGCAAGAGGATTGAGAGCAACAACGAGCTGTATTGTGGAGCAGTTCGGGTTGGCGATCAGGTTCTCAGTGCCCGTTATGAGATGGCCGTTTACTTCAGGTACGGCAAGGAGTACTTCAGGATTCATTCTGAAAGCGGAAGAATTATCTATAATTGCCGCGCCGGACTCAATGCACTGAGGTATCCATTTTTCTGCCACTTCCGCAGAGGTGGCACCGAACAGTATGATTCCCTTGCATAATGTTTCCGGTGTTATTATTTCAACAGGGTAGTTCTGATTTCTGAATCGGACCGTTTTTCCTCTGGATTCACCTGAGGCGAATGCATGGAATCGGTCAACAGGAAAGGAGCGCTCCTGAAGCACACTGATCATTGTCGTACCTACAAGACCCGTTGCGCCAACAACGCCGACGGATATCATCATTCAACCTCCAGACTGTTAAGACGATACTTATTGAAAGGTTTTCTCTGGTCAACCCTTTCGTTAATATCCTGCTCCGGAACACGCGTCGCGACTATGGACGTCCGTCGTGAATTCAATACTGCTGCTCCCGCGACGCATAATATGATGGTTCTACCTGTACTCCAGGGGGGGGAGATCATTCGCACTGAAGCTCCTTCAACTGATATTCCTGCTTCTCTCGCATCCGCAAGTGATATTCAGTACAGAGCTGAGAGTTTTCCCGGCAGAGGCAATATCAAGGATCTTGTCGAGAGAATCCTCAGAATCCAGGGTGTACCGGTAGAAATAGCTGCACTTGTATGGGTAGAAAGTGATTTCAATGTTGGATGTTACTCTCGAATGGGAGCAGCAGGTCCGTGGCAGTTAATGCCTGAAACCGCACGTGAGATGGGGCTGCGGATAGATGACTCAGTGGATGAAAGGTACTCATGGGTTGCTTCTACAAGAGCAGCCGCGAAGTACCTTCTTCATCTGTACGGGATGTTTGATGACTGGTCTCTTGCTCTGGCGGCATATAACTGCGGTCCCGGAAGAGTTCTATCAGGCCTGCAACAGGGAGGCACGACTTTCGGGGAAATTGAGCTTCCCGGCGAAACCGATGCCTTTGTTCCAAGATTTGCCTCTGCCGCAGAAGCCTATATTGATGTAGAACTGGAATCAGGCGTTCTGGCGGTGGTATGGGTTCCCTCAGGGTTTGATCTGAGACTTCTCGGTCCTGAAACAGGAGTGGAAATTGACTCTCTAATGGATTTGAACCGATCCTACCTGCTGGAAAAGACTCCTGATGATGGGCAGGCTTGGGAAATCATTGTAGCTGCAGAGCGGGCTAATGATGTTTTCACCGCGGCCTGGACAATCGATCCTGAAAGATACCTTGTAAAAGAAGGCGATACCTGGAACGGAATCGCATGGTCAACGGGAGTCTCTCCGGAGGTTCTCAGAAGCTTGAATTCCGCCGGTTCCCTCAGGCCTGGAGTTTTTATTGGACTTCCGGAGAGTCAGCGCCGGCCGGTTAATGCCGGATATGTGGATAATCCACAGTTTATCAGGTATACTGTTCGCATGGGCGATACTATGAGTGAGATAGCCGCAAGCGTTGGAGTCAGCTCTCGAGAGGTTGCTGCTTGGAATAACATGTCATCTGATAATATAATCTATCCCGGTGATGTTCTCCTTCTTCGCCGTTGTGATAGTACGGAAGAGCAGGATTTCCAGCTTTTGAATGACGCACTTTCCGAAGAGAATGAAATAGATATAGTATCAGGTGGAGTAAGAATTGAACACGTGATTGTCGAGGGGGACACTTTATGGGATCTTGCAATCCGATATAGTGTGTCTATTGAACAGATTATGTATCTTAACTCTCTTGAGAGCAGTATCCTGTCATTAGGTGATGTTCTTCTAATTATACCTGAGTAGGATGGGAAAATGGCATTATTTGAATCAGGTCCCAGAAAAATTCTTAAAAGAATCAGGAAGTTTGCCAGCGAGGGCAGCGTAAATCGAGTATCATCCACCGTAAAAGAGGAGAGAGGCAGACTCCTGGAAGAAAGCGGAGTTGCTCTTGAACTTATCGAGCTCCTTCTTGATATAGGTCATCCGAATCTTGCCGCTGATGTCGGTGGAGAAACTATCCATCGTCACAGACAGGTAACCGGTGAAGTGCAGAATATATTCATTGAGCGACTCAATGAGTTTTCCAGATCAACGGATCTCTTGAGAGCAACATGGAAGAGCTTTATTGACAGGCATGATTTCAAGAGTGCTCTGAATGTACTTGGGAAAGCAGATGAAATAGCTGTATCCAACCTTTTTGTGCTGATAGAAGATCGGATCATGAATTCAACCAGATTTGACGGAACTGTTCATCCTGAAGCCGATCAATCATCGCTTGTGGAATGGGCGCTGTGTCTGTACCGTAATGAACAGGCGAATGACGCAATTGATTTCCTCTGGAAAGTCAGCAGAGAAGTGGAATTTCCGCACAGAGACATCTCACTGCTTGCGTTCTGGATAGGGAATCAGGCAAAACAGCTCGAAAGCGGGCAATTGATAGCTCTGATGGGTATTTCAGCGCTTTCAGGCAAGATGGATATGGCAATGCAATATGCCAATCAGCTTACTGGAAGTGATTTGTCACAGGATGATGCTGTTGATGCTGCTGATGTTATAGAGAAATGGATGATACCGGCTGACAGATCCGGCAGATCATCATCACTGCTTGCGGAAATGTTTACAGCAGCCGGGAAAACTGAAGCCGCATCCAAAATTCTTGAGGATGTATACAGTGATACTCTGGACAGGGGAAAACTCGAAACAGCCATTGAAGACCTGGTTTCACATCCGGAGAGTGGAGCTGCGCCTCTCCTGCTTGCAGCGCGAATGGATCTGGAAAAAGGAAAAACAGCAGAAGCTGCGGAAGCGATTGAAAGGGCTTTCAAAGCGGGGAACGCTGACAGCAACAAACTGATTGAGGTTTGTAGAAGCCTGATATCAGCGACGGGAGACAATACAGGTACTATAGCTATGAAGCTTGCGTCGTATCTTGTCGACAATGGTGATGTGAAGAACGCAGTGATATCACTTTTCCCGATTTTGAATTCTGATGCATCATGGGTATTTGAACAGGTTCAGAAGCTTCTCATCCGTGACAAGAACAACCCTTCAGTTCTATCGCTTCTTGCTGCGGTTCTTTTTGAAACGGGTAAAAAAGGTAAAGCAGCCGCGACTCTCGATCACCTTTCACGGAGACTTGATAAAAATTTCTGCTCAGAATCAGCCGAGGTTCTCGATTCACTTGAAGATCAAGTTATCAGATATCCGGAACTCAGAGAAGCGAGAGCGCTCTTCCGGTTCAGATCGGATAGACTGAGTGATGCCGCATCCGACTGGTTCTCGATATTCCTTACCGGCAGAACCCCTTCAATGGAGGGGCAGGAGCTTCTGGCAAGTGATAGTATTGAAGTTGGATCCGTTTCAGAACTTGAGAAAGCAAACTTTACACCGACTAATTCCTGGCAGGCATATGTTGCTGCTCTTATCAGTATCAGAGAAAAGAATGCCGAAGCCTCAAATGAATATCTGCTTCTGGCTCTTGATGACATTGAATATCAGAACAGTATTGCGGAGAAAGTCTCCAGACTGTCGGCTGATCTTCTATGTGAACTGGATCTCGGGAGCATTCTTCCGAAGATTTCTTCAGTAAAGGCTACTGCAACAGTGGCTTCAATTCTGGAGTGTCTTGGAGGTACGGAAGACTGGAAGCTTTCTCTCGTTACAGAGCTTGACTGGGGTAATCCGATTGAGGAAGCCGAGTTCAGGCTCAGATACCTTCTTGCTCAGGGTAAGATTATCCTTGCTGGATCATCTTATATAGATGGCAGCATTGATGATGCATTGATGCGGGATATTGCCCATGCCTGTCGAACAGCGGTTCAGGACAAAACAGGAGAGTCTCTGGAATTCCTTGAACAGCCGGTAACGGCAATCAAGACAAGCAAAATGGCCAGAGAACTTCTTGAGTATCTGCTGCAGAGAGCTCCAGCATTTAATATTAAAATAAGGGAATTAATTGCAATATCTTATGAGGCTGAGAAAAGATTTGATGATCTGGCCAGGATATTTTCTCCTGTTCTATCAGACAAGAGCATAATAGGTCTGCTTGAAAAAATGCATGAGCGCCACCCAGGTGAGTTCACGATAATTGATTCACTCACCAGAGCATCAGTTCAGACAGGGGATTTCCAGCGATTTCAAAAGTACTCTGCTCTAATGCTGGATCTTGATGCTGATTCGAGCGCTGAACTGGTAGAAATGGCTGTATCCATGGCAATAATGACGTTATCAGGAGAAGCATATCTGTATGCTGCCCGAATAGCACATAGAAACGGGATTGACGCGGATATTGACGATCTTATCACTGAGGCTGTCCTTCTTAAACCGGAGCTTTCTTCTGAAGGCCTTTTAACCGAGTTTGCCCAGCTTGGATCCGTCTCAAGAATTGTCTGTTCAATTGCAGCCGGTGATTCGGACACGTTCAATGAGATCATTAGAGATCAGACGGATATTGACATCCCACTGACCGAGGAACTGCTGGATATCGCTATCAGAAACTGGTATCCGGTGGATAATGCTGAAGCTCTTTCGGGCCTGGTCAGATCTGCATCTTCACTTGGATTCAAAAAACAGGTTGAAGAAATACTCTGCGGTATTTCTCTGGAGGGTGGGGATCCATGGGACTCGATTGCTTCTGAGAAGCTTCTTCGCGAGGTCATTGCCGGAAACGCGAAGAGAACCTCCATCTGGAGATATGTAAAGGTCGACAGAATAATAGCCGAGGCTCTTGAAAAGATCTTTCCGGATGGATATGATGATATCGACGCAGAAGAGGCTAAGGCTGTTTCTGAAGCTGTTCTGAAGTCCGGTCAGGGTGTGAGAAGATTATTCAAGCTGGCAGATGACAGGCTGCTGTTTCCTCCTGATGACACAGCATTAAGGCTTAAACTGGCTGAAGCATGCATGAAGACTTTGCCTCTCCCTGGTTCCGAAGATTCCCTGACTTCTCAGGAAATAGTCAGACTCGTGCGAATTCTGCTATCCGCCGGGATGCTGTCAGAAGCAGTATCAATCGCAAGAAAGGAAAGCACTGATGAGCTGCTCTCCATATTAAGGAGTGAACTGCAGGATGCGAGGATTAAATCATCTGTATCGGGTATTGAGAGAGCATCCATGCTGGCAATATCAGGAGATGCAGAGGGAGCATTAAAGGAGATTGACAACCTTGACGGAGAATATCCTGAAACTCCGGACATAAAGGCTCTTGCTCAATGGAACCTTGGATTCCGAAATCAGGCTATTTCGACCTGGATTAATGAATACAGAAAAACAGGCGGGGATATGCCGCTTAAACGACTGGTATGGGCTATAGGGCAAACCGGTACGATGATGGAAATATCTGCTCTTCGCAGATTTCTGGCGGATAAACACCCGGCTCTTACATCAATTATAGAAAATACTGGCGTTCTGGATAATAGCAGTGGACTTGATTTGCTGTCCGGAATCCGTATCAATCCGAAAATGAAGAAGGTGAACAATGGCTAAAGCACCAGAATCTGACAAAAAGGGACTTTCGATGGAGGAGCTTCTAACCGGAATAGGGAAACTTATATACAAACTCAATGAGTCCGTTGAGAATAGCAATGCTCGTCTTGAAAAGCTGGAAAACAATCTCCTGGCTATGATTCAGGAGAAATATGATGGTATTACCGAGCAGCTTGTGAAGTCAAATGAACTGCTGGCTGGAGATACGGATGACGTGGTTGATAAAAAGGTTTTTGTCAAGGAACTTGGAAAAGTAACCAAACTGTTTTCTGAATCCGCAAAGTCAATTGAGAAAACCATAAAAAATGTGATCAGCAAGCAGGATAAAAAGACTGGAGACGCACTTGCTGAAAAAGTCACTTCTATTAACAAAGCGGTCAAGGAGAATTCTCAATACCAGAAGGAACAGCTTGAGGAAATGAGTAAACTGCTTTCTCTTCATTCCATTGAAGTAAAGGATAACCGCGTGAGAGATTTTAATCGCTCGGCGATAATGCATTTCAATAACGCGGAATACGAACAGGCTTTATCAAGCCTTCAGGATGCCATCGAACTCAGTCCTGATAATCCTGGACTTCTGGCAAACATGGCTCATATAAAAGCTTCTCAGGGAAAGCTCGATGAAGCAGAGGAGAGTTTCAGGAAAGCTCTGAAAGCTGATCCGGACCTTGAGCCTGCAATCTCAGGCCTTGGTACAATTCTTATTCATACCGGACGAGCGAACGAAACTATCGAATTTCTTCAAAAATTCTTTGAGAGAGAATCAGAACCCTCAATTGGAGTCATGATCGCCATGAGCAGGGCTTACGCAGCGGAAGAGAACCATTTAAAAGCTGTTGCTCTGCTCGAACAGGCCGAGAAGGCAGCTCCCGGACATCCAGAGCTGGAACAGGAACTTGCGAAGTATCGTTAAGCCGCTTAGCCCCCTGAGGGTTCTTTTTCTTTCGTGTATTCTGCTGATCGGCTGCACCACACTTCAGCCGGACGGGAATCAGATTGCTGATCTGTCTCTGGAGCAGAGAAGCTGGCTGGCTGAAACATGCGGAGATTCTCTCGCTGCCATAGGACTGAGCGATGAAGCTCGCGAATGTTTCATCAGGGCTGCACTACTGAGAACTCCGGAGGATTCATTAAGACATGATCTGATCTGGAAGGCGGCAGATGTCAGTGACGCTTCCAGTGTAATCTGTGCACAGCTCCTTCTTGAACAGACGGATTCGCTTGCTCCTTATAAAGCTCTTCAGCTTGGTGGACATGAACTGGGAAGAGAATTGATCTCATATATTTCCAGGCATGATTGTGTTATGCCTGAGTACCTGTACCTTGTTCTTGCTGATTCTCTTCTCGCGGGCGGAGAAGCAGATCTTGCTCTGATGATCATGGGGAATATTCCTGATGATCTTCCGGAAACTGCCCTTCGCAGCAGAACCATAATCTTCTATCGCGCTCTGCTGGAAACAGGGAGATTATCAGACGCCGATTCTGTATTTACGGCTGCTGAGATTTCAGGAGATGATGAATTACTATCGTTACTTTGTCATTACAGCGGCATCTGGATGCTTCGGGAAGGAACTACAGGAAACAGAGAGGCTTTTCAGAGATCCTTTGAACTCTGGCCTGCAGCTCCCGTTCATGCTCATGGATATGATATGCTTCGAGAATTTATACTGAATGACAGAAGCATGGCTGCCGCACTCGCTGATCCATTCTATTCAGGCGGGCTGTGGAACGAACTTTACGATATAGCTGTCAACTCCCATGATCCCGATCCTCACCTGTGGTATCTTGCGGCAAGAACCAGAGACAGGCTGGGATTCTACGAAACGGCAGTGGAAATGCTTGAGCAGTACCATGAAAAATGGCCGACAGGTTCTGATACACCCGATGTGCTGATTTATCTGGGACGTAATCTGGGACGTACCGGTAACTGGCAGAGGGGACTTGAGGTTATTGAACAGTATGCTTTGGAATTCCCGGATCATTACAGGATCGGGAATCTTCCGTGGTATATGGGGAATATGTTGACTGAGAACAGACAGTGGCAGCAGGCTATTCCATGGTTCCGCATGACACTCGAGAAATACCCGTTCAATGTTACGGCTGATGATGCCCATTTCTACCTGTGCTTCTGTCTGATGAAGACCGGCAAGATATCGGATTCGATGGAGGAATTCGGCAATTTCATTTCAAGGTGGACAGGAAGCGTCTATCTTTCCTCAGCGAAGTACTGGCTGGGAAAACTTCTTCTAGCAGAAGGTAACCCGGACGGAAGTGTGATTCTTGAGCAACTGATTGACGAAGCCCCTGCCAGCCTTCCAGCGAACTTCGCAAGAGAACTCCTTGGAAAACCTGCCTGGAAACCTGTTTTTACCGGGGAATCTCTCACTGACTGGATGACCAGACATGGACATTCTCCAGCCCGGCCGCCGGAGGAAGCTCTTCGCGGATTATTTCTGCAGGAAGCCGGTCTGAGGCGTTTCGCAGATGGAGAATTCAGGAGAGCGGAAGATATTACGGGGGGGCCCGATTACCTTGCGCCTTTCTACCTTCAGAATGGTATATGGGAGAGAAGGCCAGTTTCCGGTTATCTGATGTGGGATCTTGCAGGAGATGATAATGATCGCCCTCGAGAGCTCTGGATGCTCCGTTATCAGATGGCATGGCCGGAACTCGTTGTGCCGGCCGGAGAAAAGTACGGACTGGACTCGCTGTTTGCATGGGCCATCATAAGAAACGAGAGCATGTTCCAGCCGACCTGCTATTCGGAAGCGGGAGCCAGAGGGCTTATCCAGATGATACCAAGCACATCGGAATATGTAGCGCTGGAGCAGGGCTGGGATGACTACTCTCCTGACAGACTATACGATCCGGCGGTTTCGATTGAATACGGCATCTGCTACATTGCCGGCGTTCTGCATGAGTTCAGCGGTGATCCGGTCATAACAGCTGCTGCATACAACGCCGGTCCTCATAATGCGATTCACTGGGGAGCAATCGATATGGAAACCGATGAATTCTATTCACTGATTACATACAATGAAACAAAGATATATGCGCAAAATGTTCATCATGCCTACATTATTTACCGGACTCTCTACTTGGATCAGAAATAAATCTCTATATTATTCTAGGAATAAGGATTTGTTTACATAAATAATCAAATGAATTGAATTCAAGTTGTATAAGAAACACATGAATCATCCCGAATTCTTGGTGATCAGTAGAAACGCCATATGAAAACACGCCGTCCCATATCAATAAACAACAGCCTTGTACACGGTATATGCAACTACTCCTGCAGATTGTGCGGTATAAATAAAACCGGATACAACGGTCCGAGAGAGTTCCAGCCGTTCATTGTTACGAAAACCCTTATTCAACGGGTATTAAAATCAGCCGAATCCGGAATTCATGTGCGTTACATAGCCAATTCAGGCGATGGCGAAGCAACACTTCACCCTGAGTTCAAGAGCAGAATAGAGATGTTCGGTGATATGCTGAGGGAATGGGATATATCCGCAGTTCCGCCGCCGGAAGTCTCCGTTGTGACAAACGGTTTGAGACTGAATAATGTACCCGGAATAATGGATTCATTTATTTCCAATAAGATCTCACTGATTATTTCCCTGCCTACAGTAAAACCTGAATCATACGGTTTGATCATGATGGGCGACAGTAAGAGGGGAGAAGAACTGCTGTCCAGAGTACTGCCCGGTGTTGAGAAGGCAATGGAGTTCAGAGCAAAGGGACAGCTGTCAAAACTCATGTTTCACATCTCTCCGCCGGAGATTGAGATCATAAGAAATGATTTCCCGGAGACAATTGATTATCTGACGAGACTTGCCCGCGGGAAAGGACTTGGCGAGATAGAACTGGTGCTATTTCCAGCAACCAGTAACCGGTCAGGCTTGATCCGGAACACTGTTGTAAAAGTCGATATGTACAAAGACCTGTTCAGGCGGTACAACGGACACGATGTTAACGGCGTGAAGATCCGAATGAAGCTTGTACTGAAGCGATTTTTCTCAGGCACAGGTGAGATAGCAGACCTTGTACGTAGTTTCAGATTTCCCTGTCTATGGAACGCGAACTTCTTTATCGCCGCAGATGGAAGTTCGATCTGCTGCAATGACCAGTCTGTATCGAATCCTCTCGGCAATATTCTTTATGATTCGATTGATACCTTGATGCAGTACAAAGAACAGTATATGCCCGGTCAGATATGTGCCGGCTGCAATCAGTCACCGAATCGGCTCAAAGGATCAGCTGAAGCTGTTCTATTTGCCTCCATCGTGAGATTTCGCATGAAGCTGGCTGCAATACGGAACCGAGATTCAGCACCAGGTGACAGCATATTAAAAGAAAAAGGAACAATTCTTTGAGAAAGGCAATAGGACTGAATGACAACCGTATTGAAGAAATTATACAAACCTCCGAGGATACAATTGATGTGATTTCAGATTCCACGCTTCCCGACAGCATAGATGAAATGAAAGAAGCCTTCAGATTATTGTATGATACTTTTCTCTCATCCGGTTTCCAAAAACCGGATCCTTCTTTGATGAAAATAAGCTTCCACAACCTTCTGCCAATAAGTTTTCTGATAATCGTCAAGAAAAACGGGAAAGTCTGCGGCACACTGACCGTAATTCAGGAGTCTGACGATAGACTTCCGATTAACGAGATTTTCAACAATGAGATTGGCAGAATACGGAAAGAAGATTCCTTCATATGCGAATTATCCGGTCTGGCAGTGGATACTTCACTGACGAATAGTGAGAGCAGAACAGTTCTCCTTTCTCTTTTCAGAAAGGCTTTTATCCTGGGGAATGATCTTCTGGGCTGTACTGATTTCTGCATGATGGTTAATCCGCGTCATTGTGACTATTACCAGAAGGAATTCAATTATGAAAAGATTGGACAGATAAGGCGTTACGAAAAAGTGAACGGCGCGCCTGCTATCCCTATGAGGCTTAATCTCATAGAGGGTGCTGAGCTGTTCAAGAAAAGCAACCCCCATCTGTATAAATATTTCTTTGTTGACGATCACCAGATGATTAAAGAACGGTCTTTTCATGAAATGTGTAATCAAAAGAAATTGTATGATATAAAGTACATTAACAGTCTTGTAGAAAGTAAAAAGGATCTTCTGACAAATTTGACAGAAGAAGAGTGCGAGATTCTTTGTTGCTATTATCCTGAATTGAGATAGGCTGAACCTGTGAAGATACTTCTGATCTCATCCAACAGAGAAAGGCATCCGTGGCCGATTCCCCCCATTGGAGCATGTTATGTTGCTTCAAGTCTGGAACGTTCAGGCTTTGATGTTCAATTACTGGATATACTCTTTTCTGAAAACCCCTCTTCCGCAATCACTGAAATGATTCGCCAATTCATGCCGGATATGGTTGCCGTATCAATCCGGAATATCGATAATCTGGATCGTCAGTACTCCCATTACTATCTGGATGATGTGAAAAAAAGTGTGATCGATCCCGTTAAAAGAGCGACGTCCGCGCCACTTGTGATCGGTGGCGCATCTGTCAGTATCATGCCGGAGAGGATCATGGATTTCCTGGGCGTGAATTATGCGGTATGCGGTGAGGGTGAGGAAACTATGGTCCGGTTCGCCCGGCATCTTCAGTCAAAATCTGATATTTCATCGATAGGCGGTCTTTTTTACCGGAATGATGAAAAAATAACAGAGAATCCGATTGAAAGGATAGAAGATCTGGACGGGCTGGCCCTGCCCCGGATATACAGGTGGGTTGACTGGAAAAAATACCGTTTCAATTATGCCCCATACCCCGTTCAAACAAAGCGGGGCTGCGCGCTTACATGCAGTTATTGCGTTTACAACAGGATAGAAGGGCATCATTACAGATTGAGAGACCCTGAAAAAGTTGTTGATGAGATCGAGGATATTATTGAGAACTGTAAACCCCAGGTGATTGAGTTCACTGATTCAACATTCAACATTCCCCTCGAGCACGCAATGGAAATCTGCAGGGAGATAATCAGGAGGAAAATCAGAGTATCCTTTAATACAATGGGAATCAATCCCGGCGCCGTTACCGAAGAGCTTGTTACGCTTATGAAGGAAGCAAATTTCATGGAGGTGTCCTGCACACCCGAATCCGGCTCTGAGCGAATGCTCAAGGCTCTGGGGAAGAACTTCACATTGAAGCAGGTTGAACAGGCCGCCCGACTACTCAGCAAAGCCGGCATACCCGTTGTCTGGTATTTCCTTTTCGGAGGACCGGGAGAGGATGAGACCACCGTCAGAGAAACCTTCAGTTTTATCGAAAAGAATATCGATAAACGAGATCTGGTTTTCATAACGAGCGGTATCAGAGTGCTTCCGGGCTCACCGGTTTACACCTATGCACGGGAGACCGGCCAGCTTTCCGGCAGTACGGATATATTGAGACCTGTCTGGTTCCAGCCGGAAGGGATCAATATTGAGACAATGTTATATATGATCAACAGGGAGGTAATAACTCATGGTAACTATATTAACCTTCAAGACAATTCGGATAAATCCGTATTGGCAAGGACTCTAAAAAAGGTATATTCATTTCTGGGACTGAAGGAACCTGTATGGGTGAATGTTATGCGAAGGGATTACATTTTCAAATTATCTGGTTATAACAGATACAGGCTATGGAAACTGGAAACAGAACATAGAGAATATTCATCGTAGGGATTAAAATGACATACATAGGCATGAGTCAGGATACTGAATCAGAAAAGGCTGGCAGGGAATCTGCCGGTGATGCAAAGAACCAGATCATTGGTAAGGATTCAGTTTCCTGGGTGCTGGCATTCTGCGGCGGCCGGCATGAACCGGACAAAATCATTTCCGGAATAAGATCCGAACTGGGTAATGTTGATATCTACGGCGGGTCAGCGGTTGGAATAATCACGAACAGCTCTCTTGGATACACCGGTTATGAATGCGGTCTGGCAGTATTTACCGATCCATTCCCGGTGCCGGAAGTTGTAGTGATCGACAGTATGAAGGCAGGCGAGTATGAGGCCGGCAGGAACCTTGGCACCGGACTGAAAAAAATAACTGCAGAAGGCGACACCGCACTCATATTTTATGATAATACACGGTCAGCTCCGCCTCCTGTGCTTTATACCGGGAGCCAGTTAATGGATGGCCTTTATGCCGGGCTTGGCGGGAAAAAACTGCATATTATCGGTGCCGGTACTGTTGGTGATTTTACATTCTCACCAAGTTTTATTTATAACGGCAGCAGAACGATGAAGCATTCAGTCATTGCTATTGTTTTTCCCGGAGAAATACTGCAACCTCATACAACACTGATGCATGGATGTTCTCCTGTTAGCTCTTTTCTGGAGATTACCAGGATAGACGGCCCAGTCCTTTATGAACTTGATGGTCGGCCTGCAATAGAAGTCATATGTGAAAAACTTGTTATAGATCACGAAACTTTACCTGAGATCATCCAATCCCTGATATTGACAATAGGAGAAAAGTATGGGGATATCTATGCGCCTTTTGATGAAAATTTGTATGTAAACCGCCTTATTATTAACTCAAATCCTGAGGAGGGCTCTGTTACGCTTTTTGAAGCGGATTTCCAAGTGGGAACAAAGGTCCAGATAATGTCACGGGATAAT
>JAUXIK010000073.1 GCA_030620995.1 Candidatus Aegiribacteria sp.
GGACAAGAGCTGAAACCTCCGGGAGAACTCTATCCAGTTCATCCAGAGGTATTTTCCAATCATCATCCTCCTCGATCATCGGAATTGAACAAAGACCAAGATTGCTGAATCTGATGGCAAACACATGATCGAAATAGTATGGTTCCAGAACAGCAACAATATCTCCCGCTGATGTTGCAGTCAAAAGAGCACTTAAGAACGCCTGGCTTGCTCCGCATGTAAGATGCAGTTCACCTGCTGGATCCAGGTCGATTGATCTTCGTAGTCTGAAATCCTCAGCTACCGCAGATCTTGCCGATGGATAACCCGGATCCGGGCTGTACCTGTGAATAGATGGATCATTTAACTTATCAGCAAGCTTTTCAAGAGACGGAACTGGAGGTGAATACCACGGCACCGCCTGAGCCATACTGTAGATTTTCTTTCCTTCAGTTTTCAATTGCGCTATCCGGCGCATTATTGCGGATATGGGCGGCATTCTGATAGAAGTCATTCTATCCGATGGAAGGAAGCGGTTCATCTGTATCTCTTTCCTTTGGTATATTGCAGGCTTGACAGATACAATTATACCAGGGTAACCATTAAGAAAAAACCAGAGGAGGATTTCTTGAGAGTTCTGGTAACAGTTAACTGCCACGGAGTTGATGCTTCGGCTGCCGGAGGCATTGCTCTGGCCAGAATGATGAATGAACTCGGCCATACAGTACTCCTTCAAGCTGAACCGGCTGGTCCGGTCTCCATTGAAGCTGCAAGGCAGGGAATAGAAGTTGCCGGGTTGCGTCTGCGTAAATCCGCGATAGCCACAGGTTTAATTCCCATGAAAAAACTTGTAAAGGGGTTTGATCCTGACGTTATCTGTACAACAAGAGCTGACGGCCAGACTGCGTGCGCCCTTGCAGCCAGCGATATCCCTCTGGTCCGAATAAGATGTGACATCAGAAAGCCGCGTACAGGAAGACTCTGGAGAATCATTGACAGCAGAACTGATCTGGTGGTTTTTCCATCCGGTTTCATGGTTGAAAGAGGGTATTCCGGAGAACGGGGGGGACCAATTGAAGTTATTCCCCATCCTGTTGATACAGAACTGTTTACTCCTGTGAAGCACATAGAAACGTTCCCCCGCCTGCTCATCTCAATAGGAAGATTAAGCCCCATGAAAGGCCATAGAACACTGATCCGCTCACTTACACTGCTTCCTGAGGATGTATGCGCTATTATTATTGGGTCTCCATCGCAGCAGTCTCAGGAGGAATTGCTTGCTTTTGCCGGGGATCTGGGTGTTGAAAACAGGCTGAGCCTGCCGGGCAGGATAGATGATATCCGGGAAATCCTCTCAAAGGGCGGCATAGGTGTTGTGACCAGCCTTGGAAGTGAAGTGGTATCACGAGCTGGAATGGAAATGATGAGCACTGGCCTGCCGGTGCTTGCCGCAGCGACAAACGGACTTCTTGATCTGGTCAATGATGGTGATACGGGACTTCTTCATTCTCCAGGTAATTACAGACAGCTTGCCGCACAGGCTGGTTTCCTGTTTGATAATCCAGCCATGGCATTGAGGATGGGTAGAAGAGCCAGGAATACATGCGTGTCCGGATTCAGCTATCCGGTTATTGGAAAAGTATGGGAAGAAGTTTTCCAGACACTTTCCGGGAAGGAACATCTTTCCGGTTTGCGGGTACCTTAATTAAAAAGGGAGCGAGCAAATATGACAGTAATATTCCTTATTTTGAGTCTTTTTCTTTCTGATTCTGATTCAACTGAAGTCGTCTCCATCGATGAATATCTTCCCAGGTATGTTGAAAACATAGCTTTCGGTCCAGGAGAAAGGCTTGAATTCAGTGTTGAATATGGCATTCTCAAAGCTGGAACTGCGATTCTCGCTGTAACAGGACCCGAGCAGTACGAGGGACTAATGGCTTACAGAATAACAGCTACAGCTCAATCCAATCCTGCGTTTGGCACATTTTTCAAAGTCAACGATGTCAACGAAGCGCTTCTCGACATAGTTCAGTTCCATACACTGAGATTTTTTAAGAATCTTCATGAAGGGGATTTCAGATATCAGGAAGAAGTCCTGTTCGATCAGGATGCTGGAATGGTCTACTACCCTGAAGAAACAGATTCCTCACTTATGGTAATGGAAATCCCGGCCCATGCACTTGATGTTCTGAGCTGTCTGTACTTTGCGCGAACTCTTTCTCTCGAAGTTGGAAACTCCTACTATATAGACAGCCATATTGATAACGACAATTATCCTTTAAAAATAGTCGTATATGAGCGTGATCATATCAGGGTTCCGGCTGGTGAGTTCGACTGCATCATGGTTCAGCCCGAACTTCGCTCGCAGGGGATATTTGACCAGCAGGGGGAAATCTGGGTATGGCTCACTGATGATGATCGTCATATGCCTGTTCTCATGCGAAGCGCTATTGTCATTGGGGAAATTGTATGTGTACTTGAGGAATACACCATTGGAACTCCAATTGAGGTAGATAATCCTGGTTTTCCCGTATACTCCTCGGAGATTGAGTAACCTCTTTGAGCAGGTTGATACGACTGGTTGATGACGCGGTCAGGATTCTTCGAAGAGACGGAATACGATTGGAAAGCCGGAGGGATCTGGTCAATGGAATCCAGATCAGGTTTGCCGATGGTGCTGACAGCTGCAGATTCAACTTCTACTATTCAAAGAAAAAAGGGTTTACTGTAATTCCAGCCGGTGGTGACACAGTTCTCATTAAGAGAATTGAGGATCTGCTCCCAACTGACGAGAAACAGTTACCGGATGAAACACGGATCGGGACCGATGAAGCCGGAAAAGGTGATTATATGGGACCGCTGACAGTAGCGGCGGTGTATGCTGATGCCAGTCTCACAACCGTGTTACAGAATATTGGTGTTACTGATTCTAAAAAACTCAGTGATGAAGTTATTAGAAAATACGCCGGAGAAATACGGAATATTGCACCGGATATTTCAACTGTGATCTCAGTAAATCCAACCGAATACAACAAAAGGTTCGTTCAGCTGAAAGTATCCGGAAAGAACAGCCTTGATCTCCTGGCTGAATGTCACGCGGAAGCGATTTCCCGCTTGTTGAAGAATGTTCGGATGCCAGATAGAATTATTATCGATAAATTCTGTCCTGAAAAAAGAATCAGGCATTTGCTTCCTTCTGGAGACTACGAACTGGATCTTCGCGTAAGGGCGGAATCCGATCCTGCAGTCGCAGCTGCCTCAATTCTTGCAAGAGATGCGTATCTCAATGGTCTGGAAGTCATTACGGATCGATATAAGATAAAAGCCATGCCGGGTGCAGGGAAGGAAACTGATTCAGTCTGCAGAGAATTTGTAAAGAAGTACGGATCAGATGTTCTGGACAGGATAGCCAAAGTGCATTTCAGAAATACACTGAAAATCAACTCGCTTTTTCCTGACTGAGCAAGCAAGAAACGTTTTATTCAAGCAATACTTTCATTTAAAAATGCAATCCAATCCACTGGCAATTATCAAGTACGGGTTGTATTGTTATAAAGATGTAGTAGTGTAACAATGCAAACTAAGAAGGAGGCTGCGATGAGAACTGTTCTTGTTGTTATTCTTGTTCTTTCGGTTTTGGTTGCTGCTGGTGATGTCAACGTTGTGTCGAGTTTCAGCAGCCCGGATCAGTATACAAACGGGCTTGCCTGGGACGGAACAAATCTCTGGCTTCTTGGCGGATATTATGATGGTTTTTATGAGATCACAACAGCGGGTATAGTATTAAGCCAGTTCAAGCCAAGTGAACCAGGCGGTAAGAACGGAGTCGGCGCAACTTTCGATGGGACAAACTTATGGGGAATGTTCCTTCTGAATACCGGATCCCCGGGAGAAGTATATGAATACACTACTTCCGGTACGTTTATTTCTACTTTCACCTGTCCGGGAACATACGATATAGGGCTGACCTGGGACGGAAGTAACCTGTGGATGTCATGTCGCGGTAATCAGACGATCTACGAGATAAGTACAGGTGGTTCAGTTATAAGTTCTTTTTCAGTTCCGTATTCAGCCCCTGGAGATATGGCATATGACGGAACCAACCTCTATTTCACTACCGGAAACAACAGAAGTATTGTTGAAGTAACAACTACCGGCACTATTGTTGATACTTATGATCTGAGTGGAATATCAGGCAGTTTCAATGCGATGGCTCTTGTGTATGACGGGAATAACTTCTGGGTGTCAGACCAGACATCTGATATCATCTATGAGGTGGAATTGAATACTGTATCTTTGAATCAGTCCACTTTCGGGCATATCAAGACAATGTTCTCCGATTAGATCAGTGAACCTTTTTCTTCTTGACATCAACCTGAACGTGTCTTATTTGTTACGCTTGTGTATGGATAGAGGGGTCTTAAACAAAAATCTCTTAAATAGTCAATTTGATAACTGAAAGGAGCTAATATGAGATATTTCATTACAGGAATTCTTATGGCTTTCCTTCTTGTTCTTGCAGCTGGCTGTGGTGAAACGCCTGCTGACGACGCAACCGAAACCCCTGAAGCAACCGAAGAAACCACGGAAGTAGTAGAGGAAATCCCTGAAGTAGTAGAGGAAACCCCTGAGGTTGTTGAAGAAACAACTGAAGAGGTAGAGGAAGCTACTGAGGAAGAAGTACCTGTAGAAGAGGTACCTGTAGAAGAGGCACCTGTAGAAGAGGCACCTGTAGAAGAAGTAACTGAATAAGCTTTAAGAATATTCAGAAGAGATGGCGATGCATTGCATCGCCATCTCTATTTCATGAACGCTATTACATCATCCAATCCGTTGGATAACAATTGTATTGATCCATTGCTGAACCAGTGTTCAGGTAGAAGACCTACATAGGGGAACCTGGTAAACCTTTTCCCAATCAGAATAATTACCCTTCGCTGTTCTTCGTTTCTGATGAGTCTTCCAGCTGCCTGAATTACTCTCACCATACCAGGAATTGCCCATGTATGAAGAAAACCATCTCTGTTTCGGACTGAAAAGCTTTCCGAAAGCAGTTTCAGGCGAAGATTCATTCCCGGAAGCGATGGTCCAACAATCACAGCGCCTCTGATAGTATCTGATCGAAGATCGATTCCTTCGGCAAAAATTCCGCCTGAGACTGTAAGGACAAGGCGGGAACCTGATTCTATCTGAGATATGAAGGAAGTTCTTTCTTCACCGGTCATTCCGGGAGTCTGGATCAGAAGAGGTAAGGAACTCTCATCAAGAAATCCACTGATAAGATCAATGTATACATAAGATGGGAAGAAAACGAGCCATGTTCCGGGTACGCTTGAATAGATATCCCTCAACTTCTCGGCGAGGAGTGTTACTGACAGTGTTCTGCTTTTGTATCTTGTATCTATGCTCGAATCAATCCAGACACCAAGATTCTCTTCCGGAAACGGATAAGAGATGCTTCTATACCTGGTTTCCGGTTCACGAGGGAATCCAAGCAGATCTCTGAAGTGGTCAAAAGGTGTGAGCGTCGCGGAGAACGCGATAGAACTGTGACAGGCTTGAAGCCTTTCACTCAGGAACTCAGAAGGATCAGTGCAGAACCATTGAAGAACGCTGTCGTTTTCCTCAGTGCGGAAGAGCAGATGAAACCTGCTGTCATAGGAATCGGATATCTTCGAAAAATCCAGGATCGCTCTGAACATCAGCCTGAGTTCTTCCGGAGCATCCTTCAGTTCAATGAAATGATTCATCCATTGTTCAGCATGCAGTGATAGCTCCGTATCCGGTGGGAGTTCATATTCCTGCCTGTTGTTCTGTTTCAGAAGATTGTTCAATTCCAGGAACTTTTCTTCCCAGGGTTCAAGCAGTTTTCTTCTTTCCTTGGGACATTTATTGTCATCCAGAAGCTGCTCCACCCAGGATAACCTTATTTCAGGGGAATAGTAATCCCTTGCTCTGGATGGCAGATTTGCCGCTTCATCAATCAGGAGAGAGCATGCACCTGAAGTGGACTTCTCCAGAAAGAACCGTTTCAGGTAGACATGTGGATCGAAAACGTAATTGTAATCACATGTTACCACATCACATCTTGTTGAAATAATCAGCTGCAGTTCGAATGGGCAGACGCCGGCGCTCTTCGACATTTCCACTAGACTGTCCGGACCTATTACCATTCCATTCAGGAGATTTTCTATCACACCTGATTCTTTTACTTTTTTTCCGAATTCTGAGGCGAAAGGGCAATCATCAGGCAGGCAGGACGATCTTCCTCTCAGGCACACTTTCTCTCTTGCTGTAATGAATATCGCTCGAAGTGGAAGCCCCCCGCTGATAATCAACCTGAGAGTTTCATCAACAATCTGCTTGTGAGTATTTTTTGCAGTCAGGAAAAACAGCGTCAACCTTTGCGGGAGTATCTCCTGAAGAGCTCCGAACAGAACCGCGGCTGTCTTCCCGGTGCCTGTCGGAGCTTGAAGCATCAGACAGGCTTGATCGATTATGGCGGATCTCACATCATCGATCATTTCCTGCTGACCGGTCCGAAAAGAACCGTATGGGAAACTGAAATTCTCCAGAGAGGAAACCTGTTCCCTCTTTCGGTCGTCCTCTTCATTCAGATAATCTGCAATATTTTCGAGATGTCTGAGCCAGGCTTCTTCAACCTGAATTCCAAATACATCAACCGGGAAGTCATATCTCTCAGGTGTTGTTGTTTTCATTACAAGGTAGACAAGACCGGTCTGAATCGATTCCTGGGATACATGCCGTTCGACGGCAAGCGCTTTTGCATAGAAACAGAGCTGGAGCACATGCCTGATCCTGCTGTTAACAGGATCTTCAAAATCCGGCTGAAAGGGAATCGTCTTCACTTCGAGAAGAACAAGATTTCCATCCGATTCCAGCAGCAGATCCAACCTGCCTCTTATATGGAAATTGATCCCATGAACTTTCAGATTCAGCTCAACCGGAATCTCCTTTTTCCAGCCCTTCTTTTCCATCTTCCTCTGAAATTTATTGTGAGCCCTCTGTCTTCTATGAACATTCAGCGGGTATTCGGGCGGGACCAGAGTATCGGGAAGCCTTATCAGATCTATAAGGTTTCCGATACCCGTGGTGAGCGTTCTTGAAACGGGATCATAGCCGGTAATCATGTGTTTAGTATACAAAAAATATCCCGCCCCGGAGAGTCCGGAGCGGGATCATGAACCAGCTTTGCTGAAAACTACTTCATAAGAACAATCTTGAGAGTTCCGGTATTTCCATTTTCCGTAACATATCTTGCGAGATAGATGCCCGCCGGAGCTAAATTATCACCGAAGCATCCATTCCAGACAATTTCATGGGCACCGGCTGCCAGTTCACCGGAGTGAACTGTTTCAACCGCGCGACCGGAAAGGTCGTATACGATCAACTCAAAATTCTCTGCGATGTCAAGTGAAACAGGGAAAAGAATCATGCCGGCACTCGGATTTGGGAACGGGGTACCTATACTCATCTCGACAGCTCCGTCGCGTTCTGCTACTCCGACACCGTTGATTATGCCCGATTCCGGCAGAGCGTTATGAGCGGTAACCATCCAGTCCAGTTGTGTTGCTGCGATAAGCGGATCGAACGTGAGTGTCACCTGTCCGTATGAGTTGGTAAGACCGGTTGCATACAGGCTTTCATCCTCTTTGCGAAGACAGACAAGCGCTCCTTCGGTCGCTCCCTCATCAGGTATTGAGACGATGAATACTGCCTCGGTAGAACCTTCAGGGAGATAAAAAGGCGCATCAACGCTGAGTGAAACCGGTACTTTGGTTCTCATGTCCATCGTGGGATCACCGAAGACAAGGAACAGATCCCATTCCTTCTCTGCATAAGATTCCCAGCTGCCGTAAGGATTGAACGGGGCGGAAATCTGCATCTCCAGTTTTCCATCCGTCATCATCTGTCCCGCCAGGTAACCTCCTGAAGGACTCGTATAAGAGAAAGGAGGTGAAATAAAATCATCATTGAAACTTGTGTGACAACCGTAGATCATGTAATCGTTGAAGTAGCTGTAAGATGCTCCGCAGGCAGCGACAACCATGACTGCCCCGCCTTCAATTCTTGCCAGACACTCGGCAAAACATGTTTCATTGTAGAATTTTCCGGTACTGCAGTTGAAACTGAAGACTGTTGGAGTATTGTCCCCGTTTGTGAGGTCTGAGAAATCCGATATCTGGAATGAAGGAGTACTCCATCCTGTTACAGAGCCGTGTGACCTGTGCTGTACCATAAATACACCATTGTTGAATACGTCTATAACTCCCGACGTTGATCCGGTGTAAGTTATTTCAGATGGTATCTCCTGACCGTCTGAAGGAAGGTGAGGATGGTAATAATATGGCGGAGAAACAGAAGTGTCTTTCAGATACATACGGTGAGCTGTTTTCCCGAAAAGGTCTTCGTAAGTGTCATGAACAGCTTCGCATGTAAAAAGGAACCATCTGTTCGCGGTGTTATCACCACCGGTTTCAAGTGCTCCCGCACATAATACGTTGTTCCAGAAATCCAGATTCATTACCGGATCGAACTGCCATTTAAGCTGTTTCTCCTGTACATTCGGATAGTAATTCGTCGGCGTGGTAAACCTGCCATGGAAAATATCCGCCATGTAATCATCGCCGTCTACGCAGACATAGCGATTATCACTCCAGATACCTGTAGGAGCATAGTATGCAGTGAGTTCCGGCCCGTCTCCGATTGTAAGAACAAACGAGGGTGGAAGCTCCCATGTACTGTATGCGATCTTTATGTATTCAGCGATTTCAGTATAGGTCCAGGTTCCAGCCGAGACGACTGCCGGAAGATAACCCTGTTCGAACTTCGCGGTAACGAAATCTTCAATCATCGTTTCTACGAAATCATCACCCGCCATAATAAGAAGATCAGCTCCATCTAAATCCATTGCTTCCTCTCGCGAGAGGGCATAGACAGGACCGCTTGACTGTATGTACATTGTACGGTCAGGTTCTCCGAGAATATCAGCATTTATCAGAGTTTGTCTGAATGTCGGTTCAAAGAATCGTGAGTAGAGTCTTCTGTCAACGGTAACGGCTCCTCCGAATTCGATCCTGACTCGGAGTTCAACGCATACTGTAAGTTCACCCGTTTCAGCATCCCAGTTTACCGGGTTCACTACAAACCGACCTATCGTAATGCCGCGAAGGATACCGTCAACATTGTACTGCACAATCTCTGAAGGGTAGGTTCCGGTTTCATATGCGGACGGAATGTATGTGAAAGCGGCTGATTCCGTAGCATTCTCAGTCAGTATCGGCTGCATGGGAAAAGGTATGATCTGCCCCAGGCTGATTGTTCTTATCGATTCAACAGTGCACGTAATAGATGGATCAGATGGAAGCGCAGCGAGGAATGAGACTTTAGGAAACATAGGGTAGCCAGGTTCCAGAGCTGTGATCGTGGCTCCCGGAATACTGAGGTTTGAAAAATTGACTCCATTCTCCGGAGAAGGAGTTATACTGATTCCCGGAACGGTGACATCGATAATCATACCGGACGGAGTGGATTCCACAACGGAGAGTGTGGCATGATCAATGCCTTCAATTCCGAAATCGACCCATTCCGCGAACATGGTTCCGCAGAGAATCAGAAGAACAAAAGTAAGTGTTTTCATGTTGATCCCGTTTCATTTAAAGAGTAAACAAGAACAATATTAAAATTGCATAACATCATACTGCATATTTTTATAAAGGATTTGAACTTCAATGTCCATATGGTTGTCTTGATCTGAAAGGGAAAGCAGTACTATTCATTGAGGCTTCTATCAGGCATATTCCATCAGATAATATAAAGGGAGTATAAGTATTTTGCAGACTGTACGGACCATTTGCACAACACCTCCGGGCTGTCACAACGGCTGCGGAATAATAGCGCTGATCGACGATGGAAGAGTCATGGAGATACGTGGGGATCCGTCGAACCCTTTCAACGGCGGGTCTCTTTGTCCGAGGGGAGCGGCCCTCCCGGAAACAGTATATCATCCTGACAGGCAGCTGAACCCTTTGATAAAAACCAGAGCAGGCTGGAGGAAAGCATCCTGGGAAGAAGCTCTCGGAATGGCCGGGGATGCATTTCTTGAGGCGAAAGAGAAGCACGGCCCTTCCAGCGTAATCTTCTGTAAGGGCACCGGGAGGGATATCGGTCCCTGGCTCTCCCGCCTTGCCTACGGTTTTGGAAGTTCCGAATACTATGCTTTAGGACCCGGCAGCGGCAGTGCCTGCCTGATGCCCAGGATGAGTGTTACAAACGCGGTTTTCGGTGGTTTCATGGTTGCAGACTGTTCACAGTATTTCTCACAGAGGTACAATGATCCCCGGTGGCGCCTTCCGGAGTGCATTCTGGTCTGGGGCTCAAATCCTGTAGACTCAAATCCCGACGGCTTTCTGGGACAGTGGATCGTTCAGTGTCTGAAACTGGGCTCAAGGATGGTTGTGGTGGATCCCAGAGAGACCTGGATGGCAAGAAGAGCCGACGTGCATCTTTCGATAGACCCCGGAACGGATGCTGCACTAGCCATGGCTTTTCTTCATGTGCTCTTCAAAGAAGGGCTGGTAAAGACCAGATTTACAGAAAGATGGGTGAGCGGGGCGGATGAGGTGCGGGAGCAGGTGAGATCCTTTTCTCCCGAAAGGGCTTCTGCGGAATGCGGGGTTCCGGCCGGGGACATCGTCAGTGCCGCGCTGCTGTACGGTCGATCAGAACCGGCTGCCCTCCACTGGGGTGTCTCCGTGGATATGTCTCCGTCCGCTCTTGGAACTGCTCACGCCCTGACCTCGCTCGTTGTCCTTTCGGGAAACCTTGATGTACCCGGCGGGAATGTCATTGTGACTGATCCTTTCGGGATAAGCAGAAGGGGAGTGGACAGAGATCTGGCTGACGATCTTCAAAAAACGAAAACCGGTATCTCTGAATATCCCATGATCAGCAGTGGAGTACCCTATGCGCTTGCGGATGTCCTGCTGGATGAGATTGAGAGAGGGCGCAATATAGAATGCGCATGGTATCAGGGAACGGGGCTGACCGCAAACGGTTTTGCCGAACCGAAGCGGGTGGGAAAACTCCTGAGCAGAACAGGACTCTCCGTTATGGTTGACCTGTTCATGAGTCCTGCAGCCAATGAACTGGCGGATATCTTTCTTCCCGTATGTACCTGTCTGGAACGATCGGGCATTCGGAACTGGTGGTATCAGCTCGCGGCTTTCGACAGGGTGATTGAACCCCTGGGGGAAAGCCGTTCGGACATGGAGATTGTTCTTTCCTTCGGCAGGATCGTGGCTGAGGAGCACTTTCCCTGGTCTGAGGTGACTCAGTGGTTTGATCACATACTTCAACCATCCGGATACACCTGGAGCGAGCTGTGCCGGAATGGGTGGCTCATGCCGGGAACTGAATACAGTAAGCATCTCTCAAGGGGCAGGTTTAATACACCCACAGGAAAAATAGAACTGCAGCCCGGGCTGATGGAAAGGTCCGGTTTGCTTCCTGCTCCCTGGTATGTCCCTCCCCCCGCATCGGATCCTGTAAGGGAATATCCTCTGAAGCTCACCACAGGAGCCAGAAGCCCCCTCTATTTCCATGGAGAGCACAGAAATGTGGTTCACCTTAAGGAACTTGAGCCCTTCCCGACGGTGGAGGTACACCCCGACGATCTTCCGTCATCGTTGATCCGTTCCGGGGACTGGGTGCTTCTTGAATCACCCTGGGGAAGCTGCAGAAGGGTGGTTATCTCTTCTCCACTGATAAAGAAAGGTGTCATATCCGCTGCCCATGCCTGGAACGGTTCGGGGTTGAATGTGAATGACCTGCTGACTTCCGGAATGCAGGGAAGAGGAGGGCTCGGATATCCGTTCCGCTGCCTGCCCTGTCGAATATCCGGACCTGTTGA
>JAUXIK010000078.1 GCA_030620995.1 Candidatus Aegiribacteria sp.
TGAGAAAAAGATACTTTGTAACATCAACGGAACCCGCTTCGCGAATCAAATCTCTCAGAGTGACAAATTCTCCGGCCCTGGTCGACATTTTGATCTTCCTGCCCTCTCGAACCAGTGTAACAAACTGATGGATAATAATTTTCAATTTGTCAGAAACAACGGTACTGCCAAGAAGAATCTCAAGTGCTGCTGTCACATCCTTGCTGGTATCCAGATGGTCCGCCCCGAATACATCGATCATAAGATCGTATCCTCTGGAGAATTTATCAATATGATAGGCAATATCAGGCAGGCGATACGTGTACATTCCATTATCTCTGACGATGACTCTGTCGGAAGGTCTGCCAAGGGATGTAAATCTCAGCCAGAGTTTTTCCGGAACATCATTATCAGGATAAACCAGGGTTTTCCCATCAATCTCAATCGAAGACAGCTTATCTATTGTTGAATGCACTGCATCCGGTATTAATTCGCTTTCCGCGAAGTATCTGTCGAATTCGATATTCATCAGTGAAAGGTCGGATTTGATAATCCCTATAGCCTTTTCCCTTGCGAATGTGATAAAAGTGGTACTACTGTTCTCCCATGAAAGATCCGAACCCTGTTCATCACGGAGTTCATGAGCCCATTCGATGATATAATCTCCATGGTATCCACCTTCGGGAATTTCCGCTTCACCGTCATCAACAGCTTTATACCTTGCGGCCAGGGACATTCCCAGAAGCATCATCTGACGCCCGGTATCATTGAAGTAGTACTCCCTGCTGACTTCCCATCCTGTAGCTTCAAGAAGACTGCTGATTGATTCTCCAAGCACTGCCTGCCTGCAATGACCCACCGTGAGAGGTCCGGTAGGATTCGAACTGACGTATTCGACAAGTGCTCTTCTGCCGTTACCGATATCAGGGAGAAGAAATTTCAAGCCTCTGGAAGCAAGCATGCCGGAGACAGATACAAGATACTGAAGAGACAGCGTGAAATTGATAAAACCAGGGCCGTCAACGCTTACGCTGGATATCCAGGGCAGTTTCCCTTCTATCCTGTCTGCAATAGTTGATGCAATTCTTCGGGGATTGTCATGGACTATCCGGGCAAGCTTCAAAGCGGACTGACAGGAGAGATCACCGAATTCAAGGTTATCTGAACCCGAAACCGTAACCTGGAAACCGTCCGGTATCTGATCACCCCAGATATCATCTATCGCGGCTGAGAGTATCCGTTCCAGTTCAATCCTCAGGGATGCTGGTGAGATTTGCGGGTTATGGGATGCTGGTTCCATTTTCGGGTGATTCCTCCTCATCATCGAACTGAATCCTGGGCACATCACTCCAGAGCATTTCAAGGTTGTAGTATTCCCTGGTCTGAGGCAGGAAAATGTGGACTACTAAATCTACGAAATCAATCAGAATCCAGCTTCCCTCATCGTAACCTTCAATATGGTGTTTTCGAAAAGCGTTTGCTCTTGCTGTTCTCTCCACATGATCCGAAATAGCTCTAGCCTGGATTCTATTCATGGCGGATACGATCAGAAATGCTTCCATAGTCAGGGGAGTTTCGCTCATATCCAGAGCAACAACCTTGAATCCATGTCGCTCCATCATCGCTTCAGCAAGAATATCCAGAATACTATCGGACAAAGAATACCTCCATGTTTAAATTAACCGAAATCATTCATCGCTGTACGCGGAACCATTCATATCTTCACCGAGGCAGATAATGATATCAATAATCGGGTTCCTGCCGTCAGCGGGAACCTCCCATACAATGCACTCACCGGACACTCCAAGAATATTTGCGACTACTTTTGCAGCAGAGAGATCAGGCAGTTGAGAAATAAGGATAGTCTCCTCATATGGTTTTAAATCAGTGTCGGACGGATCGAAGGGGGCAAGAATTACAATGGAATCGGTTGATGCCCCCAGCAGCTCCCTCTGAGTCCTGCTGGCCAGCCCGTCAGTCTCTGTTCCATTCAGAACAAGCACTCTTATTGTATCAGGCGTAATCAGAACAGCAGCATTATCGGGTTCAGAGGCAGATTCCGGTTCACCTGGTGTTTCCACTTCTTCGTTTTCTTCCTGTATGCCCGGGGGAGGGATTAAAATCGTGATGGAAATAACCGCAACGGCAAGCCCTCCTATTATCCATCTCCATGGAAACTGTTTACCTTTGGACACAATTGTTCCCATTCTCGAAAAAGGGTTTCAATCTTTTATAGCTGTCTTCAAGCGATGATGATATCACTCTGGTTTCGCATACAGTTGTCATGAAATTCGCGTCACCGGACCACCTTGGAAGCATATGCACATGGATATGTCCCTCAATACCGGCACCGGCGCAATTTCCGAGATTCCAGCCGCCATTGATACCCATACATTTCATTCCATCAGCCAGAGCCTTCTCACATCTGACAATGAGTCGGATCATAGTATACAGTTCTGATTCCTGAATGCTGGAAAAATCTCCGGTATGCCTGAGTGGAACAATCATCAGGTGACCGTTAATGTAAGGGAACCTGTTCAGAACTATATAGAATCCATCTGTGCGAAAAAGAACATAATTCTCTCTGTCATTATCTGTTTCAACACCTATTTTGCACAGGATACACCCTTCATCGGGAGTGGATTTGCTCACATAAGAATCTCTCCAGGGTGCCAGCAGTCTTTTCACCGGTTTCCACTCCACCCTTTAACAGTGAAGGGTTCAAGAACTGTTCCTGCCGGGAGAACAGCATCAACTATCACGCATCCATCGCCTAATACACATCCATCGCCAAGCAGTGTCTTTCCTGAAAGCCTGCAGGATCTTCCGATGGAAACATCGTCTCCAATCGTAACGGATTCCTCTATCCACACATTGTCCGGATCCGGAATAATAACTCCCTGTCTGAGATGATCGTTAACTACCCGTTTACGTAGATTCCCGGTTGCTTCCGCAAGCTGAATGCGATCATTTATGCCTGCAACTTCCTTCCAGTCATCGGCAACAACTGCTATGCAGGATATTCCCTTCTTCCCGGCTATAGAAACCGCATCGGTCAGATAATACTCTCCCTGGTCGTTATCGGTAGTTATTTCATCTAGAAGCACAGGCAGAACAGCACCGTCAAATGACATAAGCCCCGTATTGATTTCCATGATTTCAAGTTGCTCAGGAGTGGCGTCTCTTTCTTCCACAATTTCTGAAAGCATGTTACCTTTTCTGATGATTCTGCCATATCCTGATGAATCAGGAGGAAAAGTGGATAGAACCGCGATTCCTGCGTCAGCTTTCCGACGTGATTCCTCCAGTTCAATTATCGTACTGCTTCTGAGTAATGGTACGTCCCCCAGCAGAACAGTAACGTTATCAGCGATAAGATCCTTAACTCCACACGATAGGGCATGGGCGGTTCCAAGCTGTTCTTCCTGTACAGCCCACTCGATGCCTTCTTTCTCAAGAAGTGGTATTACAATTTCCCTGCCATGACCGACAACTACGACCGGTTTGTCAAAACCGGCTTTCATTGCCTGGTGAACAACGTGAATGACCATTGGAATCCCGAGTACGGGATGCACAACTTTGGGAAGAGGTGATTTCATTCTTTTACCCTGACCTGCCGCCAGAATGACGCAAAGTGTCATAAATCAAGCAATTCAGGATTGAGATTCTCGTCATCAGCAACTACTACCCTGGGTTTGGGAGGAGTTTCGTCTCCATTAACCCATACGTACTGCAGAATGATCACTCTGTCACCCGGATTGACAAGTCTTGCGGCAGCTCCATTAATACAGATCATACCGCTTCCTCGAGAACCTTCAAGAACATAGGTCTCAAATCTGGAACCCGTGGATAGATCAGCAACCTGCACTCTTTCACCGGGCAGAATCCCTGATATATCAAGCAATTCTCCATCGATTGTTATGGATCCAACGTAATCGAGGTCAGCTTCGGTAATAACCATTCTGTGAAGTTTCGATCCCAGAAAGCACCTTTGCACGGTCAATCCTCCTTACAATTTGCACCAGGATCAAGAACGATGTTATCAATCAAACGAGTCTTTCCAAAATATACCGCAACAGCAAGAAGCCCAGGACCATCAAGTCTTTCAACAGGCTTCATTGTATCCTGATCCACTATCTCCAGATACTGAATAACTGCGAGGGGGGATTTTTCAATAATTTGCCGCGCAACTTCACAGAGTCGTCCGGTATCCCTCTCACCCTTACCGGCCAGTTCAGCAGCTCTGGAAAGCCCTCTGAACAGGGCTGTCGCCTGCGTTCTTTCGATAGGTCGAAGATACCTGTTTCGGGAGCTCATGGCCAGACCATTATGCTCTCTGTATATGTCAGCTCCAACAATCCTGATATCGAATCTAAGGTCTTGAACCATACGCTTAATCACAGCCAGCTGCTGTGCATCCTTCCTTCCGAATACCGCTATGTCCGGCTTTACAATTCCAAAGAGTATTGCGCATACCGTTGCAACTCCATCAAAATGACCGGGTCTGTACTTCCCGCATAGAGTATCGGTCAGATTGGAAACATGCACGGAAGTAGAAAACCCTTCCGGATAGATTATGTCCTTTTCAGGATAGAAGACCGCATTAACGCCGGCTTTCTCAAGTTTGTCAATGTCATCCCTGATTGTCCGCGGATATGATTCAAAATCCTCATCCTGGCCGAACTGAGCTGGATTTACAAATATTGAGACAATGACGGAGTCAGCATGGTCAAGAGCCTTTGAGACAAGGCTCAGATGACCGGGGTGAAACGCTCCCATAGTAGGAACAAAAGCAATGGTTCTACCACTGCATCGCCATTCATCTACTGTTTTCCGCACTTCTTCAATTGTTCTGAGAACCGGAACTACACTCACTTTCGTACGCCAAGCCGGGGAACATAACTCTGAATTCCTCCGGGAAAATTCCTGACAGCATCCAGGAGACCCTGGAAATCTTCACCATTCTGCTTGAAATCCGCATGATCGGTGTTTACTACGAGTGTCGGGTGGATTCGGGCTCTGAAGAAGTAATCATTGTAAGCATCCGTGAGTTTCTCAAGGTATGATTTACTGACATCCGTTTCAAAAGTTCTGCCTCTTCCCGAAATTCTTCGAAGAAGTGAATCGCAGGATCCCTGTAGATAAATGACCAGATCCGGCTGTGGAATCTCTTCAGCAAGTATGAAGGATAGTTTCTCATAGAGCATGAATTCGTCATCACTCAGATTGATGGAAGCGAATATCCTGTCTTTTGCGAACATGTAATCAGCAACAATCATCTTCTGAAACAGGTCAAGCTGGCTCAGCTTTTTCTGCTGTTTATACCTGCTCAGCATAAAGAATATCTGCGTCTGGAATGCCCACGCTTCTCTTTTCTTATAAAAGCGTGACAGGAAGGGATTCTCTTCAACTTCTTCCAGCACAGTACCGGCACCCCATTCGGAAGCAAGAAGAGAACACAGCGTTGTCTTGCCTACACCTATTGGCCCCTCAACAACTACATATCTGAATTCCGGCGTCAGCTGGAAACCTCCCAGAAACAACCTCTTTCAGGCATCTCGAATACTCTTTTTATCTTGCTGTCGTCAGGACAAACTTCAAGGAGCTGTGCCGGTGTAGAGTCCAGACCGGGTAGAGATTTGTCCCAGACTTCAGCCAGGGGTACAAGAACGAATTTTCTCAGGTGAAGTCTCGGATGAGGCAGTTTCAGGTTCTCTTCATCCATAACAGTATTCTCATACAGAAGCAGATCCATATCGAGTGCCCTGGCTGCGCCATTCTTATGTGTAGTTGAACCCAGAAATATCTCCGCTTCTCTGCAATCTTTATGAAGTTCTTCTACCGGGCCATAGTAAACTCCCGCAAGAACACAATTATAGAAATCATCCCCACCTGCATTTTCCAGGGGCTTAGTCTCATACATTCCGGAAAGTTTGAATGTTCCCATCCTGGATCGCGAAAGGAGGAATCGAACTCCCTCCAGCATATTGTGAGTTCTGTCTCCCAGATTACAGCCCATTCCAATCGCGAACTCAGGCATAGTTGCCACCTTCCAGGGTAAACAAAGCTGATTCCATTTTCAACGAAACCGGTGGGAAAGGCTTGGTCACGGTTACTTTCCAGTTGCCAGAGGGATATTCTTCTATAAGAGTGTTGAAAATATCCAAAGTCAGTTTCTCAATATAATCGTATTCCTTTTCCGTGAACCTTGCTAGAATTTTGCATATATGAGTGTAATCAATCGACATTTCTCCTGTTATCTCTCCTGACCATACGATATCCACAGGAATGTCACGGCATGAAATCTTCTCGAATGGCTCACTTCCAAGCTTCAGCCGGACAATCACGTTCTTAAGGACAAGCTGCCCCTTCATTCAACACCTTTTTTCAACCAGGCTCTTATTCTGTGACTGAAAAGTTCCTTCTGCTCAAGTCTTCCGATAGCCTTGTGAATAGATTCTTCAGGTATTGTAAGGGCAAATCGTATATAGCCCTCACCGTAAGTACCGAATCCGCTTCCAGGTGTTACTACGATACCGGTCTGCGCAATAAGTTTGCGTGCAAATCTCATTGATTGAGTTTCTTTGGGGAGTTTTACCCAGACGTAAAATGTTCCGGGTGAATCACAGACATCCCAGTCAAGTTTTTTAAGACCGTTCACCAGTATTTCTCTTCGCTTGCTGTAAATGTCGAAATAACCGGAGGTATATGAAGATAGTGCTGCTTCAGCGGCCTTCTGAACAGCTGTAAAAACACCGGAATCTATGTTTTCCTTTGCACTCACGAACGTCCGGATAAGTTGTGAACCACCTACGATGAGACCAACTCTCCATCCTGTCATGTTAAAGGTCTTGGACAGGCTATGGAATTCAAGACAGACTTCTCCTGCGCCTGGAATCTGCAGGAAGGAACGCGGGGGATTCCCGTCGAACCGGATATGACTGTATGAGTTGTCACTGACAATCAGAATATCCTCTCGCCTTGCCCAGTTAACGATTTCACTCATCTGGTCGAGTGTAAGAACAGCTCCTGTGGGATTATTCGGATAATTAAGGAATATCATTCTGGTGCCTGCAATGATCTCAGAACTGATGGAACTGATATCCGGCACAAATGCATTCTCTCTTAGAAGAGGAAGATCAACAGGAACAGCGTCTGCGAGAATTACTGATGCCCTGTATACAGGATATCCGGGATTTGGGACAAGAACAACATCTCCTGGATTGCAGAAGAAAAGAGGAACATGAGCGATACCTTCTTTTGTGCCTATCACTGAGCTGACATCAAGTTCTTCACCGATCTCGACACCGAACTGCGTTCTCATCCATTTTCTTGCCGCACACAAGAAGAATTCGCTTCCCGAACCATTGGGATACCTGTGAAATGAAGGCTCTGTGACAGCTTCTTTCCCGGCGTCAACTATATGCAATGGTGTGGGCATGTCAGGATCACCTATCCCGAAATCAATCAGCTCCATGCCCTTTTTCAGTGCTGCTTCCTTCTGCCTGTCTATCTGAGCGAAAAGATAGGGAGGCAACATAGTAACACGTTCAGAAGCGGATATTACAACACGTTTTCCTTTTCTGCTTTCCTTCAAATTCACCTCTTCCAGACATCAGTACCCGCAGAAAACACAGCACTCTTCATAACCATTACAGGAAAATGTGCCAGGAATTCACAGTTCCCATATCCTTGAATATATGAGCCTGTCCCCCTTTTAGTAAGACCTGAATCAGCAAAAGCACAGGAATGGAAAACAGAAAAACTTTTACTGCTGTCTTCCAACATATCGACCCAGCCATTCCTGGGTCTCCCAGAGTACGTGAAGAATTGATTCACGCGCCTGATAGATGTGGCTTTCAAGGGGCAGCATCACAAGCCTTGAAATCCCTCCCAACCCTTTCAGAGCAGCGAAGAATCGCTCGCTCTGCATCGGGAATGTTCCAGGATTGCTGTCCGCATCTCCGTGAATGAGTAATATCGGTTCGTCGATCAGGTCCGCGTTCATAAAGGGTGACATTTCGATGTATACATCCTTGGCTTCCCACAGCGGCCTGTCCTCCGACTGGAAGCCGAAAGGTGTCAGGGTTCTGTTGTACGCCCCGGTCATTGCCAGCCCCGCCGCGAAGAGATCCGAATGGGCAAGGAGATTCGCTGTCATGAAAGCACCGTACGAATACCCCCCGATGGCTATCCTGTCAGGATCCGCCACTCCCAGATCCACGACTTCGTCTACGGCCGCCTGAGCGCTCATGACAAGCTGCTCCACAAAGGTATCGTTGGGCTGCTCATCTCCCTCGCCGACTATGGGCATAGCAGGGTCGTCGAGTACAGCGTAGCCCTTTGTAAGCCATACTAAAGGTGACCACCAACCAATGTAGTCAAACTCGTAAGGTGAGCCTGAAATCTGGCCTGCTGCCGAAGCCGAACGGAAGCTCTGTGGATAGGCCCACATCACCATAGGAAGAGGACCGTTTTCAACATCGTAACCTGGAGGCAGATAGAGTGTCGCTGAAAGATCAAGGCCGTCCTCACGTTCGTAGGTAATGAGCTCCTTTTGCATACCGTCAAGAACCGTTATCGGATTGGAGTAGAAGGTTACCTGCACGTCGGTGTTATTCGAAAGATCCTTGACAAAATAGTTGGGGTATTCGTCGACCGATTCACGGACAAAAAGGAATCTTGTGCATTCATCGTTTATGAACCTTGAAGGACGTTCGTAGTATGGAGGCTGCGAATGAAAAAGCCTTTCAGTCTCCAGTGTGGAAAGATCCAGCCTGTCTAGAAACGGTTCATCTCCTTCGGGTGAAGCGCCATCACCCGCGAGATATATGGAACCGCCGTCGGGGGATGTAACAAGAATGCTTTTTCCCCTGTTGTTAAGGCGGGTTCTCGGGGTTCCAGGATCACTGTACCTGTCCTCCCATGAACGATCAACAAGCAGCAGAGCTTCGGAGTTCGGCTGTCCCGGCCTTATTCTCCAGGCCTTCTGGTTCCTTGTGGGCCACCACCATTCGGAAACAATGGCAAGTGAATCGTTCCCCCACTCAATACCGCCGAACCTGCTCTGAAGGTCTAACAGCTCTGCCGGTTCAGAATCGAAGGGAGCATCGAGAGTAAATATCCTGTCCCTGAGTTCAGCTTCCGCTCCTGCATCTCCTCCGTCAAGCGCTTCTACCCAGCAAAGGGTGGCTTCCGCGTCGCTCCTCCAGTCTACCCTTCTGGGCCCTTCGAATGTGCTTCCTCTGGCAATCGGAATTGCATCCCTTACCTGGAAATCAGCCACTTCGTAAACAGTGTTTCCCTCAAGATCCCAGACTTCAATAAGCTCAGCGAATCTTCCGGCGGTTACCATGTAGGAGAAGGGTCTCATGAGCTGTGAAACCAGAATGTACTCAGCGTCAGGTGACGGAGAGTAGTACCAGATGATGCCGGGATCTCCGACTTTATCAATACTTCCATCCATTCGTACAACTGACAGCTGCGAGGTAAGGTAGTATTCAAAAAGATCCTCGTCGTAGGAATTTTCCAGAAGATCCTGATAGGTTCTCGCCGGTGCCTCCACCCCGGTTGTTTCCTGGATAACGGGACCCGAAGGAACAGGATTCTCAACAGGGGGCTCTCCATTATCGAAGGGAATAATGCAGCAGATGATGCCTGAACCGTCTGAAAGCCATTCAGGCCATTCGTTGGCGGCAAGACTGATCACCGGTCCCGTAATTCTTTTCGCTTCAGCTGACCCTGCATCGATTATCCACAATTCAACCCCTTCCGGGGTTTCATTGGTAAAAGCGATCCTTGAACCGTCAGGCGACCAGATTGTACTGAGTATCCGGGGGTTTTCAGGCAGACTTTGTATATCTACGGTTTCAAGTTCAGGATATCTCATGAGTGACAGATCAACGAACCGTCTGCTCCGACCTGGAGCAAATGTCTGGGGGCTGAACCGCATGCCTGCCAGTTTCAATTCATCCTGTGCAAGCTCTGCAATTGAGGAATTTGCCTGAGGAAATCGAAGAAGCCAGTTCTGAAAATCAGGAGAAACACTGGTCCATGGAGCCCACTGAACATCAACTATGTCAATGAGCACCTGATCAGGTTCCATATAACCGGACGATGCGATGCCATCGGCACCGGACAGGGCTATCAATACTGCAAAGATTAAATACATGGAATACCCTTTCCGAATAAACATACAATGATGAAAGAGTGAATATACAACAGTGTAAAAAAGCCGCAGGAATAGATGCGCGATTTCAGCCGTAAGGAAACTGGATTTTACCCTTTCTCAACAAGCTCAGGGGAGATCTTCTCCAAATACACTGAACCCGGAAACAGTTACTTTTGCTGGTATACAATCTTTAGTAATTGTCTATAGAGATATCAGACCGTAATTCTCAAATAGACACATCATGTAGTAACAGGTGTAGTGTATTCAAGTCATAATGTCTATAATACTTGACTTTATGTCTATGATTAACTACATTCTCATGGAACTGTCAAAAGT